>CAMAYR010000148.1 GCA_945862355.1 Devosia equisanguinis | reverse complement strand
CGGACGAAGCCTGAAACACAACCGGACGACGCCACCGAAAAATGATCGCAGAACGTATGAAGGCCCCCGCGCGCGGGGGCCTTCATACGTTCAAGACTGATGGATTATTGCTCCGGCTCGCCGATGGAAAATTACTCCGGCGTTGACAGCAGGGCGACGGCGTTGTTGGGGCTGGCGGCGCCGGCAGGGACGGGCATCGTGCCGGTCGGCCTGCGATTGCGCAATAAGCCGACGATGCCCGCGACGAGCGCGATGGTGCCGAGTACGACGTAGAGCATGTACATGCTCCTCTGCCCTGGGGTTCATCTTGAAACGATGCTTCCAGCCAAAGCTAAGTCACAGAAATATTGAGAATTTTGAAACGGGCAGACAGTTTTTTGCGAAACGACGACCTGGCGTGATGCGCGCGGGTGTCTGCGGGGGATGGCGGTGGCTGCCGGTCCCGCAGGGTAGCTGGTCGGTTTCTTTGGCGAGGCATACCGGCTTGAACGGAATATCCGTCAACCCCAGCCCACCAAGTGGCGGACAGGGGCGGACGGTTGCGGGGCGGTAGTTCAAATCCGAATACGGGCGACAGCCGACGATGCGGGCCGGGCGACCATCTACAGGGAGCCGGCCAGGCCCAATTGCGTGACGAGCTTGCCCCAGCGCTCACGTTCGACCTGCATGTATTTCTTCATGCCGTCTACGGTGTCGGGTTTGAGCGGGATCAGACCGACAGTGGTGGCCCGCTTCTGGAAGGCGTCGCTGCCGGTGATGCGGGCCATCTCCTTCTGCAGTCGCTCGACGATCGGGCGCGGCGTCGCGGCGGGCGCAAGCAGCACGTGCCAGGAAACAGCCTCGAAGCCGGGCATTCCCGCGGCCTCGGCGAGCGGCTTCACATCGGGCAGACGTGGGTGGGGCGTCGTCGAGGTGATGCCGAGGGCCTTGACCTTGCCGTCCTGGATGAGGGCGAGGGATGCGCCGGTCTCGGAAATGGCCGAGCTGATATGTCCGCCGACGACGTCGGCCACGATCTGGTTGGAGTTCCGATAGGGCACATGATCGGCCTTGAACTTGAAGTCGCGCTTCAAGACCTCCATCGCCAGATGCAGCAGCGTGCCAGCACCTGGTGTGCCGTAAGTGAATGGCTTGGGTGCCTCGCGCGCCTTCTTCAGGAAGTCCTTCATATTGTCGACGCCCAGTGACGGGTTCACGATCAGCACGAAGGGCGACTTCACGTACAGCGCAAGTGGGACGAAGTCCTTCTCGGCATTGTAGTTGATCTTCCGATAGAGCGCCTGATTGATGGCCATCGGCGATGATGTCGAAACGACCAGTGTGTGGCCGTCCGGCTCGGCCCGGGCCACGTTCTGGGCGGCCAGCATGAGGGCTGCACCGGGCTGGTTTTCGACGACGACGGGCTTGCCGAGCGCCTTCTGCAGGTCCTCCGCATAGACGCGCACGAGCGTGTCCATGCCGGTTCCTGGAGCCAACGGCACGACGATCGTGACGTTTTTCGTCGGGTATTGCTGGGCAGTGAGTGTGCCCGGGGCGAGACCGATCGCCATGATGGCGGCGGCGAGCCCTGTAAGGCGTGCGGTCATGGTGTTTCCTCCCTTGTCGATCGGCAGCTTTCGGCGCGCCGATTTGCTCAGCTAGGACCTGCATGGTCTCTCGACTTCGCTGAATGCACATTGCCATGTGTCCAGGGGGATTCAAGCCTCAATTGCGGAACGCGGTAGGGCGCGGCTATTGTGACTGGGGTGCGGGAGTGGCTGATTTTCACGACCGAGAGACGAGTGCTGGCGGACGGAGGCGGACGTGAACAGCCGTCAGGAGCTGCGGCAGCGGGAGCGGGGGCTGCGCAAGCGGGGGGAGGCAGTGCTCAAGGCCGGTCTCCCGCAAACGCCTGTCAAGGACGACATGGTGGCGGTCGCCTACGTTCTCGCGCGCTTGTTGCGGGACACTGCCGTTCCCGACCGCGCCAGCCGCGCGGCGGATGCCGTTCATGCGATGTGCGAGGCCTCGCGCAAGCGGGCGCCGGGGGCCGCCAGGCTGGCGTGCGGCAAGGGCTGTGGCTACTGCTGTCACGGCTGGGTCGGGGCGAGCGTTCCGGAAGCGATGTTGCTGGCGCGCGCCATTCGTTCCGGCAAGGGAGCCGGGGAGAGCCGGGTTGCCGGGATCGTAGACAGAAGCATTCCACTCGCCGGGCTCAATCCCTCGCAGCGGTTCGGCGCGAAGCTGCCCTGTCCGTTGCTGGTGGACAACATCTGTTCCCAGTACCGCGAGCGACCGACGACATGCCGGCAGGCGACGTCTCTGGATCTGTCGAAGTGCGTCGAGGAGTTCGAGGGGCAGGGCGAAGGTGGCGAGATCCCCGTCTCGGCGGTCTACCTCGCCCACGCACGCAACGCGCGCGTGCCACTTCTCGCTGCCCTGCGGATGGCGGGGTTGGAGACGCACACCTACGAGTTGTCGGCGGCGGTCTCGCGGCTGCTCGTTGAACCCGACGCAGAGATGCGCTGGCTGGGCGGCGCCGACGTGCTGGTCGGCATCGCGCGTGGACCGCGTGAGCCCGCTGCTGTGGAACACGCCGTGAGTGTGATCGCCAGCGAAGTCGGTGGCCTGGTCGCGGCGGCGGACTGATGGGTCCCAGGCAATCGGTTCAGGCAGCCGATCGAGCGGTGCTGTCATTCAACCGGGTTTCGAGCAGCGCGGCGAGGGCATGCGTCGCGCGCGCGACGGCACGCTCGACGTCGGCCAGTACCCCGGCGTCCGGCAGCCTGCCCGATGTCTGGGCATCGGTTTCGATCCTGACGGCCAGGTCGCCCACGATGTGCGCGCCGAGCGATACGCTGGCCGATCTCAGAGCATGAGCCTGGGCGGCTGTCTCGGCGATGTCGCCGGCGATGGCTGCGCGGCGCAGCCGTTCGAGTACGAGAGGGGCCTGCTGGCGGTAGAGGGGCACGAGACGGGCCATCAGCTTGCCACCTTTGTCCATCTCCAGAACGAGGCCGAGGATCTCCATATCGAGGTCGGTGATTACTGGCGGTGTATGCGGCTTGCTGCCTGTCGGTTGCTCCGTGGCGGGAGCGACAGCGGACGGTGTAGTCCAGCGGGCGAGCGTTTCGGCAATCTGTGAGAGCGTGAAGGGCTTGGTCAGATGGTCCGACATGCCCGCTTCGCGCCAGGCGGTGGCGCTGCGGCCTATGACGTGTGCGGTGAGAGCGATGATCGGCGTGGGCTCGGATGCGCTCGCCGCCTCGATCGCGCGAATGCGGCGGGAGGCCTCGAAGCCATCCATAGTCGGCATGCTGCAATCCATGAAGACGACATCGAACCGCCGACTGGAGAACGCGGCAACTGCCGCTGCCCCATCCTCGACACTGACGACATCGACACCGAGGCGCGTCAATGCCTCATCCAGAACGGTGCGATTGACGGGGTTGTCGTCGACGGCCAACACTGCGATGCCCGCGAAGCTGGCGGCTTGCTCGGGCGTATCGGCATGACGGGCGGTGGCTGCCTCGACCTCGACGGCGGGGATGGAGCACACGAACGCGGAGCCCTTGCTCGGCTCGCTCTCTACAGTGATCGTGCCGCCCATCGCGTCGACGAGCCTACGGCATATCGTCAGGCCGATGCCGGTGCCGCCGAACCGGCGGGTCGTGCTCTGCTCGGCCTGGGAGAAGGCCTCGAATATTCCATCGAGCTGATCTGCTGGAATCCCGATGCCGGTATCGGACACCTCGATGTTCAGAAAGTCGCGGTCGGCAGACATGGCCAGCGCGATCTCGACACCACCGTGTTTGGTGAACTTGATGGCGTTGCTGACGAGATTGGACAGCACCTGATTGAGGCGGACGGGATCGCCGGCAATCCATTGGGGAACGTCGTCGTCCATTACCACCGATAGGGCGAGCCCCTTGTCGGCGGCGCGCGGGCCGAACAGTTGGACGACGTCCTGCGCGATCGCGGCGGGCTCTACTGGAATGCTCTCCAACTCCATCTTGCCGGCCTCGATCTTGGACAGGTCGAGAATGTCGTTGACGATGGCGAGCAACCCGCGACCCGATTTCGTGATCATTTCAGCGAACCGGCGCTGGCGATCGTCGAGCGGCGTTGTCTGCAACAACTCCGTCATGACCAACATGCCGTGCATGGGTGTGCGGATCTCGTGGCTCATCGACGCGAGAAAATCAGACTTTGCCGCATTCGCCGTCTCGGCGGTCCTGGTGGCGATCTGCAACTCGATAGTCCGCTCGCGGACCTGCTGCTCGAGCGTGTCGCGATGGTGCGCAAGACGCTGGTCACGGGTGCGGATCTCGGTGAGCATGTCGTTGAAGGCATCGACGAGAAGCCGGCTCTCGTCGGCGGTTTCGAGCCGCACCACGCTGGTAAAATCCCCCGTCGCGCGAACGTGGCGCATGGCGGCCGTCAGTGCTTCCAGCGGCCGCGTCACGAGCATGAGAAGCGGCATGGCCAGCGCCATTCCCAACGTCGCTGCAAGCAGGGCGATGATGAGCGCGGTCTCGATCGAAGCCCGGAACGATGCTCCAAGACTGGAGACATCGGCAACGAGCTCGAGGCGCCCGATGCGGCGGCCGGCTGCGATGATGGGTACGGTGTACTGGTGCTGCTTGAGCGTCAGGGTTTCGAGGATGCCTGTCTGTGCGAGAGGCCGGTCGGCGCGCTCGCTGCTCGACATCACGATGCCGATGCCGAATTGGGCGACTGTGCTTCCGTCGGTGTCGACGACACGGGCGAACTGTATCGCTGGGATGCGGCCCATTGCAGAAAGCGCTCGGGTGGTGCCGGCGGTGTCAGCGCGCGAAAGAGGCATGGCGAGGGTTGTGGCGAGCGCATCGGCGATGGCGAGCAGCTCGGCGTGCTTGTCGGCGAGCTGCCGCCTCGTGTCTCGCCAGGCGCCCAGCGTGCTGGCGAGCAGCACTGCGACCACGACAGCCGCGATCACGACGAGTGCGAGCTTGCCACGGATCGAGGTTAGGAGCCTTGCCACGCGACGCGCTCGAGGAAACGGATGGACACCAAGATCGGCGACCCTACGACCGATAGCTTCCAAAGCGGTTAAGCGGTGGCTTGATTACACAGACAGCTCCCCAGCACCTCCAATCAGCGGTGCCGGGAGTCTTGCTTTTCGGGGCTCAGACGCGCATTCGCGCTACACCGGGCGAGGTTGTCTGGCATCCACAACTTTCGAAGTGTGATGACGCCGGCTTTGCGCGCGGCCGGCTATGCCGACCGGCATCGGCCGAGGAGGAAGGTGGAGAGTATGACGGCAGATGCCGTAGCCGACCACGAAGACATCGGGGCAATCAGGTCGGGGCACGGGACGGCACCAGCTTGGCGGGCTGGATCCGGTGCGTCGATGCAACTTGGCGCAGTCCCTGATGCCGGTCATCGCCGCGTGCACCAATCATTTAGGCTAACGGGGCATAACTCTCGGCTAATCGCGGTAGAGCGTTCGGGGGTTGCAGATGGATGCCGTGCGGACCTTGCTTTGGGGCGCAAGTGCACGTGGGGTCGGTAGCGCGGGGGCGGGGCTCGCCCAGGCGATGCGGCTCGCACCGGCTGCGTTGGTGGTCATTGCCATCTGCATTTTCGCGCTCCAATTCTACGTTCAGCGCTATTTTCTCCACGACGACGCGCTGATCTCGCTGCGTTTCGCGCGCAATCTGCTCCAGCATGGCGTGTTGGAGTGGAACATCGGGGAGCGGGTCGAGGGCTACACCAATTTTCTGCATCTGCTGGTGACGACCGGCGTGATGTGGCTCGGGTTCGATCCGGTGGTTGCCGTGCGGATCGTGAACGTGGCCGCGATGGCGGGTTTACTGGCGGGGTTCTGGGGTTTGCTTCGACGGGCAGCGCCCGGCGATGACGGTCGTGCTGCCCGGGCGCTCGGCCTTTCGCTGGTGCTGCTGTCGGCTCCATTCGTGATCTGGGTGCTCGGCGGCCTGGAGACGGTCATGGCCGCAGCCTTGTTGACTGCGGGCGTCGGGTTGCTTTTGCCGCTCGGCGACGATCGCGAGCTGCAGTTCCGACGTCAGGTGCTGGCTGGGCTGGCGCTTGGCTGCGCGGTGCTGACGCGGCCGGATTGCGTGGTGCCGGCAGGGGCGGCGCTGGCCGGATACCTGCTGCTGGCGCCTCGACGGCTGCTCGATCGGGTGCGGGTCGTCGGCGTCGTAGGCGGCGTGCTCGCCGCTGTCGTCCTGGCGCACGTCGCCTGGCGCTACGGATACTACGGCGACCTGCTGCCCAATACGTACTACGCCAAGGTTGGCGTGCCGATTTCACTGCGCCTCCAGAATGGCGGCCCCTATCTGCTCGGCGCGCTGGTGCGCGTGCCGGTGTTGTGGATAGCGGGGCTGATGCTCATGATGGCCGCGCTCGACCGGCGTGTGAGCCCGGCTATGGGAATTCTCGCCGCCGCAATCGGCTGCCAGGCGGGAAACGTCGTATGGGCGGGCGGCGACCATATGCCAGCGTCGCGGCTACTGGTGCCGGTCATGGCGCTGGCAGCGCTGCTTGCCGCGCTCGCATTGCAGGCGATGTCCGAGGCCGTGCGCGGGTTCTGGCTGGTCGCAGCCGGAGCGATGGCGACGTACGGCGCCGTCACTACGGATATCGAGCACAAGGACAGTGCGGCCTTCGTCGGTACCATCGTGGGCCGGCATCTGGAAGCTAATGAGAAGCCGGGTACGGTGGTTGCCCTGACGACGGCGGGGTCCACGCCTTACTTCGCACCCAGCCTGCGCTTCATCGATACGCTGGGCCTCGTCGATCGCACCATCGCGCGGCGCGACCCATTGCCGTTCCTGTCGCTGAACCAGCGGGTTCCCGGACATGCGAAGGGTTATGGCGCCTATGTGCTCGCGCGCAGGCCACACCTCGTCATCCTGGGGACTGCACCAGGCAGCGACGTCTCGGAGCCGTGGTGGCTGTCCGATGTCGAGTTGATGCGCAGCGAGGAGTTCCACCGTTGCTACAGGCGCGAGGACCACGCGCTCCGCTACGGTGCGGCCGAGGCGCGCGAGAAGCCGGGGTATGTCAACCCGATCGCATTCATCGTCTACCGGCGGCATTGCGCGAAGTAAGGGGCAAAAGCGCAGCGCGGGGGCGTCGGGATCTGGAGAAAAGAAAGCGCCCGCCCCGGGGGGAAGGGGCGGGCGCGAAGCGCTTAAAGAGCCGGCACTGGGAGGGAACCAGTGCCGCAGACGCCACCGTCGGCTAGACGGGGGGGCACTGCCGATATGTGGCGGCGCCTGCATGTCCAATAGTTAAGCGCACTCTTTCGATTTTCAACAGGGGCAACGTGCGATTATCACGAAAACGTTACCGATTGTTTCAAGTTATCCACAGATCGGAGCTTGCCTAGCGGCAAACTTACCACACCAGCGTTGATTCGTATGGACAGTTTCGCGTTCAGGTTGCCGTGGAGACCGTACTGGCCACCGTGACCGCTGGTGGCAGCGGAACATGGAACGCCACACGCGCCTCACCGGTTCTCGAAGGGGTTGGCGGATTCCCAGATGAACAACTTCGGGTCGACTGCGTCGGTCTTGTTGATATCGCCGACCTCAACCTTGGTCTCGAGGCCCTGCGGATCACGGACGACCCACTCTTTGAGCTCGAGTCTCGGCTTCTTGACGAAATAGAGTTGCACCCTGCCCGGCGCATCGGGATCGCGGTCCTGGAGCGCGAGGACGATCAGATCTTCCGATTCCTGAATGTCGAGGATGCGCGCGTCACGCAGAAGGTCCACGTCCTTCTTGAGCAGCAGGCGGAACGGCGTCTTGTCGAGCTCGATGGCGTCCTCATTCGACTGATCGGGCTCCTTGATGCGCAGAAGTCGGCCGTCGGAGGCCATGATCTTGCGGCTCGGGGCTGAGTAATCGAAGCGGAACTTGCCGGGCTTCATCAAGTAGAAGCGCCCGCGCGTGCGCTTCTTGTCCGGGTCTGTTTGGACGAACAGGCCGCGCATCTGCTTGAGATCGTTGAAGTAGACGCTCACCAGCTTGACTGTCTCGATCTGCTTGGGATCGAGCCTGACGTCTACCTTTCCTTGCGGCGTGGCGGAGGCGGCCCAGCCCGTCGTTGCTCCCCCCGTCGTGGGAGCCACCGTTGGGGCCTTGGCCTGCGCAAGGGCGACCGTGGCGGTCGCCAGCAGGGTGCCAAGCATCAGAGGCACCGCTAACGGCAGGCTGAATTTGCGGCGCATGGCTCCCCCTCGGAGGTTGATACGCAACCGAATGTCCGAACATTGAGTCGGGATGGTGGCGGGAGCATAGCTATGTTCGATCGTCGGGCAAGCGGTCCAGTGGCGACTGCGCGGCATTGCGGCTTGGCTGTGGATTGCGTTACCGGATCGTCATCGTCCTTTCGCGACGATGAAGTCGTGCAGGTCAGGTGTGCGGCGTCGGCCCCGGCCCGTGGCTGCCGAGGCCATGAGGCTGTCGTCGGTGCGATCAGGCCGCGGAACGGTTGGCCGAGGGCTTGGCGGCAGGCGGCTCGATGCGGATCTCTCTGCGTCCCAGCATGTTGGGTGGGCCGACGAGGCCATCGGCTTCCATGCGCTCGATGAGCCCGCTGGCCATCGCTTCGGGAATGCCCATACGCCGGTGCAGGTGACCGGGCGAGGCCTTCCGGTCGGCGGCCACGACGGAGATGGCGCTCGCATAGAGATCGTCACGGGGCGGGTGCTCGGCGCGGGAACGTTTCGCAGCTGGTGTGGCGGGTGGCAGGCCTGCGGGGGCCGGCAGCAGCTCGACATATGCCGGCGCGCCCTGTTCGCGCAGGGCCTCCGCCACGCGGTCGATCTCGTCATCGGCGACATAGGCGCCGTGGACGCGCAAGTGATGGCCCGAGCCGGTGGTGAGGAGCATGTCGCCGTGCCCGAGGAGCAGCTCGGCGCCAGGCTCGTTGATGATCGTGCGGCTGTCGATCTTCGAGGCGACGCGAAAGCTGATCCGGACGGGGAAGTTCGCCTTGATGGTGCCGGTGACGACGTCGACGGATGGGCGTTGCGTCGCCATGACGAGATGGATGCCGGCGGCGCGCGCCTTCTGCGCGAGCCGTTGCACCAGGCCTTCGATCCGCTTGCCGGCTGTGATCATCAGGTCGGCGAGCTCGTCGATGACGATGACGATGTAGGGCATCGGCTTGTCGTCGAGCTGCTGGCGCTCGTAGATCGCCCGGCCGGTGGCCCCGTCGAAGCCGGTTTGCACGGTGCGCGTCAGCGCGCTGCCAGTGGTGAGGGCGGTGCGCACCTTGGCGTTGAATGCCTCGATGTTTCGAGTGGATTGCTGGGCCATGCGGCGGTAGCGCTCCTCCATCTCGGAAACGGCCCATTCGAGCGCCTGGGTGGCCTCGATGGGGTCGGTGACGACGGGGCTGAGCAGATGGGGAATGCGGTCGTACTGCTGCATCTCCAGCATCTTGGGATCGATGAGGAGCAAGCGAAGCTCGGAGGGATCGAGGCGATAGACGAGCGACAGGATCATCGCGTTGAGGCCGACCGACTTGCCCGAGCCCGTTGTTCCCGCGACGAGCAGATGCGGCATCCGGGCCAGATCCAGGACGACGGGCTCGCCGGCGATGCCCTTGCCGAGGGCGAGGGGCAGCTGCATGTGCGAGGCGGAGAACGTGTCGCTCTCCAGAATATCGCGCAGGACGACGGTCTCGCGCACCTCGTTGGGTATCTCGATGCCGATCGTCGAACGGCCCGGCGTCGTCGACACGCGCACCGAGGTGGCGCCCAGTTCGCGAGCAAAGTCGTCGGCCAGTCCGATGACGCGGGCAAGCTTCGTGCCGCGCACCGGCTCCAGCTCGTAGCGGGTGACGACGGGGCCGGGCCGGACCTCGCGGATTTCACCTTTCACGCCGAAGGAGGCCAGGACATCGACGAGTTGGGCCGCGCCCGCATCGACATCGGCCTGCGGCTGGAGCTGTAGCCCCGCGCCGCGGCGCAGCAGGTTGATGCTGGGCTTGCGATAGGCGTGCACCTCGGCGCGGGCGCGGGCGAGGGTCGCCTTCAAGGTGCTCACGCCGCGGGCGCGGGCGGTGGGCCGGCCAGTTGCAACGCCCGTGGCAGAGCCCGGGGCAAAGCGCTCTGCGAAGGCGCGGGTGGATGGCTCGTCGTCGAAGCCTGCTTCGGGATCGGCATCGTATGGGCTCGGCGTGGGCGCTCGGGCACGCATCTGGCGGAGCGGCTCGGCTGGATGGTGCTGCGCGGGCAGCGACAGCTGGGGCTCGGCCTTGGGCCCGACATCGACCTCGTGGCGAGGCGGCGTCCGCACTGGCGCGGGGGCGGCGGCGGCGCTTTGGCCGCTGGTTCCGGGTGCATCCGGGACCGACTTGCCACGGCGCAGGGCCCGCAGATGCTCGCCGCGCACGCCGAGTGCAAAAAGGAGTAGCACCGCGCCGGCGGCGAAGAGGACGAGCGTGGTCGTGGCGTGGCCACGCGTCATGTCGTGACGGGCAAGGGCAGTGGAAGCGAGATTGTGGGTGAAGTCGCCAAGCATTCCGCCGGCACCGCTGAGCAAAGGCCATCCAGGAACGGCGGGCAGGCCGGAAGCGAAGCCGGCAACGCACAGGATGCCGATGCCTGCCGCGAGGACCTTGGTGCGGAAGCGCTCGATCCAGCGCATGCTGGCGAGCAGCTCCATGCCCCAGATCATAGGACAGATCAGCACGAGCACGACGGCGATGCCCACCGTGCTCACCAGCATGTCGGAAAGGCCGGCGCCGAAGTTACCCAGCAGGTTGCGGGTCGCTCTGCCGCCGGCGGTGGCGGCCCCACCGTCGCGGAGCTTCCAGGACAAGAGCGCGAGCCAGGCGGACGCTGCGAAGGCGACGAGTGCGCCGCCGCACAGGCGGATCGCCAACTCGTTCACGGAATGCTCGACGGCGGGTGACAGCAGGGGCTGTCCCTCGGAGCCAGGACGCTGAACAGACATGGCGATGGAACGGACCTACGCGGATACTGAGACGATGCGCTCTAGCGCGTCTCTGGTCTCGGCCGGTCCGGTCACGAGGGCGACCCGGATGAAGTTTTCGCCAGGGTTGTGCCCCGTGCGGCCCGGCTGGGCCAGATATGCACCAGGCAGAACTTTGACACCACAGCGTTTCCAAAGGGTTACGGTTGCCTCTATTCCCCCGCCCAATTGTCCCATGTCGAGCCAGAGGAAAAAGCCGCCGGCCGGGCGCCGGTAGCCGAAACGGGAGCCCAGCACGTCGTCGCAGATGTCGTATTTGACGCGATATGCTTGGCGAATGGCGGTGACGTGCTGCTCTTCGGCCCACACCGCGGCCGAGGCGTGTTGCACGGGGCCGGGCATCTGGCAGCCGATCACGTTGCGGACCTCGGCGAGGGTCTCGATGAAATCACCGTCGCCGGCGCAAAAGCCCGAACGCAGCCCGGGCAGGTTCGAGCGCTTCGACAGCGAGTTGAACACGACGACGTTGGCAAAACGCTCAGGTGTAGCGGCTGCAACCTCGAGCGCGCCGATGGGGGCGTCGCGGGTGTAGATCTCAGAGTAGCACTCATCGACGAACAGCATGAAATCGTAGGTGCGGGCGAGTGCGATGGCGCGTTCCAGATAGGCGCGGTCGGCAATGGCGCCTTGGGGGTTGGCCGGTGTGCACAGGTAGAACGCTGCCGTCCGCCGCAGCAGGTCCTCGTCGGTGGCGATGGCATCGAGGTCGGGGAGGTGGCCCGTCTCGACTGTCGCGTCGAGGTAGACGGCCTCGGCGTTGGCGGTGGCGGCAGCCCCGATGTAGGCGGCATAGTAGGGATTGGGGAGCAGCACCGCGGGGCGTGCTGGGAACGAGCGCCGACCGACGGCGGGAAGTGCTGCGTAGAACAGACCTTCGCGGGAGCCGTTGGTGGGGTGGATCTCACGGGCGGGATCGACGGTGTCGGCCAGGTTGAAGCGACGTCCGAGCCACCCGGCGATCGAGCGCCGCAATTCGTCGGAGCCGCGGATCGGGGGGTATTTCGCGAATGTCGCCTGTGCCGCAGCGATCTTGTCGACGATGAAGCCCGGCATCTCCTCGCGGGGCTCGCCGATCGTCATGTCGATGACGGACATGCCCGGCTCGATGTCGGCCAGCAGCCGGCGGGTGCGCGTGAAGGGGGAGAGTACGAGGCCTTGGGCGAGAGCGGAAAGGCCTTCGTTGGTGTAGGGCAGCATGGGTGCGACGTTCCTCGAATGATGGAACGATCCATACCGCCCGGCCAGGGGCTTGGCCAGTCGTCGAGAGCCAGTCGTCGAGAGCCGTCGCCTGGAACCAGACCCCGGGTTGATGTTCCGTGGTCTTTGCTCGGCCTGCAGGGGAACCTCATATGACGGCAAGCCCGGCATTCGTGCGCTGCGTCTGGCTTGACTGGCAGGGCTGGCCGGCGTCGGCCCGACCTCCCGTCCAAATTCGAGTGCCCTGTTAGGTGGGCTCCCCTCATGCAACCGACATATTCCCTGCCACGGGGTAAGCCGTTAGTGTGCGGCCTCACGAATAAACTGGCGTCGCAAAATGGAGGGAGCAATGGATCGTCGTTCAACAGTGAAGTTGGGGCTGGCAGCAGCGGTTGCCGCGTCGGGTCTCGCTGGTGCAATGCCCGCGTATGCACAGCAG
>CAMAYR010000147.1 GCA_945862355.1 Devosia equisanguinis | reverse complement strand
ATGGCCGTCGATGTCCGGCTTGCCGGCGCCGAACCCGACCAGCATCTCCTTGTCGCCGGCGATCGCGCGGCACGCCATACCGAGCGCGCGCTTGAATGGCTCGGCGGGGGGCTCTTTGCGCTTAGGCTGGGAAGGAGTTGACATGAATGGCCCGCCAGTAGGGAGTTGGCAATGGGCATTGGAGATCGGGAAAGAGCGGAAAACGGCGTCAGCCTTTCTCCCCACTCCCCAAGTCCCAATCCCTCGGCGCTCAGCTCAGCGCCACGTTCGCGGCGCTCTCGGGCAGTTCCTCCCCGAAGCAGCGCTGGAAGAACTCTGCCACCATCGGGCGCTCGAGCTCGTCGCACTTATTGAGGAACGTCAGACGGAAGGCAAAGCCGACGTCGCCGAAGATCTCCGCATTCTCGGCCCAGGTGATGACGGTGCGCGGGCTCATCACGGTCGACAGGTCGCCGTTGATGAAGGCCGAGCGCGTCAGGTCGGCCACGCGCACCATGTTGGAGACGACCTTCCGCTTGGCATCGCTCTTGGCGTAGGATTTCGCCTTGGCGAGCACGATCCTGGCTTCCTCGTCGTGCGGCAGGTAATTCAGCGTCACGACGAGCGACCAGCGGTCCATCTGGCCCTGGTTGATCTGCTGGGTGCCGTGATAGAGGCCCGACGTATCGCCCAGACCGATGGTGTTCGTGGTTGCGAACAACCGGAAGGCGGGATGCGGGCGGATCACCTTCGACTGGTCGAGCAGCGTCAGCTTGCCCGACACCTCGAGCACGCGCTGGATGACGAACATGACGTCCGGCCGGCCGGCGTCGTACTCGTCGAAGCACAGCGCGACATTATTCTGAAGGGCCCAGGGAAGAATGCCCTCGCGGAACTCCGTGATCTGCTTGCCGTCCTTGAGGACGATGGCGTCCTTGCCGACGAGATCGATACGGCTGACGTGGCTGTCGAGGTTGACGCGCACGCAGGGCCAGTTGAGGCGGGCCGCGACCTGCTCGATATGGGTCGATTTGCCGGTGCCGTGATAGCCTTGCACCATAACGCGGCGGTTGTGCTTGAAGCCGGCCAGGATGGCCAACGTCACGTCGCGGTTGAACTGGTAGTCGGCGTCGAAATCCGGAACGTGCTCATTAGGTTTCGCGTAGGCGGGAACCTCCATATCGCTGTCGATTCCGAACACCTTGCGCACGGAAACTTTTGTGTCCGGTAGCGGGGCAGCAGCTTCAGCCATGGGTTGTCGCATCCAGTCTATGGGAATGTGGTCGAACCAAATTGCACGGCGCCTGTCGGAGATCCGCCAAGCCGAGCAAAAGCTGCCTCAGGATGACATTCCAGCATCCCGATCCGACCGCACCACTCGGCTTGCTCACGTCAGACGAGCCCCGCCTGCTTGAGATAGTTATAGGCTTGTATGATCTCGCGCAACTTTTCCTCGGCAGCACGGTCGCCGCCGTTGCTGTCGGGATGGTGGCGCTTCACGAGTTCCTTGAAGCGAGCCTTTATCTCCTCCCGGGCAGCAGCGGCATCCAGCCCCAGCGTTTCCATCGCCTTGGCCTCGAGCGGTTTCAGGCGGCGCCCCGATCGCTGACGGGGTTCCTCGCGGACCTCTTCCTGGCCATTGGAGCGCCATGTCGCGAAGCGCTGAGCGCGCGCGCGCGGCTCGGGCGCGGCCGCTTCGGGCGTGGCATCTGCACGTCCATTGCGCGTGCCGTGTGCCCAGGCGTTGGCACCGACCTTCCAAGTCGGCCGGTGCCCCGTGATGGCGTCCTTCTGGAACGCCTCCACATCAGCATCGCCCATGCCTTCGAAATAGTTGTATGAGGAATTGTACTGGCGGATGTGATCGGCGCAGAACAAATAGAATTGCCCCTCGTGGCCGCGACCCTTAGGCGCACGATGATCCGCCGCCCGGCCGCAGCCCTTCCACTGGCAGCACGCGCGCGACGTCGACCGCGCCTCCCCACGCTTCTGGTGGCGGATGCGAATCATGTCGAAATATTTTGATTCTAGCTTCATGGACCGATGAGTATGATCATGCCGAGCGTGGCGCACAAGCGTGAGGATTGCGAACGTGACCCTGGTGCCATAGGTCAACGGCGAAGATGCGTCAGATTGCTTACGGTCTGATGTTGATCTCGACCACTTTGGTGGCGGGCCGAGGCCCCAGGGCAAGTTTCGATGCCGTCCGAAAGCGGCAGAAAGAGATGTCTGGGCGAAGCAGAAGCGCTCCGCTTCCACCGCCAGTGCGAATGTCGATCGAACCAAGGGGAGCCTGGCTGAATGAAACTCGAGACCAGAATTCGCGAGAAGCTGATGCATCAACTGGCGCCGGAAGCGCTCGAGATCGTCAACGATAGCCATCGGCACGCCGGTCACGCCGGCGACAACGGGAGCGGCGAAAGCCATTTCACGGTAGGGATCGTCTCGGCTGCGTTCGCCGGCAAGTCAAGCGTCGAGCGGCACCGGATGGTCAACGCCGCGCTCGCCGACGAGCTGAGAGATGGCATCCACGCGCTGGCGATCAAGGCCCGGGCGCCGGGAGACGCGAAAGCGTGAACGCAACGCCTGCTGCGTTGACGCGCTGCGCAGCCCGACTGCACGACGCTGCCACCTCTGAGCCTGCCGGACGACAGCGCAGTGGTGAAGCGCGCGCTCAGCTCGCTCCCTGGGCCAGCGCCCACACCTTCGGTGGGGATAATGGGAGATCCAGCGGTTCAGCCCCCAGGCTCGAAAGGGCGTCGGCCACCGCGTTCGCCAACAGGCCGCCGACCGGCACGATCTCGCCCTCGCCGGCCCCCTTGGCGCCGAGCGGATTGGTCGGCGACGGCTTCAGCTCGATGACGGTGGCACGCAGGTGCGGGAAGCAGCTCGCGGTGGGCATGAGGTAGTCGGCGAAGGAGCCGGTGAGTATCTGGCCTTCCTCGTTGTAGACGAGGTCCTCCAGGAACGCGCCGCCGAGGCCCTGCACCATCGAGCCGATGGCCTGCCCCTTGAGGGTCAGCGGGTTGATCATACGGCCGCAGTCCTTGATCGAGGCGAGATCGAGAACCGAGACCTGGCCGGTGCCTGGGTCGACGGTCACATGCACCGCCTGCGTTCCGTAAGAGTAGGTGTGCTTGTGGTTGTGAAAGGTGCCTTCGGCCTCGATCGGCTGATCGGCGACCTCGGCCCACGTCATGGCCTTGCCGGCGCCGCGCGCATGCTCGCTGTCGAGCGCGACATCGGCCGGCTTGCAGCCGAGCTTGGTGGCGGCGGCCTCCCGAATGCGATCCTTGAGCTTCTCGGCCGCGATCAGAATGGCGTTGCCGCCCATCACGGTCGAGCGCGAGTGATAGGAGCCGAATCCCTTCGTGACGTGCGAGGTCGAGCCGTGCAGAACGGTGATCCGGTCGAAAGGAACCTCGAGGGCGTCGCCGGCGATCTGCGCCATGATCGTCTCGATGCCCTGGCCGACGGCGGCCGAGCCCATGTATAGCGTGACCCGGCCATCGGTCTCGAGCACGATGCGCGCGTCCTCCGACGGCCCAGCGCCGCCGCCTTCTATGAAGCAGCCGATCCCGATGCCGTGGAAGACGCCGTCGATCTTCTTGCCGGACAGCTTTGCCTTCTCGGACCAGCCGAAGTCGGCGAGGCAGCGGTCGAGCAACTCTTGGTTGTCGCCGCTATCGAGCTCGTCGGAGTGGTCATAGGGCGTGATGTCCGCGAGGCGGTAGGGCATCTCGGCGTCGGTGACGAGGTTGCGGCGGCGGATCTCGACGCGATCCATCCCAAGATCCTTGGCCATCAGGTCGATCAGGCGCTCGCGGAAGAAATCGCCTTCGAACCGGCCGGGGCCACGGTAGGTGCCGCTCGGCGTCTTGTTGGTGACGAGCATCGTGGCCGTCATGTCGACGTGCTCGATGCGATATGGGCCCGTCGAGAACTGCGCGATGTTGCGCGGCTGGACGGAGCCGTTGGTGCGCAGGTAGGCGCCATTGTTCGTGAACGCGCGGCCACGCATGGCCAGGATGCGGCCGTCACGGGTGGCTGCGATCTCCAACTCGCACTCGCTTTCGCGGGCGTGGTTGGCCGTCATCAGATGCTCGCGGCGGTCCTCGATCCACTTCACCGGCCGGCCGACATGGCGCGCGGCGAACGGGATCAGGTAGTCCTCGGGATAGAACTCGCCGCGACTGCCGAAGCCACCACCGACATCGACCTCGATCATCTCGACCTGGGCTTCCTGGAGCCCCATGGCCGTCGCCAGGATGCGCCGGTTGACCCATGCCACCTTGGCGACGCCCCAGACGGTGAGCCGCTGAGTGGCTGCGTCCCACTCGGCGACGAAGCCGCGCGGCTCCATGAACATCGCAGCGTGGCGCTGTACGGTGAAGCGCTCCTTACGCGTGTAGAGTGCATCGGCGAACGCCTTGCCGGCGTCCCCCTTCTGCGCTGACCAAGTTAGTGCCGTGTTGGTGCCGTGCTCATCGAACAGAACCGCGGCTGGGGCCTCGGCTGTAGTGCGGTCGATGACGGCGGGCAGCGGTTCGATGTCGATGCGGACGAGATCGTGGGCGTCCTCGGCGATCGCTTGAGAGTCGGCGACGACCACGGCGATGGGCTCGCCGACGAAGCGCACCTTGTCGTGCGCCAGCATGGGCTGGCAGAAGGGCTCGAGTTGCGGCAATGGCTGGAGACGCAGGGGGATGAGCGGAACTTTCTCGCCCAGGTCCCGCGCCGTGATCACCGCATGGACGCCCGGCATCGAAAGCGCGCTCGATATGTCGATGCCGCGAATACGGCCGTGGGCAACGGTGCTGCGCACGACGACGGCATGCAGCATTCCCTCGCGCACCACATCGGCGACATAGGTGCCCTTACCGCGGAGCAAGCGCAGGTCCTCGACCCGCTCCATCGGCTGGCCGATCAGCGTATTGGCGGCGCCCATTACTTCTTGCCTCCGCCATAGGCGCTGCGTGCGTCGAGCACAGCCTCAACGATCGGGATGTAGCCGGTGCAGCGGCACAGGTTGCCCGACAGCACGTCGCGCACCCGATCGGCGTCGCAGTTGGGATCCTCTGTGAGGAGCGCGTGCGAGGTCGTGATCATGCCGGGCGTGCAGAAGCCGCACTGCAGCGCGTGGTGGCGCCGGAAGGAGGCCTGGAGCGGGGTCAATTCCGCGTCGTTGGACAGCCCCTCGACGGTGGTGACCTTGTCGCCCTCGGCCTGGCAAGCGAGCATCAGACACGCGCGAACGGCCTCGCCATTCACCAGCACCGTGCACGCACCGCAAACGCCGTGCTCGCAGCCCAGATGGGTGCCGGTCAGCCTCAATTTGTCGCGCAGCGCATCGGCCAGCGTGGTGCGCGGCTCGACCTCGACCTCGGCGGCTTTGCCGTTGACCTCGAATTTTACAAGCATGGATCGCTCACTTTGATCGTAGCTGATCGAGCAGAACTCGACCTGGAATTTGGGAAGAATGATTGCAGGTATTGATTGCAGGTATTGCCAGTCGCTCGATCGTGGTCGCGAGAACGCAACCTCGATCGAACCTAGGCCGACGCCTTGACCAGCGCCCGCTCGAGCAGCGTACCGAGGAGTGCGCGGCGATACTCGGGGCTCGCGTGGATGTCGCCGGAGGGCTCGACCTCGGCGGAAGCGGCCTTGGCGACTGCTGCGATGATGCCCGCATCGACCGACTTACCGTTGAGCGCGGCCTCGGCTTTGGCCAACCGGCTCGGCTTGTCGCCCATGCCGATCACGCCGATATGGGCGTTGGTCGCCTTTCCGGCGCTGTCCGGATCGTAGAACACCGCCACGCCGGCCATCGCGAAGTCGCCCTTGCGGCGCGAGAACTCCAGGAAGCCCCAGCGCCGTCCTTTCGGCCATGCCGGAAGATGGACCGCGGTGATGATCTCGTCGGCTTCGAGCGTCGTCTGGAGAGGACCGAGGAAGAAGTCGGCGGCTTTGATCCGCCGCTCACCGTTGGGTCCGACGGCCACGATCTCGGCATCGCAGGCGGCAGCGATGCCCGGCATCTCGGCGGCCGGGTCAGCGTGGGCAACGGAGCCGCCGACAGTACCGCGGTTGCGGATCTGATAATGGGCCACGTGCCGGATGGCCTCCGCCAGTAGCGGGTGGGCCGTAGCCAGGCGTGCGTCCTTCTCGATGTCGACCCAGCGCACCTTGGCGCCGAGCGTCACGCCGCTCTGGCCGATCTCGATCTTATCGAGGCCCGGAATGCGCTTCAGGTCGACCAGGATCTCAGGCGCCGCCAGACGGAAGGCCAGCAGGGGCATCAGGCTTTGCCCACCGGAGATCGGCTTTGCGCCGCCGCCGCTCCTGGCAAGAAGGGAAACAGCCTCCGCGACACTGGAGGGCGCTGCATATTCGAAACGAGGTGGTTTCATGGGGGCTCGGACTTGTCCTGGCGGTCAGCCGTGGCCCGCCAGCTGCTTCCCCAATACTGCGTCTCCCTCCAGGCTCGTCGCCTGAAACGGCATTTTCACGCAGGTGAAGCAGATCGGACCACGTTCAAGGCTAGGATACGACAGCATGGCCTTCCACCTGTCAAGTTGGAGCACACCGTTTGCACCTATGTCTCCCACCGCATCGCCGACCGCCAGCCGGGCGGCGGCGCGCACCACTGACCGGAACGAGCCCATGCCGCAACAGCAAATGGGGCCGCGCGCCGTCGGCATCCGTGTCGAAGGCGTCGATCTGAGCTACGGCATATCGCTGGGCAACCGCTAGATCCTCGTCGATGTCCAGTTCCGCCCCGGCGACAAGCTGCTCGAGATCGGTGCGCCTGTGCGCGGCTCTATTGCGGAAACGGCCATGCTCTGGCTCGATCGTTGAGCACGGCGGCCTATCTGAAACCGGCCCACCGAAGGGGTGACTCGAACGTCGCAGTGGTGGGCCGGTATCAGTTTGTTCTTGCGCGCAGCCGCCACACCAACCCTGAGCTGGAAGGTATGAATTGAACTCGGCCCCGGGTGTCCCCAGGGCCGCTTCGCGCGCAATCGGCTGACGCCGATCTCAACCCTTCGCGTACTTGCCCGATGCCTGCGGCGCGAGCGGCTCGAGGCCCTTCTCCTGCCGCTGCAGGCGCGTCTCGCGCGGCCAGGTTCGCTTCAGGTCGTCCTTGATCGTAATCGCAAGCCGCCCGCAACCTTCCACTTCCATCTCGATCCTGTTGCCGTCCTGGAAAGCGTGCAGCCCGCGATGGTTCGTACCGGAGGCGAGAATGTCGCCGGGCATCAGCGTGTGACAGGCCGACACGAACTCGATCGAGCGGGGGATCTTGTGCGCCATGTCGGAGGTCGAGAAGCTCTGCTTGAGGTCGCCGTCGTTCCACAGCTTCACAGACAGATTGTGCGGGTCCTTGATCTCGTCGGCGGTGACAATGTACGGACCGATCGGCCCGAACGTCTCGCGCGACTTCATCTGATAGAACACGTTGCCGGGCGGCGGCAGCCCGCGCGCCGATCCGTCGATGAAATTGCAATAGCCGAACACATGGCTCATCGCGTCCGCGGCTTTGATGTTGTAGCCCTTCTTACCGATGATTACGCCCAGTTCCGCCTCGCCCTCGAACACGCTCGCCGGCACGTCAGGCAGCACCATCGCCTCGCCGGGGCCGATGATCGAGTTGGGCGACTTATGGAAGGCGTTGATCGGCGCGGGCTCGCTGCGCGTGCCGTCCTCCATGTAGTTCACGGCCATGCAGTCGATGTTGACCGGACGGGGCAGCGGCGGACGCAGCGTGACGGAGCCGAGCGGCACGCCCGCACCCTTCGACACGGCGTCCTCGATCTTCGTCTTGTAGGCCGACCAGTGCTCGATCACGCCATTGATGAGGTCGTGGGGCCCGAGCCTCTGCACGTCCGAAACGGCAGCCATGACATCGACCACCGCGTCGCCCTTGAGGACGCCGAGCCGCCAGTCGTTGAAATAGACGATCTTCATGGGTGTTCCTCTGCCGCTTGCGCTTTACCGATTGTGATGGCGAGAAGAAACGCAGCGAAAGGTCTAGTGTCAAGTTCCCGAGCGGTAACGCCTAGCCGCTTCCATTCCATACAGATCGGAAGCAGAGACCGCAATTCCGGCATCGGTCAGGCCACGTCTTGTACCAGCGCTTGCTCACCTTCTCGACCTCTTCGTTGCAGCAAGGGCAACGCGGTGGATCTCTCATGGCCCAGATCATACCAGCCATGTTGGCGACCATTGCGAGGACCAGTCCGACTATCGGTCCCAATCGGCCAGGGATCAAAATGCTAGCGCCCGACAGAGGACCAATGAACAAACCCAGTTGGATCGCTATATTCTTGAGGGCTTTTATTCTGAATTGTTCTGCAGGGGTTCGGTCTGACGTATGTATGCCGAGCAGCTTCACCGCTGTTCCCTCACCGGCATCATCAAAGCAAAGCCGGCGACGAAGAAGATCAGCACGCTCGCCATGCCGAGGCGCTGACTGCCGGAGAGCTGCGTCGTGAGCGCGATGATCAGCGGCGCGAGAAACGCGGTCACCTTGCCGGAGAACGCGAACAGCCCGAAGAACTGCGCCGTCTTTTCGGGCGGCGCCAACCGCGCCAGCAGCGACCGGCTCGCCGATTGCGTCGGTGCGGAGGCGAGCGCAACGAGCCCTGCGAAGAACAAGAACACTTGCTCTCCCGCGCTGGAGAACACCGCCGAGCCAGCCGCCTTCGGCGTCGCCTGCATCCCATAGAAAACGCTCGTGGGCGTCACGGAGAGTAGCCCCACGGCCCCGATCATCAACACCACGAGCCCGCCCAGGATCACCGCCTTCGAGCCGAGCCTGTCGTCGAGAAACCCGCCCACCGTCGCGCCGGCAACACCGATCACGATCAGCACGATGCCGAACATGCCGAGCTCGGCGAGCTGCCAGCCGAACACCGAGGAACCGTAGATCCCGCCGAACACGAACACCGCCGAAAGGCCGTCCGTGTAGAGCGCGCGGGCGATCAGGAAATACATCATGCTGCGCATCGTCGGCAGCAGCTTGAGCGTCCCCCACAGGTCGCGCAGCGGCGCCGCCAGCGGGAACGTCTGCGGCTCCACCGGTCCCGCCTTCGCGGATCGCGTATCCGGCGTGAACAGGAAGAAAGGTACGATGAAGATGAGGAGCCACACCGCCGCGAACGGCCCCGTCAGGCGGTCGCCTTCGCGCTGACCGGCATCGAGCGACAGGATCGGATCGAGCCCCATCAGCGTCTTCGTTCCGCCTGGCGCGGAGACCACGAGCGCGGCCATCATCAAGAGCGCGATGAGCCCGCCGGTGTAGGCGACGGCCCAACTCGCGCCCGACAGCCGGCCGAGCTCGTGCCCTGGCACCAGCGATGGCATCATGGAGTTCGTGAACACGGTCGTATACTCGGCCGCCGCCGTCGCGATCACGAACGCCGCCAGCACGAGAACGATCGTCGTCGTGTCCGCGCCCGGTCGCGCGAACCACATCATTGCTGAGGCGACAGCCATGATCGCCACCGTCACCGCTACCATCGGCTTGCGGTTGCCGCGGTCCGCCATCGCGCCCAGGATCGGCCCGCCGAGCGCAATGATCACGCCGGCCACTGCGGCAGCATACCCCCACAGCGCCTGGCCCTGCACCGGGTTTCCCGCAACCGCGTTGGTAAAGTAGGGCGCGAACAGGAAAGTCACGATCAGCGTGTGGAACGGCTGGATCGCCCAGTCCACGAGCACCCAGCCCGCGAGCGCGCTCGTAGGCGCCCGGGTCGCTGGTCCACCCGTCGTCGCTGCCATCGGAACTGCCCCCGACATGCCCACCTCCTGCATCCAGCGAATCGTCGCGGCAAGCTACGCGCGCTACCTGCAATTATCCAATGCTCGTCACGACTGTTTCGCAGAATGAGGCTTGGAAGGTGGCCATAGATGCATTCTAGCATCGGCTTGGCCAAATGATTCGGACAAGGAGACATGCCATGCGCACGATGACGACCCTGGCTTTTGCCGCTGGACTGATGCTCGCAGCTGGTGCTGCCTCGGCACAGAAGGCGGCGCCTTCCTGCAAGCTCCAGGCTGGCGACAAGAAGCTCGCCGGCGCGGCGATGACGAGCTTCATGAAGAAGTGCGAGGGGGACGCGATGGCCGCCTGCACCAAGCAGGCCGACGACAAGAAGCTGGCCGGCGCCGCGCGGTCGAGCTTCACCAAGAAGTGCGTCGCCGACGCCACCGGCTCCTGAGCCGCCTGATACCGGCGACCAGCTTATCTGCCTCTCGCCTCAGACAGCTCGACGGTATGACCTTGCTTAGCGGGCAGCCGCCACCTCAACCTTGCCCGCGTGATACCGTCGAGACTGTTTCTCGGCTTGTTCGGCGATCGGCGGGATCTCGCCGGTCTCAGTCGAGTATCTTGCGCCCGCGATGCCTGGCGAGGGGTCCGAAAGGCTACGCACCACGTAGACTTCCGTTCCGAGCAGCACCTTCTCGTAAAGCTCGGCGACATGCTCGTTGCGCATCCGGATGCAGCCGTTCGAGACGGCTTGCCCGATGCTCTCGACGGCAGGCGTACCGTGGATACGCCATAGCGTCCGCCCGAGGTAGAGCGCCCGCGCCCCGAGTGGATTTGTCGGATCGCCGCCGGGCACAGGGTCACGCAGGTCCTTGCCCAGCTCCGGCACCGGATACCAGGTCGGATTGATCCTTTTGCGCGTCACGAACTCCACGCCGGTCCATTCTTCCCCGAGCGATCCGATCGCAACGGAATAGCGAACTGCTGTCTGGTCAGGGCCTACGTGGTAAAGCGCGCGCTCGCCGTTCACGATGACGACCGAGCCTGGCGGATAGGGCGCCGTGAAGTCGACGACCTGGCGACCGGATGGCATGGCCTTGACAGAGCTGTTCAGGCTAGCCGGCGCAGGGCGCACCTCGGTTTTCCAATTGCCAGTCAGCGGCGCAGGCGGAATGGCGCTCTTCGGAGCCGGCGGCCGGACGACCTCCCGTTTATGTAGACCTTGAGCATCGCCCTTGCGCGAGTTCGCCTGCCGTGGCGGCGTCGGCATGAGCGACGGCACGAAATGCACTACAGGCGTATGATTGGCCCTCGAGCCGCCGACATTTTCGGCAAGCCCTGGTCGCAACGCGATACACCACAGGCCGAGCGACATTGCAGCCGCAAGGCCGACACGCGAACGCCTACCCATCCCCACTGCCCCGCTCGCGCAGCCCCCACGGCCGCAATTCGTTGGTCCGCGTATCATTGGTATAAAGCAGGTAAATTGCCGGTTAACACGCGGCACGCACCGCCGAAGATGTCCGCACGAGGGCGCCCCTCCATGCTGGCTGCGGCCGCGCAACTGCTTGACTTCCCCGCGCGAATGCCGTTCGACCACGACCATGACGGCTTTGGTGAAAATCTGCGGATTGAAGACCGCCGAGACGCTCGAGGCGGCGCTGTCGGCCGGCGCCGACTTCGTCGGTCTCGTGTTCTATCCACCATCGCCGCGTAATGTGACGCCCGCCGAGGCACGCCCGCTCGCGGCGATGGCGAAGGGCCGGGCCAAGGTCGTTGCGCTCCTCGTCGATCCGAGCGACGCGCTGATCGAGGAGGTCGTCGCAGCCGTACACCCTGACATGCTGCAGTTGCACGGATCGGAGACCCCGGAGCGTGTGGCCGAGGTCAAAGCGCGCTTCGGGGTTCCGGTCATGAAAGCGATCAAGGTCGAGACGGCGGGCGATGCTGAGACCGCTCTGGCCTACGCCGGCATAGCCGACCGCATCCTGTTCGACGCCAAGGCACCGAAGGGCTTTACAGGCGCGCTTCCTGGCGGGAACGGACTAGCGTTCGACTGGCAGGCGCTCGAAGGCGTCGAGGGGCGGCTAGAATTCATGCTGTCCGGCGGTCTGACTGTCGATACTGTTGCGACGGCGATCCGCTTGACGGGAGCTTGGGCCGTCGATGTGTCCTCTGGCGTCGAGCACAGCCCAGGCCATAAGGATCTGGGATTGATCGGCGCGTTTCTGGCGGCGGCCAGGGCGACCTGAGCGGGCGATTTGGATAGATCGGGAGAAGCCGACCAATGGCGGCCAAGACGACGAGCAGAACGACGGGTGGCACAAAGAGCAAGGCGGTCGCCGGCAAGCGCCGGGCAGCGGCCAAGACCGCGAAGACGGCGCCCGTAAAGCCGGTGAAGGGTGAGACACGCGCCTCGGCAATGCACGCACCCAACAGCATGCGGACCGGTCCCGACGACAAGGGCTTCTTCGGCCTGTTCGGCGGCCGGTTCGTCGCCGAAACGCTGATGCCGCTGATACTCGACCTCGAGAAGGCCTACGAGGAGGCCAAGCGCGATCCCAAGTTCGCCGCCGAGCTGTCGCACCTCAACACCCACTACGCCGGCCGGCCGAGCCCGCTCTACTACGCCGATCGCCTGACAGCCCACCTCGGCGGCGCCAAGATCTACCTCAAGCGCGACGAGCTCAATCACACCGGCAGCCACAAGATCAACAACTGCCTCGGACAGATCCTGCTCGCCCGTCGCATGGGCAAGACGCGCATCATCGCGGAGACGGGCGCTGGCCAGCATGGCGTCGCTGTGGCCACGGTCTGCGCGAAGTTCGGCCTGCCCTGCGAGATCTACATGGGCGCCAC
Source organism: Devosia equisanguinis (assembly GCA_945862355.1). Lineage (GTDB taxonomy): Bacteria > Pseudomonadota > Alphaproteobacteria > Rhizobiales > Hyphomicrobiaceae > CAMDPA01. Next base: position 47 of record CAMAYR010000147.1, on the reverse strand, counting down.
CGACGTCGAGCGGCAGTCGCCCAACGTCGCGCGCATGAAGCTGCTCG
>CAMAYR010000146.1 GCA_945862355.1 Devosia equisanguinis | reverse complement strand
TGTCGGTGTCCGACTGCACGATCTCGAAGCTTCGCATCCCATCACCTGCCGAGTGAGCCGCCCTCGACAAGAGAAATAGCTGATTCGCAAACCAACCCAGACCCTTACGCCATCACCACCGGATCGGAGTTACGGAAGCAGGTTCTAGTGTAGCTTTTGCACCTGACGTTTGGTTTCAAGACCAGCCGCAAGCGGGTGCCAAACGTCGGGTGCGCTACGCTAGCCAGAAATGGACCAGATGCGATGACCCAGTCCAACACGCCGCCCTCCGCCGACAAGGTGGTATTCCCGCGGAGCATTTCGCCGATCGGCGTCTATTTCGTCGTGGTTCCGAGCGTGGTCGTCCTGGGGATTGCGGCCTGCCTGGTGTTCCAGCGCCTGCCGATCCTCGTGATGCTGCCGTTGCTCGCCGTCGCCGGCTGCTGCATGGCACTGGTGAAGGAGTCGATCGACGAGATGGGGCAGGTCACGGTCGAGTGGACCTCGCAGGGGCTCACCGTGCACCGGACGCTAGGCAGTGTGAGCTACTACTGGTCGCATATGGAGGGGGTCGAGATGTACGATCCCGGCGCCACGTTCGGGGACTTCGGGCGCCACGAGGAAAAGCGTGCGGCGATCGGCCTGTTCATTCGCGATCCCAACCGCAAGGCGCGTGATGCCGGCGCGATGCCCGATGTCATGATCGTCAGCCGGGCTGGGGACGAGGGGGATAAAATCCCCAAGGTCGTAGAGCGGCTTGCCCACGCCCGGCGGTACGGTGGGGGCAAAGAAGCCCGCAAGTTCGGCGCGGCCGCTCCTGCCAAGGTCGAGAGCAAGCCGGCCGCCAAAAAGAAAGCCGCCCGGTCGTTCAGACGCGTAGCAGCGTAGAAGCCCGCAGGGACGATTGCCCTGTCCGCGGCCTCCAGAACTAATGGACGCTGATCGGATGCATCATATGAAATTCCGTCTCGATCAGTCGACTTGCTCGTTCTGACCGATGCGGGCATTGTCCGCGGCTTCTGATCTAGAAGGGGCGCGGAGTGCAGGTGACAGCAGCAAAAACGGGCGCGTCGGCCAGCGGACGAATGCCGGTGCAGGAGGCCGAGGAGAACGGGGCGAAGCCACGGCGCTCGCTGCGGCCGTTGTCAATCCTCGTGCCGCATCTGCTGCGCTATCGCTGGGCCTTGTTCGCCGCCATCATCGCGTTGCTGGCCTCCGCATTGGCCATGCTCGCCGTGCCGGCTGCGGTGCGCGGCCTGATCGACGAGGGCTTCGCAGGCCCCGACGCTGCCCTGATCGACCGGTATTTCATCATCCTGGTCGGCATCGGTGGGATGCTGGCGCTGGCGAGCAGCGCGCGGTTCTATTTCGTCAATTGGCTCGGCGAGCGGGTCGTCGCCGACGTCAGGTCGGAGGTGTTCGGCCATCTGACGAGGCTCGGCCCGGCCTTCTTCGAGCGCACGCACTCCGCGGAGGTGATGAGCCGGCTCACGGCGGACACCACGCTGATCAAGGCTGCGGCGGGCACCACGCTAAGCCAGGCCTTGCGCAACACGGTCATGCTGATCGGCGCGCTCGTTATGATGTTCGTGACCAGCGTGAAGCTCTCGCTTCTCGTACTGGTTGCCATTCCGCTGATCGTGTTTCCGCTGATGGGCTATGGCCGCACGGTACGGCGGTTGTCGCGGCGTGCGCAGGACACGCTGGCGGAGGCTTCGACCTATGCGGCAGAAAACCTCGCGGCCGTTCGCACCATGCAGGCATACACGCACGAGCGCGAAGCCTCGGTGCGATTCACTGGCGCCGTCGAGGCAGCGTTCGCTGCCGCGCGGGAGCGGCTGAGGGCGCGGGCCTTTCTTACCGCGATGGTGATCTTCCTGGTGGTGGGCAGCATCGTCGGTGTGCTGTGGTATGGGGCGTCGGCGGTCGTCGCTCAGGAAATGACAGGCGGGCGGCTCGGGCAGTTCGTGCTCTATGCGATCTTCGCGGGCGGGGCGCTCGCGGAGCTTGCAGAGGTTTGGGGCGAGGTGCAGCAGGCGGCCGGTGCTGCTGAACGTCTAGCCGAGATCAGTGCGACAGAGCCGGAGGTGGTCTCGCCGGCCGATCCGGTGCCGCTTCCGACACCGACGCGCGGCGAGATCGCATTTCGTGGTGTGGGCTTCACGTATCCCGGCCGAACGGCGCCGGCGCTGGGCGATGTATCGTTTCTCGTGGCGCCGGGCGAGACCGTGGCGCTGGTCGGACCATCGGGGGCCGGCAAGAGCACCATGCTGAGCCTCGTGCTGCGCTTCTTCGATCCGCAGTCGGGCCGCATCGAGGTCGATGGCGTCGACATCCGGCAGGCCGATCTGGAGGCGTTGCGCAGCCGGATGGCGCTGGTGCCACAGGATGTGGCGCTGTTCGCCGATACGGTGATCGAGAACATTCGTTACGGTTCGCCTCAGGCCGACAAGGCTGCCGTCGAGAATGCCGCGCGTCTGGCACAGGCCGACGGTTTCATCCGTGCGTTGCCCCAGGGCTACGACACCCGGCTCGGCGAGCGCGGCGTCTCGCTGTCGGGCGGTCAGCGCCAGCGTATCGCGATCGCGCGCGCCATCCTGCGGAATGCGCCGATCCTGCTGCTCGACGAGGCAACGAGCGCACTCGATGCGGAGAGCGAGAAGGACGTGCAGACCGCGCTCGAGACCGTGATGGAGGGGCGCACCACGATCGTCATCGCGCACCGCCTGGCGACGGTGCAGAAAGCCGACCGCATCCTGGTCATCGAGGATGGCCGGATCGCCGAGGAAGGCACGCACGCCAGCCTGTCGCGAGCAGGCGGCCTTTATGCGCGGCTGGCGGAGCTGCAGTTCGCAACACAACTCAAGAAATAACCAGATTTTTAATCGTCGCTCGGTTCTGGCACGCCGATTGCTCGGTGTGAGGGGTATTTTCAACTGTGCCCCGAGGCCACGATGTATGCGCTCGATCTCCAGACGATGCTGTCCGCTGGTCTGTTCGCACTGACGGCGATGTTACTGCTGGGCGCGGTTCGAGCCGGCCAGACGCTTTTGGGGCGGATGCTGGCGCTCGCTTCCATCGCCTCCATTTGCGTGGCCAACTACGGGATGCTCGCGAGCTACAAAGGCGAGAAATCGTGGGAAACGCAGTGGGCCGGGCCGATCGAGCGCCGGGCGATGCAACGGCGCGGCAGCTTCGAGTACGTGGACAAGGAAGACACGAGCGACGGTGGCGGCAGTCCAGGCGGCAATGCTCGAGCAGCCGCGGGCGGCTCGGCCGGCTCGGACAGCGCGGGTGGAGCGACCGGCGGTGGTGGCTCTACTGCCTCGCGAGTGGCGCCGGGGTTGCTCTCCCGGCTCGGACTGGCTGCCGAGGCGGCGAACGCCGATCTCGTGCCCGAAGCTCGACGGGATTGTTCGGATTGTCCCGAGATGGTCGTTGTCCAGTCGGGGTTCCTCCATATGGGCGCTGCGAACGGGGACCGGGATGCTCTGGACACCGAGCGGCCGCGCCGGGTGATCAAGGTCTCCCGCGCGTTCGCGATCGGGCGTCGGGAAGTGACCGTCGGCCAGTATATGGCGTTCGTCCGGGCGACCAATCGTCCCGCGCCGCGATGCGAGACGGGCCGTTCGAGCGTCGCCGGGCTCACCTCTGCGATCGACTGTGTGAACTATCGGGATGCCGTCGACTACATCGGCTGGCTCAACACAACGACGAACCGCGGCTATCGATTGCCGACGGAGGCGGAATGGGAGTGGGCTGCACGCGGAGGCTCGAGCGATCGTTTCGTCACGGGGCCGGTGTTGCGGCAGCCGCTCGGTGCGAACGGCTTTGGTCTTACAGGTATACATGGCGGCGTCGCCGAGATCGTCGCGGGATGCTGGAGCGACACCCTTCGCGAGGTGCCCGGCGATGCGGCTCGGGCAACCCGCAAAGGAGACTGCGGGCAGCGTGTCGTGCGCGATGCGGGGGCGGACGAAGCGGAGGCCTTGCGCCGGCTGTCGGCGCGGCGCTCGATCGGGCTGCGCGAAGCAAGGCACAATGTCGGGTTTCGGGTCGCCCGGGATCTGTAGAAAGCTCCCGGCTGGGAACGCCCCGCCTTACTTCCCCTTCGCCCTGACATAGCTGCCGGGCGCGTCCTCGATCGCGCCGAGCTTGCGGCCGGGCTCGCGCGTGGGCGGGTACCTTCATTCCCGCCCTCTCGATCCAAAGGCGCGACCTGTGCCAGCCGGAACACGACAAGACCCGTACCTACTGTAGCTTTCGTTGTGTCGGTCCAGTTCATCGAGGCCGGAAACATGGTCTCGGGGCAAATCAAGAGACCGCTACTCAACCACAACCATGCTGCAGGAGATTTCGATGTCTATTTTCGACACCATGAGACTGTCGCAAGGCCACCGCGTGGCACCGTCCGTGCCGACCACCGTGGACGATCTGTTCGGGAATAAGGACGTCGACGTCCATCACGGGCTCTTCCAGGCCGAGCTTCAGCCCGACGATGTCGCGGTTCCGGCACCTGTCGCACCGTGGGAGGTTGGCGGTGGGCGAGACCTGTTCGGCGGCAACGATCCTTTCAGCACCGGTTCGCGGTGGGACAGCATGACCGGAAATGGATCGGGACCTTTCGGGAGCAGCAATCCGTTCGGCAGCAACGATCCGTTCGGTGCCAACGGTCCGCTCGGCTCCAACGATCCCTTCGGCGGCAACAATCCGTTCGACAAGAGCGCCGACGGCGACAATCCGTTCGGCTCCAACGACCCCTTCGGCAGCGGCAATCCGTTCGGCGGGAACGATCCGTTCTCGAGTGGCAATGATCCGTTCAGCGGGATGGGAGGACATGGGGCGATGGGAGGATTGGGCAAGTCCGACCTTGGTGGAGGCGGCATGATTGGAGGAGCTAACGGCGGCGGCATCTTCGGTGCGACGATGGACGAGATCCTCGGCGGGGGACGCGGCGAGATAGGCGGCGTCAATGTCGGGGAGGCGGCACTGGATTCGCTCAATGGCCCGACCGAATTCCACCACGACCAGAAGGGTCACTACGTCAAGGACGTGCAGGGAGAGCAGCTCAAGGTGCTCGACCGCGAAACAGAGAAGTGGGTGGAAGTGGAACAAGTGGACAAGAAGCCAGGGACGGACTTCACGAGCCAGGAGCCGGGAAAGGCAATCGAGGTCTGGCACGTCGACGGGGACGGCTACCTCAAGCCCGGTTCGTCCTGGGAGCCCGAGAAGAAGGTCGAGCCTGTGGATCACGACAAGAACAAGACAGGGCAGCCTGTGGGCGACGAGGGCCGCGACGGCGGCGACCCGTTGAGGCAGCCAGTCGGCGAGGAAGGCACCGGGGGCGGTGATCCGCTGAAGGCGCCGGTTGGCGACGGCGGTGACTTCTCGAGTGGTGGCAATCCGCTTTTGCTGCCCGCAGGAGACGGTGTCGCCGGGGATGGGGGATACAATCCGCTGGCGATTTATCAAGACGCGAGCCTGGACATGTTCTCGGCCGGCATGTCGGCTGCGCAGAGCCTATCGGCGATGCCGGTGGCGGAGGCTGCCTACCCTGCGGCGGCCTCCCATCAGTTCCATCTGGCCGGTATCACCGATACTCCGATGGCATCGCCGTACGCCGACTTCAGTGCTGCGGCGCTCTCGCAGACGGCCAGCTTTGAGTTCGCTGACACCGCTTCGCTGCAGTCCGACATCTACCTGCGCTGATCGTGTCCGATCCGTCGAAGTACAAGGGCCGCGGGGGGGAAACCTCCGCGGTCTTCTCCAAGGGTTAGCGATCGCTGTCGCGTGAACGCACAGCCTTACTTTCCCTTCGCCCTGACATAGCTGCCGGGCGCGTCCTCGATGGCGCCGAGCTTGCGGCCGGGCTCGCGCGCGTCGATCTGGCCCTTGGAGTTCTTGGCGAGCCAGGCCGAGTAATGCGGCCACCACGAGCCCGGCGTCTCCTTGGCGCCTTCCATCCACTCCTCGATGTTGTCGACGCGGTCGGCGTTCGTCCAGAACTGGTACTTCACGCGCTTGGGGTCGGGGGGATTTACGACGCCGGCGATGTGGCCGGAGCCCGACATCACGAACTCGACGGGACCGCCAAGCATCAGCGCGCCGGTATAGACCGACAGCACCGGAGCGATGTGGTCCTCTTTGGCCGCCAGATGATAGACGGGCAGCTTGACCTTCTTGAGGTCGAGACGCTCGCCGCCCAGCACCATCTCGCCCTTGGCGAGCCTGTTCTCGTGATAGAACTCGCGCAGGTAGTAGGCGTGGTTGGTGGCGGGCATCCGCGTCGAGTCCTGGTTCCAGTAGAGCAGGTCGAACGGGAACGGCTTCTTGCCCAGCATGTAGTTGTTGACGATGTAGGGCCAGATCAGGTCCTTCGGCCGCAGCATGTTGAACACACCGGCCATCGCGCCGCCTTCGAGGTAGCCCGTCTTTTCCATCCGGGCCTCGAGGCTCTTGAGCTGCTCGTCGTCGATGAACAGCTTGAGATCGCCGGCCTTGGTGAAATCGGCCTGCGCGGTGAGGAATGTCGCGGTGTTGAACACGTCCTCGCGGCGGGCGGCGAGCCAGGCGAGCGTCGCATAGAGCAGCGTGCCGCCGACACAGTAGCCGACGACGTTGCACTTCTTCTCACCCGTCTCCCGCTTGACGGCATCGGCCGCGGCCAGGATGCCCTCCTTCATGTAGTCCTCGAACGTCTTGTGCTTGAGACGCTCGTCGGGGTTGACCCAGGATACGATGAAAACCGTGAAGCCCTGGTCCACCATGTACTTGATGAACGACTTCTGCGGGGACAGGTCGAGGATGTAGAACTTGTTGATCCACGGCGGCACGATCAGCAGCGGTACGGCGCGGACCTTGTCGGTCGAGGGCGTGTACTGGATGAGCTGCAGCAGGTCGTTCTGGAAGACGACCTTGCCCGGCGTGATCGCAATGTTTTTTCCGACCTCGAAAGCGGTGGTGTCGGTCTGGGTGATGCGGAGCTGATCCTCCGATCGCTGCACGTCGGCGAGCAGCTGGCGCATACCTTCCACGATGTTGGCGGCATTGCTGGCGATCGTCTCGCGGATCACCTCGGGGTTCGTGGCTGGGAAATTCGACGGCGAGAAGGCCGCCGTGAGCTGCTTCAGGGCGAACTCGGCCTGATGACGGCCGCGCTCGTCGAGGCCCGTCGTTTCGTCGAGCAGCTTCTCGGCCCAACGCACGGTGAGCAGATAGCTCTGCTTCCAGAAATCGAAATAGGCGTTGGTGCTCCATTCGGGATCGCGGAAGCGGCCGTCGCCGTTCTCGGGCTCTACGACCGGATGGGCGTCGTTGCCCGCGACCTTCTGGAGGGCGGCCTGCCAGACCTGGACATAGCCCGCGACCAACTCGCCCTGGGACTCCGAAAGCTTGGCCGGGTCGGCAAGCATCGACTGCCACAGGGTCGCCAGCGCGCGGGCATGCTCGGGAATGTCGGTGGAGCCCGCCATAGCCGAAGGCATCCCCTGCATTGCGCTGCCGCGCTGCTTCTCCAGCATCTCGAGCCAGATCTTTGCGCCCGTTTCCATGGCGGCAAGCATGTTCTGGCCGAGCGCGACCGGGTCCTTCACCTGCCATGCCGACAAGTCGAGGGAGGATGCGGGAAGCGCCTTCTGCATGGGGCGGGTCTCTCGCTGGTGTGGACCGGACTGCATTGAGCTGGTCCGGCAGGATACGCGCTTGGATGTTTAGTTAGAACGAACTTCGCTGCGCCACAATTGATCGACACGATGTTGCTTACGCTGTCTGAGGCCGTTGTGACTGCGGCATGGCTTGAACCGGCTCGTTGGACCGAGCTGCGAATCTGTCTATATTGCAGCGCAGCAAAACCGTCAAAGCCGCCTATGGACGCAGTCGCACACGCACATCGGAATTCTCGCACCCCCGCCTCGCGGTCGGCGGCCCCCATGTCCGGACACCGGCGCCGGGGCCTGCTGGGCTGGAGCTTGGCAGGTGCGATGGCTGTCACGGCCCTCGTTGCCGGATGCGGGACGAAGATCGCCACGCCACTGCCCGACATCAAGACGAAATCCGCACCACCGAACGGTGGCCCCGGCCCGATGACCGCGGCGGAGCAGAAGCGGGCGATCGACGAGTTGATCGCCAAGCGCGACGGCAAGAAGTAGGCCAGCCTCTCGTTCACGCGGGGCTCACCTGCGAGCCGGGCTTGTTCCATCTGGCACAGCGCCCGGCGCGGGCGGCGGGCAATGTCACTCCGACGGCGGGCACATGACCGGCGCGGAGGAGTTGCCATGACGACCATGAGCCTGCCTGTGATCGCGGAGACGCGGGACGCCAGCGCACTTGCCAGTATGACCGACTTCCGGCGCGTCGCCCGCATGGGCTACCTGGCCATCCTCGCGTCGTTCGGAGGGTTCGGCCTGTGGGCGGCGACGGCGCCTCTCGACAGGGCCGCGGTGGCCTCCGGCTCGGTGGCCGTCACCTCCGATCGCAAGCCGATCGGACACCTGGAAGGGGGGATCGTCCAGGCGATCCTGGTCAAGGAGAACCAGCGCGTGAAGCTGGGGCAGGTGCTGTTCAAGCTCCAGCCCACCCAGGCTCAAGCCAATGCCGAGGTGCTGCGCAAGCAGGTCAACGGGGCGCTGGCGCAGGAGGCGCGGCTGCTGGCCGAGCGTGACCTCAAGACCAGGATCGAGTTCCCCAAGGTTTTGCTCGAGCAGCGCCACAAGCCCGACATCGCCTCGACGCTGTACGACCAGGAAAAGCAGTTCGCCGAGCGCAAGCGCCTCCTCTTCGGCCAGGTCGACATATTCAAGCGCCGCATCGAGCAGACCGGCAGCGATATCGCCGGCAAGAAGGAGCGCGAGGCAGCGCTGCGCGGCTGGGTCACCAGTATGCGCGCGGAGATCGCCCGGCTGCGGCCGACCATGCTCAGCGGGTACATCGCGCGCAACAGGTTCGCCGACAAGGAACGCGAATTGCTGCGGCAGGAGGGCGAGCTCGGCCTCATCCGTAACGACATCCGGCGCAGCCAGCAGACCATCGCGGAGAACGAGGTCTCGATCCGCAATACGCTGCAGACCCAAGTGCAGGAGGCCGCCGCCCAGCTCGGCGAGGTGCGCGGTAAGCTCACCGACGTGCGCGAAAAGCTGCAGGTCGCGCTCGACGTGCTGAAGCGCGTCGACGTTCTGGCGCCGCAGGATGGCGTCGTCCAGGGGCTCAAAGTGCATGCCGTCGGCCAGGTGGTGCGGCCGGGCGAGCCGATGGCGGAGATGGTGACGATCGACGACGGCTTGATCATGACGGCTCGTGTGCAGCCCAACGACATCGATACGGTGATGGTGGGCCAGAAGGCGGAGATCCGGTTCCCGGCGTTTGCCTCGCGGCAGAAGCACGCGACCCTTGGGCGCGTTGATTCGGTCGCTGCGGACGCCACTTTCGACCAGAACACCAAGCAGACTTTCTATACCGCACGTGTGTCGATCGACATGGCGTCGCTGCCGGAGGACCTGCGCAGCAAGTTGACGCCCGGGATGCCTGCGACGGTTCTGATCGCGACGGGCGAGCGCACGCTGTTGAAGTTCCTCGTCGGGCCGCTGATGGACGCGCTGTCGGGGACCATGCGGGAGCGTTGAGGCGGCAGGCCAGATCGGCAAAATGGCGCAGCCGGCTCCGCGTTTCGGACCCGGTTGCGTTGTGCTGTTGCCTTGCATTGACCGTAATCGGCGACGCAATTACAGCTTTTTGCAGCGGCCCCCGGGGGGAACCGGCGTCTCAATGCGGCGACCGCGCAAGGCGAAGGACAGGAACCGTGACCTTGGCTACGACCCTGGCGACTGCCCCACTCATGGTCCAAAAGCTCATGGCCCATAAGCTCATGGCCCATAAGCTGCGCTCCGCGCTCGCGGGTGTCGCCATGCTGAGTGCGGCGCTTTTGCCGCTCGCTCCGGCGGCGCGCGCGCAGAGCATCATCTTCGACGACGAGATCGAGGCGTTGCTCACCGATTACGCACGCCCGGTGCTGCGGGCCTCCAATCTCGGGCAGGGCAACGTGTCGATGCGGATCATCAACGACCGCTCGTTCAACGCGTTCGTGCTGGACGGCCGCAACGTGTTCATCAACACGGGCCTCATTATCCAGGCGGAGACACCCAATCAGGTGATCGGGGTGATCGCCCACGAGGTCGGCCATATCGACGGCGCCCACTTGGCAGCTCTGCGCTCGGAAATGCAGCGGATGCAGACGGGCATGATCATAACCCGGATTCTCGGCATCGCGGCAGCCGTGCTCGCGCGCAGCGGCGCGGCGGTGGTGGCGGCGGACGACCTGTGGCTCAAGACGTTTCTGGCACGGCGCCGCTCGCAGGAGAGCTCGGCTGATCAGGCGGGGCTCAGGTTCCTCGAGCTGACCGGGCAGTCCGGTCGCGGCATGCTCGAGACCTTCGAGCGTCTCGGCATGGAAAATCGCGCCTACGGTGTGAACCCCTACCTGCTCAGCCATCCCACCGAGCGCACGCGCATCGCACAGCTCCGGCAGAAGGCGGAGGCAAGCGCGTTCTTCAACGTCAAGGACAAGCCGGAGCTGCAACTGCGCCACGACCTGGTGCGCGCCAAGCTTCGCGGCTACACTTTCCCCGCCCAGGACGTATTCCGCCTCTACCCTGCCGACAACAAGTCGCTGCCCGCGCGCTATGCCCGGGCCATCGCGGCCAACTGTTCTGGCAACTGTACCAAGGCGATGGGCGAGATCGACGCGCTGATCAAGGAGCGGCCGAACAGCCCGTATTTCTGGGAGCTCAAGGCCCACGTCTATTCCAAGGAGGGCAAGTTCGCCCAGGCGGTGCCGCACATCCGGCAGGCGTTGAAGCTCGGCGGCAGCCGCTCGCATCTGCTCAGGATGGAGCTGGCCAAGGCGATCGTCGAGGGGGGAAACGTCGCCCAGTACGACGAAGCGATCCGCATTCTCGAAGTGTCGATCGACACGCGGCCGGACGATATCGGCGGTTATCGCACACTGGCGCGGGCCTACGCGGCAAAGGGGCGGGTGGCGGACGCCGACGTGGCGATGGCGCAGGCGCATCTCATCTCGGGCGATCCCAAGCAGGCGATCATCTTCGCCCGCCGCGCGCAGCGCGGACTGGCCCAGGGCAGCCGCGGCTGGCTCAAGGCAGACGACATCATAAAGACGCTGCCGCGCGAGTTGCGTGATCGCGGCGGCTGAGGGGCCGGCGCTGGCGATATTGTGATTGATAATAGGTCGCAACCCGACGTTTCGCGCTTGAAAATGCCGTTCGTTCCACCCATCACATCCGAGTTGCGCGCTAAGCTTCGCGCTCTCAAACGGAGAAATCCAATCATGGCTGCTGGCAAGAGGATGGGCGGGCTCGCCGCTGTGGCAGGGATCAAGGGAAGCGTCGTTGCCGGTGTCGGCGCGCTCGCGGTGATCTGGCTCGTGGCTGTGGGTGGGCGCGGGCCTGAAAGCGTGCAGGGCATGGCTGCCGGCTCGATGGCTGCGCTGGCGCAGGGGGCCGCGAGTGGTGGCGCTGCTGAGGCGACATCGAAGCCCGGGGCGTTCTCTCCCGACCAGGTGAAGGCGCTGCACGGCATCATCAAAGACTACCTGCTTGCCAATCCCGAGATCCTGGCCGAGGTCAGCCAGGCGCTGGAGCGCAAACAGGCGGCAGATCAGCAGGCACGGGCCGAGCAATTCCTGACCGCCAACAAGGCCAGTGTTTTCTCCTCCGGCACGGACTTCGTGCTCGGCAATCCGAAGGGCGATATCACAGTAGTCGAGTTCTTCGACTACAATTGCGGGTGGTGCAAGCGCGCGGTCGACGACATCGTGAAGCTGACCAAGGCGGACCCTCGCGTCCGGGTGGTCATGAAGGAGTATCCGATTTTCGGTGGGCCGCCCTCGGTCACCGCCGCGAAGGCCGCGATGGCCTCGATCAAGCAGAACAAGTACTGGGAGTTCCATACGGCGCTGATGCGCGAGAAGCAGGTGACGGAACAGAATTTGTTCACCGTCGCACAGCGCGTTGGGCTTGATGTCGGCCGTCTGCGCGCGGATATGGCCGATAAGCGCATAGATGCCGTGATTCAGAAAAATATCGAGATGGGGCAGGGGCTTGGTATGGAAGGGACGCCGGCGTTCCTGGTCGATAGCCGGATCAACGTAGGCTATGTGCCCGTCGATGGGATGCAGAAGATGATCGCCGAGATCCGCAAGGCCGGTTGCAAGATCTGCTGACTGCGGGAACTGCGGGTCGGATCTGGATCTGGGGATCTGTCGGCGTAAAGCTGTGCCTTGGCGTTGCCGGTGTGGGCAGGGCCAAGCACGGTCTTTCACACGCGATTGAAAGCTGATAGACGGGCGGAGCGAAGTCTGTGGCCGGCTGGGCAATTGTCACGGGCCACTGCGGCTGTGGCCCCAGTACTGCTCCGGTGCTGGCAGCTTGGTCAGCCAAGCTCTGCCCGCTATCGCGGCCTAGAACTTCAGCACTCGACCCTCAGCACTCGACCCTAAGTACCGGAAAGCGATGTCTGCGCCGATTTTCGTCCTGAACGGACCCAACTTGAACATGCTCGGCAAGCGCGAGCCCACCATTTATGGTGCGGCCACGCTCGAGGACGTGCGTCGGCTGGTCGACGAGCATGCCGCAGGCCGCGGCATCGTCGCAGATTTCAGGCAGACCAATCACGAA
>CAMAYR010000145.1 GCA_945862355.1 Devosia equisanguinis | reverse complement strand
CCCTGAGTGCGAGGTTGTCGTGTCGGTGTCCGACTGCACGATCTCGAAGCTTCGCATCCCATCACCTGCCGAGTGAGCCGCCCTCGACAAGAGAAATAGCTGATTCGCAAACCAACCCAGACCCTTACGCCATCACCACCGGATCGGAGCTACGGAAACAGGCATATGGCATTAGATCGCGTTTGGCAATTGATTGGGTGCGTTGTTTGGGATGCGTCGCCTGGTTCCCATCTGCCGGAATTATGCCGCTCGAGTTCTCGTCGCTGTTTAGTCGCGGGGGATGGAGCAACTTCATTTACCCGACAAGCCCGCCATTCCGGCAATTTCTATCTGACACTGATTCACGGGTTCGGTGGCAGGAAGGCACTGCCACCCCTCCCGATCACGCTCGAGGGGCTTGGCAGGGTGGTCGAGTTCGGAAAGAGTTGGCCCGGAAGCGGGGCGTGATTCGCTCGCTGTGGGGACTTACAACATGCCGGATACGTTCCTCCAGGAACGCCAGCAGGCTCATGCCAGATCGAGGCTCGGCGCCGTCTTCGCAGCGCCGGATCGGGCGTTCGCCATACACTATGCTTTGCAGGAGTTGCGGCGGGATCGTTCGGACGGGGCGCCGCCGGTGGCGGCAGTGGCGCTGCGGAATATCGGGTCGGGTCGCGAGCATATCTTCTCGTTGAAGGCCGAGGCCGAGGCGGCCGGGCTGGACATCTCGAAATCGCTCTCGCGAGGTCAATTGATCGCGTTGGAGTACAGCCTTCTGTTCAATCTCTACGCGTTCGTCGAGGCGCACAGGACCTGCTTGTTCGTGCATTGGTACATGCGGGACGAGGGGTTCGGTTTCATCGCGCTGGAAAGGCGCTTTCGACAGGTGCTTTCGGAACTGTCGCAAACAATCTACGGGGCGAGGAGCGTGCCTCCTGCCGCGCCGTTCGGTTTCGGGGAGCAGAGGCCTCCTTTTCCGATCCAGATCGAGGCAGGGTTGCGGGTCGATCTCGCCGGCGTGCTGGACGATCTTTACGGAATTGGTCCCGTCGGGCTGCGAAAGCTTTCGGAAAGCAACGACTTGTCAGTGGCGGATATGATCGAGGGCATCCACGAGCCGGGCGCGTTCAGACAGGGCAATCACGCTCATCTTGCGTGGTCCTCTGCGACCAAGGCGCGACTGATCGCGGAGCTGGCCGTGCTGGCATCGAGGGGAACGATCCGGCCGCCGAGGAAGGGCGCGGCGGGGCAGGGCAAAGCCGAGAGATTGCGGATCTTCATCAATTACCGGCGCGAGGATACCGAGGCGATCGCCAACTGGCTGCACGAGTTGCTGTCGCAGGAGTTCGGCAGCGACAACGTCTTCATCGATACCGACGACATTCCCGCCGGCATCGACTTCGAGGCCTTTCTTCTGGCCCAGATCGAGGCCTGTGACGTCTTCCTGGCGGTGATCGGCAAGGGCTGGGCGGTGGCGGTGGACGCGAACGGTCAACGCCGGCTTTCCAGCGATCAGGATTTCGTGCGCAAGGAGATTCGCGCAGCACTGGCGCGGGGCGTGCCGGTCATACCGGTGCTGGTCGAAGGAGCACCGATACCGACGGAGAGAGAGCTTCCAGGCGACTTGCAGGCATTGCCACGCCGCATGGCTGTGGAGTTGAGGAGCCGCGAGTTCCGCCAGCACGTTGGGCGGCTCTCTGCGAAGATCCGGGACACTGTGCAGCTCGAGGGGCGGATGCTGCGCGGTCGTCGACGCTGAGCGGGTGCATCTGAACGGCAACCGTGGCCAAGCGGGAGGAACGGGCTTTCCCGTTTGCCCCTGAGATACGAAAAAGCTCCGGCGAGTGCCGGGGCTTTGGAGGTTTTGGCTGAAGTTTTTTCTTTCGTGGTCAGCAGCCGTTGCTGCGCATACACGACAGGTAGGCTGGCGAATAGCGGCCGAGCGGGTAGCACTGATTGTAGACGATGGCGCAACGGTCCTCGTTGCGCTGCCTGTAGCGCTGCGGCGGCGCATAGTAGCGCTGCGGTGGGCGCCGCAGGGTCCGGCACGGAACCCAACGGCCGTCGAACCGGCACATGGACTGAATTTGGGTGACGAGGCCTTCCTCGATTGCTGGGGTAGGTTGCTCGGCCTTGATGTTGGGGAGCAACGGCGCTGCATGAGCGGCAGTCACAGATCCGGCGATGGCCAAGACGGCCCCAGCCAGCATTGCACGAAGTCTGGTCATTGTGTGTCACCTACCTGTTGCCGGTTCGGCGGCACCGAAGCGCGTCTGCAGCGGCCTTTGCGATGATCGCGCTGCAGTTCACTTCCCGCGCAATGGACTTTTGTAAGGGTTACTACCTGAACGCACCATGAACTTTCGACGCAGCCTGACGGGGTGGGAGATTTGGTAAGATACTTCGCCGCCGCGGCGATACGGGCCACACTCCATGGCAAGTTACTGATTTTACCTTTCCTGTTCCCACATGTCGTGTGGGCGGCGGGGGCGGCGGCGCTTGTGAAGCTGACAGGCCGAAGCGGCATTGGCTGCGGTATCGCTTAAACTGTTATCCGCGTACATCGTCACGTCGGTATTCGCATGCGATCTCCCGAGGTGCGGCGAAACCGGGTCGTGAAGCGCATGGCCGGACAGGGATGCGCGATGCGCCAGCGCGACAAATGCTCTATGAATGATGAATGGGTGAGAGAGTATTCGCGTAGGGGAACCGGCTTTGCTGTCGCGCAGAACGATTGTCGTGACGGGTGCTGCGCGCGGCGTGGGACGCGCTATTGCCCAGGCCTGCGCGCGGCATGGCGCGCGGCTAGTGATCGCGGACGTTCTCGCCGAGTTGGGCCTCGATACGGCTGCGGAGATTGCGGCAGGCGGTGCAGCCGCCCGCTTCGTGCCGCTCGATCTGGCGGATCCGCAATCCATCGAGGCGTTCGCGGCGGACATCGCGGCGCGGGAGGGGCGAATCGACGGTCTCGTGAACAATGCGGCCATCGCGACCGACGTCGGGGGCAAGACCTTCGAGGATATTCCGATCGAATTGTGGGACCGGGTGATGACGGTCAACGTGCGTGGCACGTGGCTCGTCACGCGTGCTCTCGCGCCGCTGTTGACGGATCACGAAGGACGCATCGTCAACGTCGCCTCCGACACCGCGCTGTGGGGCGCGCCACGTCTGCTCGCCTACGTTGCGAGCAAGGGAGCGGTGATCTCGATGACGCGATCGCTGGCGCGCGAGCTCGGCCCCCGCGGGATTGGTATCACGGTGGTGGCGCCCGGGATCATGCGCAACGAGGCAACCGCCTACGTTCCACCCGAGCGGCATCAGTTCTACGAGACCGGCAGAGCCGTGCCGGGGCCGCAGATGCCGGAGGACATCGTCGACGTGATCGCTTTCCTGCTCAGTAAGGGCGCACTCGCGGTGACGGGGCAGACGATCCCGGTCAATGCTGGCTTCGTCTACGTGTGAGGTTGCCGCAACACGTTCACGCTCGCTTCGCCGCGAAGGTCTTGCGCGCCTGGTTGTGTCCGAAGTTGGGATGCACGCGCTCGGCGGCGAGACCGTGCCTTGCGAGCAGTGCGACGAATTCGGGTTCTGCGTACATGGAGAATCCGAGCTGCTTGCGGATCTTGCCGTAGTCGGAAAGTGCCGTGCGCACGAGACCGGCGAAGGCCGCAGTCAGAAATCCCCCTCGCGCCGCGAAGGTCAGCAAAGCTGTCGCATCCCGGATCGGGCTGACGTTGGGTGGAATGACATCGGCGATGACGAGGCGGCCTTGCGGCTTCAGCTTGACGCGCCAGGTGGATAGAAGTGCCTCGAGCATGTCGCGCGAAAGGTATTGCAGGACCGAGTTCACGACGACGAGATCGAGCGTGCCGTCGGGCATCTGCTCGACCCCCATCGGCTCGACCACGTCCACATTGCGGTGGGAGCCAAGACGCTCGGCCAGCGCGACGCAGATGTTGGGGGCAGCCTCGCATAGGATCAGCCGTCCACAGCGGCTCGCCACGTTCTCCGCATAGAGCGCTTCGCCGCAGCCGTGGTCGAGCACGACCGCGTCGGGGCCGGGTATGTGGCGGGCGATGTCACGCGCGACGGCTTCGGCATGCAATGCCTTGTGCCGCTCGTTCACATAGATCGAGTGCTCCGAGTTCCAGAATTCGATCCAGGACTTCATCGGCGCCTATCAGCCCTTCTTCTGCATGTGAGCGCGCATTCTCTCGCATGGATCCTCGCGATCTGCACGTGGCGTGAACAATACGATGTCGGCGGCCGGCGTCGCGTCGGGCGCGCGCGGCAGGTAGCTTGCCGCGTCGGTATTGCCGGGGGCGATCTCGATCAGGAGGACAGCGAGGGCTGTTTCGTGGGGCGCGCGCTGGCGGAGGTGCCAAGGTACGCCGCGGTCCGAGCGGACGTGGCCGTTGCCGGCAAGGAGGACCGTCGCAATGTCGGGCGACTGGCCGGAAATCATGGCTTCGGCCATGTTGGCGTCGCGATAGACCTGGGCGTCAGCCATGTTCTCGAGCATCGTCTCGGGCAGTATCCCGCAGTGACCGGCAACGAGATCGGCGATGAGCGGTTGGCGCAACTCGGCAGGCAGGCGCTGGTCGAGGCCGAGGCGTCGGCGTTCGATCGCTGCCAGTGATCGGATGCCGGTGCGGGCCACCGCACGGACATCCTGCCGGGCCGGCTCGCCCGCAATCAGCGGCACGCGTGCCGTCAGGATCGCGGCGTAGAGTGGCTGGAACATCGAGGCGGCAGGCCATCCGGACTTGTCCCACGCCACCAACCGGAAGAAATCCTCGATCGCCAGTGGCTTGTCCTGGTGGCTCTGCTCGGCGAGTGCGGCGGACTGGTCGGGGCGCAGATGCTCGCTGACGACACGCAGGCGGCCCGTTGCGGCTAAGGCCTCGATCAGCGCTGCGCGTAAAAGATGATGGTCAGGGTTGTCGTGCACCTCGCCGAGCAGAACGTGGCGGGCACCGGAGGAGCCGATGAGCGCGGGCAGGCTCGCGCCGTCGCGCACGCCCTGACCCTTCATCCATAAGTGTCCGACGAGGGGATTGTCGATCCTCGCGCGCCAGCCCGCGATGAGCTCACTCGCCGTCGGCGCGGCGGCGTGGACGGGGCCTGCGAGGCACGCGGCAACGGAGAGTACCGCTGCCATTGCGGCCAAACGCGCCCAGGGCGGCAGCACAGCAAGCGGGCCGGTCATCGCGCGCATCGGACACCTCCCGCGACGTCGGACAATGCCGACAATGCAGTGCGTCGGCGCGGCAAGGTGTAGTGCGGGGCGTTCATCCGTCCACCAATACCATTTCCGGCCGCTGCCGACAGCCGTGCGCCGTGGCGGACAGCCAGCTGCCAGGAACCAATGAGGTGCGGCAAGCGGCAGCAGGCCGGTTCGACAACCGTCGAGCTATGGCCGCCGTAGACAAATGGTGCCTGCGCAAGGCCTCCCAACGTCCGATCCGATCGGGTATGGATCGCAGACGACTTTCGTTGCGTGGGCCATGATCGTCGCTCCGTCATCTTGGCGTGAATTACCTGCAACTCGAAGGAGGCCGCCAGTGGCCACCCGTGACATCAAGGGCAAGACCCTGCTTCCCGTCGAGTTGTTCGACGAGCTCGATCCCGCGCCGCGCCTGCTGATGGGGCCGGGGCCAGTGGACCTCTACCCGCGCGTGCTGCGCGCCATGTCGGTGCCGATCCAGGGCCAGTTCGATCCGCAGTTCACGGGCTACATGAACCAGACGATGGCGCTTTACCGCCATGTCTTTCGCACCACGAACGAGTGGACGTTTCTGATCGACGGCTCGGCGCGGGCGGGGATCGAGGCTTGTCTCGTCTCGCTGTTGGCGCCGGGCGAGCGGATGCTCGTCCTCAACTTCGGCCGGTTCGGGCACCTGCTCATCGAGATCGGCAACCGCATCGGTGCTGAGGTGGTTTCCATCGAGGCGCCGTGGGGGACGGTGTTCGAGCCGGCGGCGGTCGAGGCGGCGATCGCGAAACACAAGCCGAAGGTGGTCGCGACGTGCCAAGGTGACACTTCGACGACCATGCTGCAGCCGCTGGCCGAGATCGGTCCGATCTGTCGCCGGCACGATGCGCTGCTCTATGTCGATTGCACGGCATCGCTCGCCGGCAATCCCTTCGAGACCGACGCCTGGCAGATCGACATAACCTCGGCCGGTCTGCAGAAGTGCCTGTCCGGGCCGCCGGGCTCGGCGCCGATCACGTTCAACGGGCGGGCGGCGGACGCGATCAATCACAGGAAGCACATCGAGGCCGGCATCAAGGCGCCGGGCATGGTGGAAGGCAACGGGCCGATCATCCGTTCCAATTATTTCGACCTCGCCATGCTGATGGACTACTGGAGCCCGAAGCGGCTCAACCACCATACCGAGGCGGCGAGCATGCTCTACGCGGCCAGGGAGTGCGCGCGCGTCGTGCTCGAGGAGGGCATCGAGGCCGGCGTCGCACGCCACGTCGAGGCGAGCGCGGCGTTGCGCGCGGGCCTCGAAGCGATGGGGCTTGCACTGTACGGCGACGCGCGCCACCGCATGGCGAACGTCACCGGTGTCTACATCCCCAAGGAGATCAAGGACGGCGAGCGTGTTCGCGGGCAGATGCTGGAGGACTTCGGCATCGAGATCGGCACGTCTTTCGGGCCGCTTGTCGGCAAGATCTGGCGCATCGGCACGATGGGACACGTCGCGCGCATGGCTAACGTGCTGCGTTGCCTTGCATCGTTCGAAGCCGTGCTGCGGCGGAATGGCTATGCGGCGCCGGCTGGCGCGGGCATCGATGCGGCGTACAAGGCCTACGAGGCGGATTAGTTCCCGCGATCAGACAAGGCAAGGCGTAGCCGCGACCCAGCTTGCACGTCGCGCCGGATACGTGCTGGGTCGCGCAGTGCTTGACCCAGCCTACGTCGAATGCGCTCTATTGATCGCGTTCCACCTATGGACCTGCTGCCAGCTAAGCAACTCGTGCTTGCAACTCAGGGATGAACAGATGCCCGCCAGTAAATCGCCTCCTCCGCGGTCGGAGAACCTGCTCACCCGGCCAGTGAAGGTCGTGAACATCGGCCTCGAGCGCTTCGCCAAGGAGCTGGAGAGCCAGTCCGTCGCGGTGGTACAGGTCGACTGGGTGCCGCCGGCCGGCGGCAATGCGAAGCTGGCGGCGCTGCTCGCCAAGCTCGGGAGCTGAGTGCGTCACGTGAGAAAGATCGAGGAAGCCAACGCCGAGACGTTGAAGCGGATGCTGGCAGGTGATCCCGTGCTGGTCGACTGCATTCCAGCGCACGAGGCTATTCCGGCGCTGAAACCAGGCATGATTCTGCACGCTGGACCGCCCGTCGAATGGGAACGCATGTGCGGGCCGATGCGTGGCGCGATCACCGGTATCGCCGTGTACCAGGGCTGGGCCAGCGATCTCACCGACGCGGAGAAGAAGGCGGCGGGCGGCCAGTTCCGATTCGAGCCGAACCATCATCACGGCGCCGTCGGCCCGATGACCGGCATGACGACGGTATCCCAGCCGCTGCTGGTCGTGGAGAACCGGGCATTCGGGAACCGAGCATACTGCGCGATCAACGAGGGCCTCGGCAAGGTGATGCGTTTCGGCGGCAACGACGCGGAGGTGCTCGGCCGCCTCGCGTGGCTGCGCGATGAGTTGGGCCCGGCGCTGGGACGTGGGCTGCGCGACATGGGCGGCATTCCGCTCAAGGCGGTGATCGCGCGCGGGCTGTCGATGGGCGACGAGATGCACCAGCGCAACATCGCCTGCTCGAGCTTGCTGCTGCGTCTGCTCGCGCCGGCGCTCGCACGCACGACGGGCGACGCTAAAGTGCTCGAGCGCTGCCTCGATTTCATCGGCCGCAACGACCAGTTTTTCCTCAATGTCGGGATGCCGATGGCGAAGTCGATCACCGATCCGGCACGCGGCATCGCCGGCTCGTCGATCGTCACGGCCATGAGCCGCAACGGCACGGAGTTCGGCATTCGCGTCTCGGGCACTGGCGATCGGTGGTTCACGGCACCGGTCGAGATGCCGGTCGGGCTCTACTTCCCCGGCTTCGGCGAGAAGGACGCGAACCCCGACATGGGCGACAGCGCGATCGTCGAGACGGTCGGGCTCGGCGGGTTCGCAATGGCGGCGGCCCCTGCCGTCGTCGGCTTCGTCGGCGCTGGGCCCGCATCCGAGGCCGCGAACTTCACCCGGCTGATGGGCGAGATAGCGGTCGGCACCAATCCAGAGTGGACGATCCCTTCGCTCGACTATGCCGGCGTGCCGACGGGTATCGACATTCGCCGCGTGGTAGAGACGCAGATCGCGCCGACGATCAACACCGGCATCGCGCACCGAAAGCCGGGGGTGGGGCAGGTGGGTGCGGGCGTCGTCAAGGCGCCGCTCGCCTGCTTCGAGAACGCGCTAGTCGCGTTCGCCGAAACGATGGGGGTGGCGTGATGGTCGTCGTCAATCGTGTACGCAAGGGGTTCTATCTCGACAGCGTCGCGCTGATGCGCATCTCGCGGTCGATCGTCGCGATGCCGGACATCGAGGAAGCCGGTCTGATGATCGGCACGCCGGCCAACAAGCAGATCCTGAGCGAGGCCGGCGTTCTCGACGAGACGGGCGCTGCTGCAGCGCCGGGCGATCTCGTGATCGCGATACGCGCCAGGGATGAGGCGGCGGCGACGGCAGCGCTCTCCGAGGCTGAGGCGCTGCTCGATGCACCGCGGCGCTCGGCCGGCGAGGCGAGTGCGTGGCGACCGCGCACGCTGCGTGCGGCTCAACTCCAAATGTCCGACGCCAGCATCGCGCTGATCTCCGTGCCGGGGGATTTCGCGGCAGCCGAAGCGCTGAAGGCGATCAGGCGCGGCCTCGACGTGATGATCTTTTCCGACAACGTGCCCGTCGCGCAGGAGGTCGATCTCAAGCGCGAGGCGCGGGAGCTTGGCCGCCTGGTGATGGGGCCGGACTGCGGCACCGCTATCATCGGCGGTGTGCCGCTCGCATTCGCCAATGTCGTGCCGCCCGGCGACATCGGCATCATCGGCGCCTCGGGCACGGGAATCCAGGAGATCTCGTGCCTCATCGCGAAGGCGGGGCGTGGCATCTCTCACGCGATCGGCACAGGCGGGCGCGACTTGAAAGCGGAGGTCGGCGGCATCACGACGCTGATGGCGATCGACCTGCTCGATGCCGATCCAGAAACGAAGCATATCGTGATCGTTTCGAAGCCACCGGCGGCAGCGGTTGCGAAGGCGGTGCTCGCGCGCGTCGGGAAGTCGAAGAAGCCGTTCACGATCTGCTTCCTCGGTGGCGATGGCGAGGGCTTGCCGGCCAATGCGAGAACAGCGGCGACGTTGAGCGAGGCAGCGTTGCTTGCGACCGGGGCGGTGGTGGGCTCGGCGTGGGGTGGCGCGATCAAGCCGGCCCCGGCGCGCAAAGGGGCAGACCAGATCCGGGGGCTCTATTCAGGCGGCACGCTGTGCGCGGAGGCACAGATCGTGCTGCAGGCCCATCAGCTCGATGTCAGGTCGAACGTGCCGGTGCCCGGCGCCAAGGCGCTCGCGAAGCACTCCGACGGGCACGCGCTGATCGACCTGGGCGACGACGAGTTCACGCGTGGTCGCCCCCATCCGATGATCGAGCCTGCGGTGCGCGATGCGCCGCTCGTCGAGGCGCTTGCCGATCCGAAAGTCGCGGTCATTCTCCTCGACGTCGTGCTCGGATTTGGCGGTCACGGCGATCCTGCCGGCCATCTCGCGCGGCTGCTCTCGAACGGCAAACCCGGTGACGGTCCCGCTCTCATCGCATCGGTCACCGGCACGGAGGCCGATCCGCAAGGGCTTGCCGCGCAGACAGCAGCCTTGAAGGCTGCCGGCGTCATCGTATGTGCATCGAATGCGGAGGCAGCCGCACTTGCTGCCGCTATCGTCAAAGGCTGATCGATCGGAGCCCTCATGGCCACGCCATCCGCGACGTTCCTGCCGAGCCGCATCGTCGTCGCGATCGGCGGCAACGCCACGCATCCCGAGGAGATCCGCGGCACGGCGGGCGAGCAGAAGGAGATAGCGGCGCTGACCGCGAAGGCGCTGCTGCCGCTTGCGATGGCCGACAACGAGTTGGTGCTCGTTCACGGCAACGGGCCAGTCGTCGGCAAGATCCTGATGCGACAGGCGCTCACGGCCGATCGCGTGCCACCGATGCCGCTCGACATCTGCGTGGCGCACAGCCAGGGCGGCATCGCATACCTGCTGATGCAAGCGATCGAGAACGCGCTGCGCGAGCAGGGTAGCGGGCGGCATTGCACGTGTCTGCTGACGCAGGTGGAGGTCGATCAGAACGACCCGGCGTTCCAGAACCCGACGAAGTACGTCGGGCCGTTCTTCTCCGAGGAAGAAGCCAAGTCGGTCGGGACCGAGCTCGGCTGGCGCATGAAGCAGGACGGCGCGCGCGGCTGGCGGCATGTCGTGCCCTCGCCTAAGCCGAAGCACATCTGCGACATCTCGCTGGTCAAGGTGCTGGCCCGTCGCGGCACGATCGTCATCTCCGGCGGCGGCGGGGGCATTCCGGTTGTCGCCAAGGCCAACGGCGTGCGCGACGGCATCGAGGCCGTGATCGACAAGGACATGACGTCGGCGTTGATGGCCAACGTACTCGGCTACGATACATTGATGATCCTGACGGCCGTGGCCAAGGTCGCCGTGGACTTCGGCAAACCGACGCAGCGATGGCTCGACCGGGTGACGCTGCGCGAGCTGAAGGCGCTCCACGCGGCGGGGCAATTCCCTCCCGGCAGCATGGGGCCGAAAATCGAAGCCGCCATAAGCTTCATCGATGGAGGCGGCGAGCGCGTCATCATCGCGCGCCTCGACGAGGCGATGCCGGCGCTGGAGGGCAAGACCGGCACACACGTCACGGCGGACGAAGGCTAGCGGCAATGCGGGTCCGCATCGTCCGGCTCGGGGTACACGCCGCGCGATTTCTGCGCCGGCATCCGAGCGCGACGGTGGCGGCCGTGTTCGAGCGCAGCCTGCATGTCGAGGCCTGCGGCGATTTCCTTTGTCTGGGCGGTAGCGGGCTCGGCAATGGACCGCTGAACGCCATCGTCGAAGCGTCCGCGCGCGGCGATTGGCTGGCGATGGCAGCGCCTGGTGCCGTGGTCGATGTCACCGGCGATGTCGTTCGCACCGGAGGCGTGGTGATCGACGCCAGCGAAGCGACCGAGTGGCAACCGGCCGCTTGGCCTCGTGAAGTGAAGGCTGGTGAAGCATCGGAGGGGCTGGGGCTCGTGCTCGATCTGGTCCGACGGGACGCGCCGGTCGATGGACTTGCGAGGTGCGCGTTAGGTCTCGGTGTCGGCGGCAAATCGCTGTCGCCGCTCGAACGGGTTGCCGCTCCGCATCTGGTCGAGTTCACGGATTGGCTCGATGGGCGGATCGGCCCAGCATCGGCCGCCCCGCATCCGACGTCGGCGCCGTGCGGTTTGCTCGGCATGGGACCAGGGCTCACGCCGTCCGGGGACGATCTCATCGGCGCAGCGCTGGTCGCGCTCCATGCCGTCGGCCGGCGGGATGCAGCGCTCGATCTCGCCACTGCCGTCGGTGAGCAAGCCCCGGGCAGGACGACGCTGCTTTCAGGGGCTTTCCTGCGCGCTGCTGCCGATGGTCAGGGTAGCGACGTGCTGCACGAAACGATCACGGCCATCATCCGTGGGGAGCGCCGCTCGCTGCCGGGGCTGGTTCGGTTGCTCGGTGGTGTTGGGCACACCTCGGGATGGGACGCGCTCGCCGGTGCGTGGTTGACGCTCAGGGCGTGGGCGACAGCGCCGGCGCGGCGGCGATTTCCGGAATGAGCTTGGCGGGGATTGCGGCGCTGTTGCCTCGTGTCGGGGCCGCGGCCGCGGATCTCCGCCCGCTGCGTCGCCGGACAGCGGCGCCGACATTGAAGCATCCAAAGCGCAATCGGGATATGAACTTCACTACCGCCGACGTGCGAGCGAAGCCCTGATGCGATCCGGGCCGTTCCAGCCCACAAGGCGCCCGTCCGGGCAATCTGGGGTGCAAAAATGCAATCAGCCCCGACCGGCGGACCGATCGGGGCTGAAGATTTTGCTTCGTGCGACAAGACTTAGAGCTTGTGAGCCATACGCTCGCGCTTCGTGTTCAGGTAGCGCTGGTTGAAGCGTGAGGCGGAGACTATGTGCGGCACCTGCTCGACGACCGTGATGCCGAGATCGCGCATGGCGTCGACCTTAAGCGGATTGTTGGTCATGAGCCGGATCTCGGTCGAGCCGAGGTCCTTCAGGATCTTGGCGGCAAGCTCGTAGTCGCGGGCGTCGACGGGTGCGCCGATCGACAGATTCGCGTCCACAGTGTCCAAACCTCGGTCCTGCGCGGCGTAGGCCTTGATCTTGTTGACCAAACCAATGCCGCGGCCCTCGTGGTGCGGTAGATAGATGATGATGCCGTATGGGCTCGTCGTCACACTCTCCAGCGCCTTCTGCAACTGCTGGTAGCAATCGCAGCGCAGAGAGTGGAAAATGTCGCCGGTCACGCAGCCGGAGTGGACGCGGACGATCGGTGGCTCGCCGGTGTCGTCGTCCTGGCGGTGAACCAGGGCCATGGCTTGGTAGGATGCACTTTCGTCCTCATAGGCGTGAGCCTCGAGAATGATTTCCTTGCCCTGGAATTC
>CAMAYR010000144.1 GCA_945862355.1 Devosia equisanguinis | reverse complement strand
TGTCGTGTCGGTGTCCGACTGCACGATCTCGAAGCTTCGCATCCCATCACCTGCCGAGTGAGCCGCCCTCGACAAGAGAAATAGCTGATTCGCAAACCAACCCAGACCCTTACGCCATCACCACCGGATCGGAGTTACGGAAGCAGGACCTATCCATCTCGGTGAGCACCGGCACGAGACCATCCTGGAGGACAGCCTCGAAACTCGAGGCGCTGCGCTGACCGACGAGATCGCGCACACGCAGGATGTTGGCCTGAATCCGCTTGTTCCATTCGACGAAAACGTCGTCGTAAGCCCGCTTCCTGTGGCGCAGCTCGTCGAGGTCTGCGCTGCGGCGCAGGCTCGAGACGACGAGGCCGGCCCGCGCGCGACGCTCGTAGACCAGGTCGGAGAGCCCCTGCACTGCCTCGCGGCGCGAAAGAAAGTTGGCGTAGGTCTGTCCCAGCCAGGCGCCGACGCTGGCGGTGACGAGACCGTTGAGGACGGCCGTGAACATCGCGAAGACGATGAGGTTGTAGCGGGTCAGGCCAGCTTCGCGCAGCAGACGCAATGGCGATGCCAAGGAGAACTCCTGTCATTAGGAAACCCGGCGCTCGCTCGAGCCGAGATCAGGATCGGGCGAGGCAGACCACACCATAGCGGTTCTGATCTGAGGATTCAGCGGCCGTTCAGCAGGGCTCCGCGATATTGCCGCAGTTGCGCCCGAATAGTGGCGCCAGGCAATCGCAGCGCTCCGCCAGGTCCTTTTTGCAGGTGGTCTTCATGATCCGCGGTCTCGCCCTGACGGCCGCTATGGCGGCAGCACTCGCCCTTGATGCGATCAATTTGCCGGTGGCGGCGGCCGAGCCTGCATCGCGGCCCATTGCCCGTGCTGAGCCTTCGGACCCTGTAGCGGTGCCGACGAACACGGAAGCCGACAGGCGGCAGGCCGACGAGCTGGACATGCTCGCTCGCGCGCGGGCGGAGCTGCCCCGTGGCGACACGATTTCGGCGACACCGGGTTCGACAGCACCGGGTTCGACAGCACCGGGTTCGACAGCACCGGGCACGAACCAGTCCGACGCGAGCAACGGCGACGCGGACCTGCCGGATGATCCGGCCGAGGCGATCCGCGCGCAGGCCATCGAGGCGGAGGTGCAGCGGCGGCTGCTGGAAGCTGAGCGCGAAGCCGAGCTGGATGAGGTTTCCGCCCGCATCCGGCGCAGCGCCGCAGCCCGTGCGCCAGCAGCCGACATGCCGACCGCCGACATTCCCGAAGCAACGGCCGGATCGGCGACGGCGGGGGTGGGTGTTGGAACCGGAGCAGCCGAGCAGCAAGGGGAACCACCCGGGCGCGCCGATGCTGCGTTGCCGAGCGATGGCCGGGCGACACTCCTGCTGGTGATGCGACCCGGTCGAAGCGGCATTCGCGCGCTCAATCCGACCGCCGATCCGATCGTTTGCTCCAACGATGTGTGCTGGGTGAGCCGTGGCGCGGACCGCGATGCACGCATGGTCTCGCGGCGAAAGGCGCTGGGGGCGCTCAATACGCTGGGAGAGCGGGCTGGCGCCTGCAATGGGAGCACGGGCTGCGTCTTCCGGAACATCGAGCTCGGCGGTTCTTCGGCCGTGGTTCAGCCGGTCGATCTCAGGGTCATCCGGCACGACCGGCGCGCGCCGGTCGAGGTACGAATAGATCGTACCTGCACGATCGTGGACGGCCGCCTCGCCTGCCGGATGCAGGCAGCGGCCGGTGACTATCGGATATGGGCCGTACCCGAGCCCACCGCCCAGGCTGCCGGCGCGCGGGCACTCATGTCCGCCGTCGGCACAAGGCTGACCACCGTGGCGCGCGACGAGAACTGAGGGCAGACGTCTTGCGCGCTCGCGTCAGCCCATCCGCCGCGTCGCCGAAACGAGTTCGTGGACGATGCCCGGCTCGGTCATGGCGTGGCCAGCGTCCGGCACCAGGCGCAGCTCCGCCTTTGGCCATGCCTTGTGCAGATCCCAGGCGTTGCGGAACGGCGTGCAGGCGTCGTAGCGGCCATGCACGATGACGCCGGGGATGTCGGCGATGCGGTGCGCGTTCTCGAGGAGTTGGCCGTCCTTATCGAGGAAGCCGCGATGGTAGAAGTAGTGGCACTCGATGCGGGCGAAGGCGAGGGCGTAGATCTCGTTGGCGAAATGGCGGACGCGGTCGGGATCCTCGTAGAGCGAGAGCGTCGAACCCTCCCACACGCTCCAGGCCTTGGCGGCGGCGACCTGAACGGCGCGGTCGGAATGCGTAAGGCGGCGATAGTAGGCCGCGATCATGTCGCCGCGCTCGTCGGGCGGGATCTCGGCCAGGTAGCGCTCGAAAGCATCGGGGAATAGCCAGCTCGCGCCGTCGGTGTAGAACCACCGCAGCTCGGCCTCGCGCAGCAGGAACACGCCACGCAGAATGATCGAGGAGACGCGGTCGGGGTGTGTCTCGGCATAGGCCAGCGACAGCGTCGAGCCCCACGAACCGCCGAACAGCTGCCAGCGCTCGATGCCGAGCCGCTCGCGGATACGCTCCATGTCGGCAACGAGATCCCAGGTCGTGTTGTGCTCCAGGCTGGCGTGCGGCGTGGAGCGACCGCAGCCGCGCTGATCGAACAGGATGATGCGATAGCGGGCGGGATCGTGGCAGCGGCGCATCGTGGGATTAGAGCCGCCGCCCGGGCCGCCATGCACGACGAGCACGGGAATGCCGTTCGGGTTGCCCGACTGCTCGTAATAGAGTTCGTGACCGCCGGTCACGGCCATCCGCGCCTGCATGTATGGCTCGACGGGCGGATAAAGCCCGACCCGATCGCGAACATAATCCCTGGCGTGCATCCGGCCGATCTCTCCGAAACTTCCCATCCTTAGCGATTAATGCTCCGCCGGGGACCGCGCAAGGCCGGTGCGCGCTCCCGTCCCGCCCGGGCGACCCGCGCAGCATCCTTGCAGGCGGGTATCCGGCACGAGGTGTGGTGTTTCGCCTTGTGCCGCCGTCCCGCCTCAAATAGCACCCTGAAATAGCACGTTGCGATCCAGGGCACAGGAGAGCCAGACATGTCCACGCCGGCGACGGACATACCAAACAGCGTCTGGAACCGAGCGTATCTGAAGGAGCAGTTGAACAAGGCCCTGCTCAACCCCGTCAGGGCTTTCAGGATCGCCTATCTTCCCCTGCTGATGGTGTATTTCGCCTACGGCGCACTCGGCATCACGGCGATCGCGGAGAGCTTCTGGGTCAAGCAACAACTCAAGATGAGTGCGGCCGAGCTGGCTGCCCTCGGCGTGTGGCTGACACTGCCGTGGACGATAAAGATGGTGTTCGGCGAGCTCGTGGACAGTACCGCGATCATGGGCTCGCAGCGGCGGGCCTATGTCTATATTGGGGCCGGGCTCGTGGCGGGCGGATTGGCGACCCTGGCGGCGGCGGCGGGCGGCTCGCTGCCGAACCTGGCGCCAGACACAGCCTACAAGATCGCGATGCTGCTCATCACCGTGGGCGTGGTGCTGCAGGATGTCGTCGCCGATGCCATGACCACCGAGGTCGTGCAGCGCGAGAACCCCGATGGCACCCCCCGACCGCAGGCGGACATCGACCGTGATCTCGGCATGGTGCAGGTGCTCGGCCGGCTCTCGCTCTCGATCGGCGCATTCCTGACGGCCGGCCTAGGGGGCTGGCTGGCGAGCTTCCTGCCCTATTCCACAGTGTTTCTGCTGGCGCTCGCTGTGCCGGCGTTGTCGGCGACGGGGGCCGCGCTGGTCCACAACGGTCCAGTCAAGCAACGTCCGATCGACTGGCGGATCCTCGGAGGAGGCCTCGCGTTCGGCGCGTTCGTTCTGGCAATGGCGTTCGGCAACGTGGCCTACGGGCAGGAGATCGTGTTCGTCGTCTCGATGGTGGTCGTCATCATGATGCTGAGGCATGTCGTCAGCGGCGTCGATCCCGCCACGCAGCGCATGATCTTCTATGCGGCACTGATCATTTTCGCGTTCCGGGCAATGCCGGGGGTCGGCTCCAGCTACACCTGGTTCATGATCGACGTGCTGGGCTTCAACGAGACGTTCCAGGGAACGCTAGCGCAGATCGGAACGGGCTTCGCCCTCGCCGGCATGTGGCTGTTCTCCGATGCCATCACGCGCCAGCCGATCGCGAGGGTTCTGCTGTGGCTGACACTGGTGAACTCGGCCATGGGCCTGCCGAACCTCGCGCTGGTGTTCGGCGTGCACACCTGGACGGAGCGGGTGTTCGGCGTCGGGGCGCACGGCATCGCGCTGATCGACGCGGCGGCATCATCCCCGTTCGCCCAACTCAGCATGATCCCCATGCTGACGCTGATCGCGATCTATGCCCCGGCCGACCGGCGGGCGAGCTGGTTCGCGTTGATGGCCTCGCTGATGAACCTCGCGCTGGTGGCGGGCAACCTCGGCACGAAATACCTCAACGCGATCTGGATCGTGCCGCGCGGCGAGTATAACGAGCTTCCAACGCTGCTGGTCGTTGTGCTGGTGATCGGGCTCGTCGTGCCGGTCACGACAATTTTATTGCTCGGCAGACGGCTGCGCCGAAGCGAGGCCGCCCGAAACGGTATAACTTGACCCGATCCGGCTGACGCGAACGAGGGGCCGGCCGAGGCTTGCCGACGTTCGAGGGGGCGCCGTTCATGGCGAGTGCTGCCGCGTCCGGCTCCGTATGGAGCGCTGGCTACCCGATACCGGCCCACATACGGATCGACTCGAGCCTCGAGACGATGGGCCGGTCTCAGCTTTTGCTTTCGCGCAGCCGCCCCACCAACCCTGCGCGAGGGATACCTCCCAGCTCAGGTTCGACCAAGGGTCGAACATTCGGTTGCTCGGTATGAAAGGCCAGCTCGAGACCGCGCTGTTCAATCCGGTGCGTGCCTTCCGCGTGCGCTACCTGCCGCTGCTGATGGTCTATTTCGCCTACGGCGCGCTCGGTATAACAGCGATCGCGGAGACTTTCTGGGTCAAGGACAAGCTCACGCTCAGCCCGGCCGAACTCGCGGCTCTCGGCGTCTGGCTGACACTGCCGTGGACAGTGAAGATGGTGTTCGGCGAACTCGTCGACGCGGTCCCGATCCTCGGCTCGCAGCGGCGCGCCTGGGTCTATATCGGCGCCGGCCTAAATGCTGCGGGCACGCTGTTGCTTTGGGCTGCCGCCGCCGGTCACCTCACCGAAATATCGCTCGAGACCGCCTACAAGCTTTCCGCAATGCTGTTCGCGATCGGCATCGTGGTGCAGGACGTGGTGGCGGACGCGATGAGCATCGAGGTCGTCGACCGAACCGGCCCCGATGGCACGCCGCGCGCGCTCGACGACATTCATCGCGATCTCGGCATGGTGCAGGTGCTGGGCCGGCTCGCCTTCTCGCTCGGCGCGTTCATCGTCGCAGGCCTCGGTGGGCTGCTCGCCAGCGTAATGTCGTATGCCGACGTGTTCCTGATTGGGCTCGTGATCCCCGCGATCTCGATCACCGGCGCGATGCTCGTCAGGATCGAACCGGTGGAGCGGCGGCCGATCGACTGGCGCATCCTGGGTGGCGGTCTAGCGTTCGGCGTGTTTGCGCTGACGATAGCGCTCGCCGACCTCAGCTTCGGCCAGGAGATCGTCTTCGTAGTATCGATGGCGGTCGTGATCGGGATGGTGCGGCTGGTGGCGGCCGAACTCGACGCGGAGGCGCGGCGCGTCATCCTGTTCGCCGGCACGATCATCTTCGTCTACCGGGCTACACCGGGCGTGGGCGAAGGCTTCACCTGGTTCACGATCGACGTGCTTGGTTTCGACGAGCGCTTCAACGGCACGCTGGCGCAGATCGGGGCAGGCCTCACCCTGCTCGTCACCTGGCTGTTCTCCGACGCCATCACGCGCCAGCCCGTCGCACGCGTACTGCTGTGGCTGACGGTAGCAACGACCCTGCTGGAGTTCCCGGGCATGGGTCTGACGATGGGCCTGCACCAATGGACCGAGCACCATTTCGGCATCGGGGCCAGAGGCATCGCGCTGATCGACGCGGCAGCCACCTCGCCGTTCATTCAGCTGAGCCTCGTGCCGCTGTTCACCTTGATCGCGATCTATGCCCCGCCGGGGCGGCCGGCTGGCTGGTTCGCGTTGATGGCCTCGCTGATGAGCCAGTCGCTTACGGCAGGCAACTTGCTCAGTAAGTACATGAACACGATCTTCGTGGTGGATCGCGGCAACTATGACCAGCTGCCCGTCCTGCTCGGCGCCTGCCTCGCGATCGGCCTCGTGGTGCCGGTCGTCACGATCCTGGTCCTTGGCCGTAAGCTGAAATGATGCCTAGTGGCCCGTCGCGCTGCACCCTCGGTCAACTAAGGCGCGACGCCTCACCGTCCTCGCTGCCACGATCTGCCACAGTCCCTCCAGAGTTCCTTCAGGGTGCCCCCCCGTGCCCCCTGTCGCCGAGCCGGGCGACGGGGTATCCTTCCTGGCAAATCATCGTGGAGGCGACACCGATGAACGTCCACGTCAAGCCCGGAAAGCTCGCGACCAACAAGCTCGGGCTCATAGATTGCGACATTCACGCCCGGCCGAAGGCCTACACCGACCTGAAGCCCTACCTGTCGCAGCGCTGGTACGACCACCTCATGACCTATGGTGTGCGCCACCGGCACGGCTTCGCGAAGGGGCACCCCTACCCGAAATCGCAGCCCGCCAATGGCGCGCGGCGCGATGCCTTCCCGCCGGACGGCAGTATGCCGGGCTCGGATCTCGCGTTCATGCAGGCCCAGCACCTCGACCACTACGGCATCGACTTCGGCATCATGAACCCACTCTCTCCGACGGGGCAGGGCGAGCAAAACCCCGCGTTCAGCGCGGCGTTGGCAACCGCGGCCAACGATTGGCAGATCGACCTGTTCGTGTCGAAGGACCCGCGGCTGAAGGCGTCGCTCATCGTACCCTACGAGGACGGGCTCGCCTCGGCCCAGGAAATCAAGCGTCGGGCGGGAAATCGCGACTACGCGCACGTTCTGATGATGAGCCGGACATCGGAGGCGCACGGACGGCGACGGTACTGGCCGATCTACGAGGCGGCATGTGAGGCGGGATTGCCGATCGGCGTGCACGTGTTCGGGTATGCGGGCTATGCCTCCACCAACACCGGTTGGTGCTCCTATTACATCGAGGAGATGACGGAGCACGAGACGTCGTGCTCCGCGCTCGTCACATCGCTCATCATGGAAGGCGTGTTCGAGCGTTTCCCGACGCTGAAATTCGTTCTGATCGAGGCAGGATTCGCCTGGCTGGCGGCGCTCGGATGGCGGCTGGACCGAAACTGGAAGCGCTTGAAAGATGAAGTGCCACATCTCAAGAAAGCCCCCTCGGAATACATCCGCGATCACATCTGGATCACGACGCAGCCGATGGAGGAGCCCGAGAAGCCGCAGGACCTGATCGACGTGATCGACTGGATCGGCTGGGACCGCATCCTGTTCGCGTCGGACTATCCGCACTGGGACTTCGACGACCCGCACTTCGCGTTCCCGCCGAGCTTCGGGGAGGAGCGGCGGCGCCAGATCTTCTTCGACAACGCCAGCAAGCTCTATGGGCTGACGGTGTAGGCCCGACGAGCTGCCTGGAGCACTGCGCAGACCATAGGCGCAGGCTGGCAGCTTTCCGCACTACGCACCCACGCGGCGGGCGAAGTCCTCGTAGCCGAAGCGGCGGATGACGCGATACGTGCCGTCCTTCTCCAGGAGCCCGATGTCTGGCAGCGGCGTGCCGTTGAAGGTGGTGTTCTTGACGAAGGTGTACTGCGCCATGTCCTCGAACACGACGCGATCACCGACTTTCAATGGCCGGTCGAAGGAGTATTCGCCGATCACGTCGCCGGTCATGCAGGTCTTGCCGCCGAGGATATACCCGTGTGGTTTCTCGCCCGGCTTTCCTGCACCAACCACGCGAGGCGTATAGGGCACCTCCAGCACGTCGGGCGTGTGCGTGGAGGCCGACGTGTCCAGAATCGCGATGTCCTTCTCGTTGCGGTGGATGTCGAGCACGGTCGACACCAGCCATCCGGCATCGACAATGAGACCACCGCCCGGCTCGAGGATCACCTCGACGCCGAACTTCTCGCGGAACGCCTTGATCGCGGCAATCAGGCGGGCAACGTCGTAGCCGGGCTTGTTGATGAAGTGCCCGCCGCCGAAGTTTACGGCCTTCACGCGTCCGATGTACTTGGCGAAATCGCGCCCGACCTTCTCGATGAGCCCCGCTGAGCCGTCCGCCATGCTCTCGCACAGCGCGTGGGCGTGCAGGATCTCGATGTCGTCCCAGGGCATTTCGTCCAGCGTGTCGCGTGTCGCGCCAAAGCGCGAGCAGGGCGCGCACGGATCGTAAAGCGCACCACCGACCGTGGCGTTCGAGTAGCCAGGATTGATACGGATGCCGACGTGCTTGGCGCTGCCCTGCTTTCCGGCAGCTTTCACCATCGGCAGGAAGCGGGCGAGCTGGCTCGCGGAGTTGAAATAGATGTGGTCGGCCAGCGTCAGCAGCCGGCGCACCTCGGGCTCGGAAAACGCCGGCGCGTAGACGTGGACTTCCTTGCCGAACGTCTCGCGCCCGAGACGGGCCTCGTACTCGCCGCTGGCCGTGGTGCCGTCGAGGACCTCCCGCATCATCGGGAACACGGCCGGCAGCGCGAACGCCTTGGTGGCGAGCAGCACCTTGGCGCCGCTCTCGCGCTTGATGCGGGCGGCGGTCGCCATGTTGCGTTCGAGCAGCGCGACGTCGACGACGACGGCGGGCGTCTCGATATCGGTCGGTAGCTTTGGAGACATTCTGGTCCTGCCGCGATCTGGTGAGCCAAGTCTGCGGCGATATAGGACACCTGGGTCAGCAATGCATCCCCTGCTTCAACCGTGGCTCAGGAGGACCATCACGAGGGGCTGGCTCGGGCGAACGCTTCCAGAGCCTGGGTGGCATTCCACGGCTTCCACCAAGGCTTCAGGCCCAGATCGCGAGCGATGATGCCGGCGGAGATATAGCCCGCGCCACCGGAGATAGCACCGCCGGGATGGCAGGCCGAGCCCGACATGTAGAGGTTCGGCACGGGCGTGCGATAGCCGAAATGGTTGTACATCACCTGCTCGGCGTTGAAGGCGCCCATGAAGATGTCGCCGCCGCGCATGTTCACGAGTTCGGCGGTGTACTCCCGCGCCGTATAGATGTGCTGCCCTATGACGTTGCTCGGTGTCATGTTCGGCGCGTAGCGTGCAAAAGTCTCGAGCATCCGATCCGCGAATTCCGCCTTGAAGTCCTCGTAGCTGCGGCCCTCGGTATCAGGCTCCAGCGGCATGATATGCCAGGCGTAAGTCGTGTGCTTGCCCGGCGGAGCTTGCGTCGGGTCCAGCAGGCTCAGGGGACCGGAGCCGAACTGCACGATCGAGGGAGCGCGGCCGGCGTTGACGTCGTTCAAGGCCGAGACGAGGTCCTCCATCGTCTCCGCGCCGAGGCTCCATTTCAGTGTGCGATTGATATTGGGATCGAACTTCTCGGCGTGAAACCGCGGGCTCTCTTCGAGGGCCAGATGCAGCCCGAAGATCGTCCAGGCCGTGTACTTGAAACCGTCCATCTTCGCGAGGAACGGGCCTGGAAGCTGCTCGCGCCCGACCAGCTTCTCGAAGGTCTGATGCACGTCGAGCGTGCTCGACACGAATTGCTTCGCGCGCACCTGCCGGCCGTCGGCCAGCTCGATGCCGGTCGCCTTGCCGCCTTCCACGACAATACGTGAGACCTCGACTTGCGGCTGATAGGTGCCGCCCGCGCGAATGAACGTCTCCATCAGGCCGCGGGCAAGGTTGAACGAGCCGCCCTGGCAGAGCTGGTAGCCACTCTGCAGGTCGAAGGCGCGGATGACGGAACCCATCGGGCTGGTCTTGGACATGGTGTCGGTCAGCCACGTGCCGAACAGCGAGACCTTGAACAGGAACAACAGCTTGACGTGCTCGTTCTCGAACAGTTCCTGCACGACGTCGAGCGGCTGGCGCTCGGTCACCGCCATGAAGTCACGGCCCAGCGCGGTTCGCGACAAAAGCGCGTCGCGGTCGGCCTTAGCCAGGGGCTCGGAGTAGCGCTCGGGCAGGAAGATGTGCCGCGTGATCTCCTCGGCCTTGCGGTTCCAATCGCGAAACGTCCGGGCATCCTTGGCCGAGAAGCGCGCGACGTTGGCGAGGGTCTCCTCCAGGTCGCGGCCGAATACCAGTGCCGTGCCGTCGAGGTGGGGCTGGCCGAGTTCGTAGCGCGGCGTGATGTAGGCGACGCGATCGGCGAGACCGAGATCGTGGAACCAGGGCGTCTCGGAGATGTGGAAGTGATTAATCGAATGCAGGTTGTGATGAAATCCCGGTGCCGTGGCCTCCTCCGTGCAAAGGCCACCGCCGTACTTCAGCCGCCGCTCGACGAGCAGGATGTCGAGCCCAGCCTTCGCCAGATAGCTGCCGAGCACCAGCCCGTGATGGCCGGCACCGATGATGATGCCGTCGTAGCTGCGCTCGAGTGGCAAGGGCATGGGCAGGTCTCCTCCAGAGGCCAGTGTGGCGTCGCGCTTTAGTTGACCGACGGTGCGGCGAGGTCGGTGTCAACTCTGGCGCGAAGAACACCTCACTAAGTCATTGTTTATTCTAGTGGCCCGTCCGAGTAGTCGGTTGCTCCGAGGGCGCGAGTCTGATTCCTCCTTTGATCATGAGCAAGCACTTTCGCCCATGGGTTTCACTATCACACGAGGTGTCCGGTTCCAGTAGCACACGACATGTCCGGTAATCCGTAATCCTCTCAATGCGCAGCAGCATTGGGGGGATTGGATGAGCCGGACCCTTGTGACGAGGACCGGACAACTCGTGTGCTAGTGACAAGCGAAAGACAGAGCTTGCCAGTCGGCTGCGCCTCGGGCTTTGCTGCCGCAAAATAAACGAGGTCAAAATCCAATGAGCAGTTCCGTCCGCTGGGCCGACGCCGAGGCGCCGACGCTTGCCGAGTTCGAGGCAATGGCCACTGCCGCTTGGGAGCGCCTTCCGGGCGAATTCCGGCGGGCGGCAGCCGACGTCGTGATCCGGGTCGAGGATTTCGCAAGCGACGAGGTGCTCGACACCATGGGCATCCAGGACCCTTTCGATCTGACCGGCCTCTACCAAGGGGTCGACATGACGAAAAAGAGCGTGGCGGATTCGGTGCAGGGGCCCGACATGGTGTTTCTCTACCGTCGCCCGCTGCTCGACGAGTGGGCGGAAGGCGAGCTGAAGCTCGGCGATCTGATCGCGCACGTTCTGATACACGAGATCGGCCACCACTTCGGCCTCTCGGACGACGATATGGCGCGGATCGAGGAGGAAGCCGGCATCGCCTGAACGCACGGTTCAACGATCCCTGACCTGCAGCCGTCGGCACTGCTTCCGGCAGCGACGGTGCGCGGCGCTTTGTTTCGTGATGCTGGACAGCGCGCAGAGAACGGCTCTATTGACGGCAGCGCTAAGAGACACTTCCAGCCGACGTGTCGCAGGCCTGCCCGGTCCGGGCTGGTTGCGCGGTTGCCCGTGATGGGCAAGACCGTGACCCCCGGGCGTCGGAAGCTGCCGTGCCGTTCCCCTGTCTGCGCCTATTGTTACAGGATCGACCTGCCATGCCCGCCTCAGCTCTGATCAACGTAATGGTCTCCGCCGCCCGCAAGGCCGGCCGCGGCCTGGCGCGCGACTTCGGCGAGGTCGAGCAGCTCCAGGTCTCGGTCAAGGGGCCTGCGAACTTCGTCACCGCAGCCGACCATCGCGCGGAGGAGACCATTTTCCGCGAGCTCAGCAAGGCACGGCCCGGCTATGGCTTCCTGATGGAGGAACGTGGGGAGATACCCGGCGCGGACGCCAGCCACCGCTGGATCGTCGATCCGCTGGATGGAACCACGAACTTCCTGCACGGCATCCCGCTGTTCGCCATCTCCATCGGGCTCGAGCGCGATGGGGACCTGGTAGCGGGCGTGATCTATAACCCGGCCGCAGACGAGCTGTTCATGGCCGAGAAGGGCAAGGGCTGCTTCCTGATGGGGCGCGGGCCGCACGACCGCCGACTGCGCGTTGCTGTGCGCAAGTCGCTCTCCGACGCCGTCGTGGCGACAGGCATTCCGCATCGAGGCCGGCCGAACCAGCCCGAGTTCATGCGCGAGATCCGCAACACCATGAAAGAGGTTGCCGGCATCCGCCGGACGGGCTCGGCCGCGATCGACCTCGCCTGGACGGCCGCGGCGCGCTTCGACGCGTACTGGGAGCACGACATCAAGCCGTGGGACATGGCGGCAGGCATCCTGATGGTACGTGAGGCCGGCGGCACGGTGACGGACGCGGAAGGTGGCACCGCCATGTTCGAGACGGGTGGGCTCATTGCCTCCAACGGCGCGATCCACAAGGCGCTGCTGCAGACGCTCAAGGACAGTCGGCTGGGTTGACGGCCGAAGCCGTTTGCCGAATTGATCCCGTGGCCGGCTCTATGGGTGATCGGCCCTGCGGTTGGCGCCTGAAGCATCATCCGACCGGACGGAAGCGCTCCCGCGATTCACCTGTCGGATAAGGACGGTCTAGGTTTTGAACACTTGTGGCCCGTCGCGCCAAAATCGCAACAACCACCTTCCGATTTAGGCGCGACATGAGGGCCACTAGAATCGACAATGGCTCAGTGAGGCGTTCATCGCGCCTTAGTTGACACCATCC
>CAMAYR010000143.1 GCA_945862355.1 Devosia equisanguinis | reverse complement strand
CTGATCGACGAGGAGATGCGCCAGTTGATCAACCATGGCGAGGAGACCGCACGGCGCATCCTGCACGAGAAGTTGGATGGCCTGCACGCAGTGGCGCAGGCTTTGCTCGAGTTCGAGACGCTGTCCGGCGAGGAGGTGCAGGCGGTCCTACGTGGCGAGAAGATCAGCCGCAAGGACGATGACGAATCCTCGAAGGGGCCGGTCGGCTCCGCGGTTCCGACTGCCGGCCGCGCGCGACCGCGCGAGGAGCCGGGTCCCGGCGGTGGGCTCGAGCCGCAGCCTGGCTGAGCCCGCTCGCTGAACATTTGCATCCAAGCCCCGACTGGTCCTTCGACCGTCGGGGTTTTTTCTTGATGGGCGGAACCGCCGATGCTCAACCCGACGTCATCCGCGCGAGCGCGCAAGGACCTTATCGCACTCGTCGGGCGCATTCCGTGCGGCTGGGTCGCTGCCATCGGCGACGTCTCGCGGCAATTGGCCACCTACCAGCCACACGTCGCGCAATTGCTCGCTGGGCTCGGCGGCGACGGCGAGGCTGATGTGCCCTGGTGGCGCGTCGTCGCCGACGGCGGCGCGGTCGGCCGTCATCCGCGCCGCGACGAGCAGATCAAGCTGTTGAAAGCCGATGGTCTGCTCGTGTCGGGCGCAGGCATCGTGCAAGAGATGGCGGATCGCCGCATCAAGGATCTCTCCGCCCCGCCGAGCGAGCCCTTCGCACGGGCCTCGGACGCGCCCGACGGTGTGCGTCCCGCGCGCTCGCGCGGGATGAAAAGCCATCCAGGCGCGTGAGGGCGTTTTAGAACTGGCAATCAACGGACGCGACCAGCGCAAAGCAGAACCCGTCATAGCTGGCTAGTGGCCCGTCGCGCCTAAATCGTAACATAGCCGCAACCACCGTCCGATTCAGGCGCGACATGAGGGCCACTAGAATCAACGATGGCTTAGTGAGGCGTTCATCGCGCTTTAGTTGACACCCACCGCGCCGCACCGTCGGTCAACTAAGGCGCGACGCCTCACTAGCGCTGACGTTGCGATCGGCGGCGCGATTGTCAGCCGCCCGGCTTCCCTCGCCCGGCTCAATGTGCTGCCTTGTCGAGCCTTGAACCGGAACGAGCCAGGTAGACGGTCTGTGTCGCCTCCCGGTTCTGCAGCGGATTGTGGAACTTTACAGACACGGCCCAGGCTTCGGTGAACACGCCCGACAATCTGCGCGTGAAACCTTCGTCGGGACGATCGTTCGACCACAGCGCGAAGATGCCGCCGGGCGCCAAATGACGGGCAACCACTCGCAGACCGTCGGGCTGATAGAATGGACGGCTCCGCTCGTCGAGGAGCATGTCGGGCGAGTGATCGATATCGACGAGGATCGCATCGAAGAGGCGGCATGGAGCGTCGGGGTCGAAGCCAGCCACTTCGCTGGCCATCGCGAAGAAATCGCCGCAGACGAGCCGGCATCGAGCATCCGACGTGAGCGATGGTCCGAGCGGCAAGACAGCAGCGCGGTGCCAGTCGATCACGGCATCGAGCATCTCGACGACCAGCAACGACGCGACTGCATCGTGCTCCAGCACGGTTGCTGCCGTGTAACCGAGGCCCAGCCCCCCGACCACGACGTCGAGACCGGTGCCCCCGTGTGCCGCGAGCGCAAGCCGCGCCAGCGCGATCTCCGAGACCGTGAACTGGCTCGACATCAGGAACTCGTCGCCGAGCTTGATCTCGTAGATGTCGCCGCCCGAGGCAAGATCCCGCCGCTTCCGCAGACTGAGCGCCCCGATCGGCGTCGGCCTGTAGTCCAATTCCTGGAACAATCGGCTCATCTATTGCGCCGATAGCGAACGGCGACGCGCTCGACCATGCTCGATGACGTCATGAAACGAGCCCTATCCGATCTTTGTTCGCTGCTGCGCGCGCCGCCCGGCGTTTCGCCAAGCAAAGTCACCTGCCATTTACTCGCCTCGGCGCGAATCCGGCAGAGATTTCTCCTGGACTCTGATCGGCCGCGATGAACGCGCGCGCCCCCGGCCTCCACCGAGGGCACGTAGATCACGGCCAACCGAAGGCTGGCGTCGTTCCACCCCGCCCCTCGCCTTGCACGCACTTACCCGCGCGGTATGTGCTCGTCCGCGACGGTCAGGTACCACGACGCCAGCTCCTCGCGTTTCGGGAACCAGACGTTCTCCTTCTGCTTGATGTAGTCGAGGAACTCGCTGAGTGCGGCGATGCGGTGCGGCTGGCCGATGACATGGGGATGCAGGCCGAAGTTCATGATACGCCCGGTCGCAGCCCCCTCCTTGTAGAGCTGGTCGAAACAAGCCTTCAGCATGTCGATGCCTTCGCGCGTGTTGGCGGCGCCGCGTGCGAACATATTGAAGTCGTTCACGTCGTTCGAGTATGGGACCGAGACGATCGGACCGTTCACAGTATGGATGAGATAGGGCTGATCGTCGTTGAGATAGTCGCAGTATGCGATCAAGCCGAACTCCTTGAGGAAGGCTGGGGTGTGTCTCGAGCCGCGAATGGCCGACGACAACCACGCCTTCGCTGGTCGTCCGACGACCTGCTCGTAGGTATCGAGCGTGCGGCGGATGACGGCCTTCTCCTTCTCGGGCTCGTAGGCGTAGTAGGTCAGCAGGTCGTTCTGCGCCCAGTTGTGCGGAACGAGTTCCCATCCGCGGCGGTTCACCTCTTCGATGATGCGGCGACGCTCCACCGCCAACAGTCCGTTGAACGTGCAGGACGGGGCCAGGCCTGCCTCCTCGAAGGCATCGATCAGCCGCCAGATGCCGACGCGTTGGCCGTATTCGCGCCATGTCCAGTTCGCCGAGTCCCACACGTCCCCGGGCAGGACGTGCGGGATGGTCGCGGGGCCGCCTGGAAAGAGCGGCTCCTTCTGGCCGGGCCTGGACTGCTCCCAGTACTCGATGTTGATCGTGAGGATCACAGCGATGCGAGCATCGTTCGGAAACCTGAGCGGCTTGCGATCGGGCAGTGGAACGTAGTCGTAGTACGACGGGGAGGTCATCAGCGCGCTCTCATGGCTTCGATGGGAAGTGGACTTCCGAGATCCAGCGACCAACCGCGGTTATCCTCTCGTCACCGTGCAGCGGGCCCAGCAGTTGCATACCGACCGGCACATCCTCGTGCGTGAACAAGGGCAGGTTGATTGCCGGCGCGCCGAGTATTGAGGAGGCCTCGTTGAAGATCGCGCTGCCCTGATCCATGCCGATCGGCCCTGGCCCCGGTGACGAGAGGGTGATGAAGCCGTCGCAGCGCTTGGCCAACTCGTCATGCGCGAACTTGAAGTGCTCCCGCTCGACAAGGGCTGCGCGATAGCTTTCCTGGGAGGTGTTGTCGCCTTCCGACAGACCGGCGAGCAGTCGCGGTGGCAACTTGGTCCGGTCGTAGTCGCGATACTGGAACAGCGGCCAGCGCATCTCGAACCGATAGAGCGCTGCCCAGAGCTCAGGGGAGCGTGCGTGAATGCGCTCGTAGGCCTCGATTCCAGGGTCGTCCTTCCGCGAGTAGATCTCGACGCCGTCGGCCTGCAACGCTTTCACACGTGCCTCGAACAGAGCTTTCACAGGCTCGGGCGTCGCAGCCCAGCCCGCCGTGTCCAGCCGGATGAGGCGCTGAGGCTTCGCCGGCGCTGGCGGTGCATCCCCGCCATACAGCCCGGGACAGCCCGGGTCGCCGCCGGCATGGCGGGCCGAGTATCGCGCAGTGATCCACATGTCGGACAGCGAGCCGGCGATGATGCCGAGGTGGTCCATGCTGTGGGCGGCCGAGTAGACGCCCTGGCGGTTGATCGCCCCGAACGTCCCCTTGAGGGCATAGGTGCCGCAGAAGCTGGCCGGCCGGATCGTGGAGCCGCGCGCGTGCGTGCCAAAGGACATCGGCACCATCGAGGATGCGACAGCAGCGCACGAGCCCGACGAGGAACCGCCCGGCGTGCGGCGTGTGTCGAATGGATTTCGCGTCGCCGAAGGATCGCCGCCGCCCAGGCAGACCGTGACGTTCTTGCCGACGGGTACGGCGCCGCCCTGCTTCATGAAGTAGATGACGGCGGCATCGCGGATCGGCCTGTTGCCGCGGAACAGATCAGAGCCGTACTCGGTGGGCATGTCGCAGGTTTCGATCAGGTCCTTGATGCCGATCGGCATACCGTCTACCGGCGAGAGCGGCTGTCCCGCCTTGTAGCGAGCCGTCGCCTCGTCTGCGCGCTTGCGGGCGGCATCGAAGTCCAGCCACGCCCACGCCTTGATCGGTCCGTCGATCGCGGAGATGCGCTCTATGCAACGCTCGAGATAGGCGCGCGGGGTATCCTTGCCCTCCAGGAAGCCCGAAATCTTGTCGTGAAAAGTGAGCATCCGATGCGCCTGCGCATCATAGCTGCCGGCTGGCGCCTGCTTTTCATCCATTGCCACGTTTCCTCACCGCTTGAAATCCTGTTTCATTCTGGTCAACTCTAGGCGTAAGTAGGCACGCAAGGGAAGCGGGACCTCGATGGCCGGAATGGCCAAATCCGCGATCGGGAGGGAAAATTGACCAGTCTGCTGGGTTCGAAGGTCCTGATAACCGGCTCCGGCGGTGGCCTGGGCCGCTCCCATGCGGTGCTGATGGCAGAGCGCGGGGCTGACATCGTCGTTCACGACATCAAGCGCGAGGGCGCGGCCGAGACCGCCGAGATGGTTCGCGCCAAAGGCCGCCGAGCCGAGGTGATCATATGCGACGTCAGGCATATCGCCGACTTCCAGCGCGATATCCGGGAAGCCTCCGTCAGAATTGGCGGCATCGACGTGCTCGTCAACAATGCAGGTGTGGGCGGCAAGCGCCGCAGCATCGAGGAGATCGACGAAGCCGTATTCGATGAGATGTTCGACATTCAAGTCAAAGGTGCGTTCTTCGCCACGCAGGCTGTCGTGCCGGCGATGAAGGAGAAGCGGAACGGTCGAATAATCAACATCTCGTCGATCTACGCTATGGGCGGCAACGCGAATGCATCGCACTATGCCGCGGCGAAGTCCGCGATTTCCGGGCTCACCAAGTCGTGGGCAAGAGAGCTTGCTCCATACAACATCAAGGTCAATGCGGTTGCGCCCGGCTTCATCGTGACCGAGATGACGAAGGGCTCGAACACACCACAGAACATCGCCGAGCGCTCTGCGCGAATGCCGCTGGGCCGCTTCGTGGAGCCGCAAGAGATCTCTTACGCTGTCGCCTGGCTGGCGTCGGCCGAGACGGCGATGATCAGCGGGCAGGTGATAAGTCCGAACGCAGGAGAGACCATCGTGGGCTATTGAGGGGC
Organism: Devosia equisanguinis; assembly: GCA_945862355.1. Lineage (GTDB taxonomy): Bacteria > Pseudomonadota > Alphaproteobacteria > Rhizobiales > Hyphomicrobiaceae > CAMDPA01. Next base: position 7,499 of record CAMAYR010000143.1, on the reverse strand, counting down.
CTGCCACAAATCAAGGTTCGCATCAGGCAAAGCCTGGGCTAACGTGAGCACGCAACGACAGATCGGCCGGCCCGCCTTCTGAGATCGACGACAGCGGGCAAGAGCTGGAAACCAAAACGGGAGAGAAACATGCGTGATATGGACCGCCGTACATTGCTGGCTGGCGCAGGCGCAGCCGGAGCATCGCTCGGGCTCGTTGGCCCTGGTGCGTTCGCCCAGGGCAAGGAGGTGCTGCTCGGCATCCCCGTGGAGACCTCTAACAGCCTGATGTTCATGGTCGCTGCTGCGGCCGGCTACTTCAAAGCGGAGGGATTGCCGGGCGCACGCGTCACCATGCCTTCTTCCGGCACGAACGTGCGCCAGATGCTGGCGGCAGGCCAGATGCCGTATGCGATGGGAGATCCCATCCATCCACTCGCCATCACCGGGGCCGGCAAGCCCGCCAAGATGCTGATGGCAGTCGATACGCGCGCGTCGATCGCCATGATCGTGCGCCAGGATCTTTACGACAAGGGGATCAAGACCCCTGATGCGCTCGCCGCCATGAAGAAGCCCGACGGCTCGAAGCCGATGATCGGCGTGACGCGCATCGGCGCCCAGACATGGCTCTACGGCGACCAGATCATGCGCGCTACCGGCAAGATCGACAACGTCAACTTCGTCAACGTCGGCGAGGGCGCCAACATGCTCGGCGCCTTCAAGACCGGACGCGTCGATGCGGTCATGGCCAACTCGCTGATCTACTTCGCCACGCAGGATCAGAAGCTCGGCACACCGCTGTTCAATGCCGTCGACGAGAAGACCTGGATCAAGTTCTTCGGATCGACCTTCCCAGGACAGGTCTGCTTTGCGCTCGCCGATCAGGTTAAACAGGAGCCGGCGCTGACCCAGTCGTTCGTCAATGCGGTCTATCGCGCGCTGCAGCACATCAAGAGCCATTCCTCCGACGATCTCGTCAAGCTCGTGCAGCCGCAGTTCATGGGCAACTTCAAACCCGACGTCGCCAAGCGAGAGATCGACTACCTGAAGCCGATCTACAGCTATTCCGGCGAGATTACCGAGGCGCAGTTCAACAACGGCGCCAAGGTCTGGTTCAGCGAAGGCACCAAGGTCAAACCGCAATCCTACAAAGACCTCGTGGATCTGTCCTTCGTCGCAAAAGCCAAGGCGAAATTCGGTTGAGAGAAACGATGGCCGACATTCCGCTCGCCGAGCGACCGTTGACCTCGTCAGGCGCTTTCCGCATCGAGGCTCTCGAGCTTTCCAAGACGTTCGGATCGCTCGAGAATGAGGTTCCCGCCGTCGACAAGGTCTCGTTCAATCTGCGGGCGGGCGAGTTCGTGGCGCTGCTCGGGCCGTCCGGCTGCGGCAAGAGCACGATACTCAACATGGTTGCGGGTCTCCTTCCCTATACGGGTGGCGAGATCCGCATCAACGGCAGCACGGTGGTTGCCGGTCGTGTCCTGCCGGAGGTGGGCTACGTCTTCCAGCGCGACACGGTCTTCCCGTGGCGAACGGTGGCCCGCAACATCGGCTACGGGCTCGAGGTCAAGGGGGTGGCGAAAGCCGAGCGGGAAGCCCGCGTCGCACGCATGATCGCGCAGGCGCGGCTGTCCGGCTTCGAGAACGCGTATCCTCTGACCTTGTCGGGCGGTATGCGCCAGCGCGTGTCGCTGATGCGGACGCTCATCATGGAGCCGCAGATATTGCTGATGGACGAGCCGTTCGGTGCGCTCGACACGCATACGAAGCTCGAGATGCATCAGTTCCTGTTGTCCCTGTGGGAGCGGGAACGGCAGACGGTGATCTTCGTCACGCACGACCTTTCCGAAGCGCTCACGCTCGCGGATCGCATTATTCTTCTGTCTGCGCGGCCTGGACGCATCAAGCAGGATTTCGCAGTGCCCTTCGCACGACCGCGCGATGCCATCAAGCTTCGAGAATCGCAAGAGTACGGTCAGCTGTTTGCCAGGATCTGGCATTCGCTGGGCGAGGAGTTCGCGGTGACCAAGGCCGAGTAGCACGTCGCTTCGAGGTCAGCGGGTTCGCATGGGAGGCGTCGTGCCGAGATACGCAATCATCCACATCGGCCGCTGGGGGCTGCTGGCATTCATACTGGCCCTCTGGCAATGGGGTTGGGATCTGAAGCCGGTGCTGGGCTGGCTGGTTCCCACCGTTCTCGATCCCTATTTCGTCTCCAAGCCGACGCTGATTTATGCCCGATTCCTGGAGCTGGGATGCATCGCGTTGCCGAACGGCAACTGGGCATTCACGGATTACAATGGCTTCATGGCCTGCGTAGGCTCCCCGAAGGGCAGCCTGTGGGCGCATACGCTCGCGACCCTCCGCAACACGTTCTGGGGTTTCCTCGTCGGTGTCACGAGTGGCGTAGCAGTTGGCCTGCTGTTGGGCCGATCCGAGGTTCTCGCCAAGATCTTCGAGCCCTACATCGTAGCATTCAACTCTCTGCCCCGCGTCGCGCTCGTTCCCCTCATCATCATCATGTTCGGGCTGGGCGATCTGTCGAAAATCGTGACCGCGCTTACGCTGGTTTTCTTCGTCGTGTTCTTCAATACGTTCGAAGGTACCCGCTCGGTTGACCGCGACCTCGTCAATGCAGCCCGCTTCCTTGGCGCCAGCGACGCGCAGGTGACTTGGACCGTCGTTGTGCCTTCTGCGTTGGCCTGGGTGTTCGCCTCGCTTTCGCCGGCGATCTCGTTTGCGCTTATCGGCGTGATCGTGGGTGAGTTCATCGGTGCGGAGCGCGGACTGGGCAAGGTAATCATCGAAGCCGAGGCCCAGTTGCAGATTGCAGACATGATGGTGGCGCTGGTCGTCCTGATGGTGATCGGCGTATCCCTCGTGCTCGTTTTCAGGGCTCTGGAACGTCGCCTGTTGAGATGGCAGCGGCACCACGCGGAGGCGACTTAGGCAAGGCAAGGCAAGTCGTGCTCAGATCGACCTCGAGGAGGCCCATCGATGCGATACGGAATCTGGGCGCCTCTGCCGCATACGGTGCAGCCCGAGCCTGCGCTGGACGCTGCGACCGAGCAGTTGTCGACCCATGGTCGAACAGGAGAGGCCGATCTTTCCTTCAAGCTCGTGCTGGATACCCTGAAGCGCAGCGAAGCACTCGGGTTCGACCTGACGCTGATCGCTCAGCGCTGGCTTGGTCCAGACCCCGACTGCTTCATGCTGGCGGCCGCGCTGGCGCCGCATCTTTCCACCATGCACATCATGCCGGCGTTGCATCCGGGCGTCATTCCCCCGCAGGCTGCAGCCAAGATGCTGGCGACACTCGATCGTCTGTGCGGTGGCAGGTTTGCCGTGAACATCGTCTCTGGATGGTGGCGAGACGAGTTCAACATGTACTCCAACAACGGCTACATCGACGATGAAGCCGCGCGCTTCCGGCGAACGGACGAGTATATCCGGGTCATCAAAGGCATGTGGGAGAATGCCTCGTTCTCCCTGGCCGGCGAGTTCTACCAACTGGAGAATGCCGCACTCGTAAACCGCCCTGCCCAGCAGCCGCGCCCCGCCATCTATGCCGCAAGTCGCAACGAGCATGGCAAGGAGATCGTGGCCAGGGAGTGCGATGTCTGGTTTGTCCCCATCCCGCCGGGGCTTGGAGATTTCGAAAAGAGCTATGCCTCGATCGCTCGCGAGGTCGAAGCTATGCGAAGCCGCGCGGCTCTCTACGACCGGAAGCTCGAATTCGCCATTTCCTGCCATGTTATTTGTGCACCGACCAACGAAGCGGCAATGGAAAAGGCATATGCCCTCGAAGAGTACGGAAAGAGGAGCAGGCTTGCGCTGATCAGCGCCAAGGCCTTGGGTGCGGGATTGATCGGCTCGCCGGATCGCATTGCGAGGCGTCTCGAGCTTTATGACGAGATCGGCGTCTCGACGGCGATGATGCACTTCCATCCCATGATCGAGGGACTGGAGGTCTTCGCGCGCGAGGTGATGCCGCCGGCCAGAGTGCGATCGTCCGAGAAGGAACTACCGAGGGCGTGAATCGCACGACAAAACAGAAGCTCGAGTGCGATCGTCAGCGGTGGAATCGCCGAGGGCGTGAAGACCACGATATATCAACGCCTCTAAGCATTCCGGCGATCTCACGTCCTCGGGAAAGACCGCAGACTACGGCTGCTCCGGTCAATCCGCCGAATCGACGTCCACGGCCACGGTCATCTGTTGATCGCCGCCGCCGAGAAGCACGCCCGATATAGGGCTGACGTCCTCGTAGTCGCGCCCCCACGCGACGGTGATGTGCTCGCCCGCCGGAATGACACCGTTGGTCGGATCGAAGTCGACCCAGCCCGTCTCCGGCGCCCACACCGATAGCCAGGCGTGCGATGCGTCTGCTCCGACGAGCTTCACCATCCCCGGCGGCGGCCGCGTCAGCAGGTATCCGCTGACGTAGCGCGCGGGCAAGCCGAGCCCGCGCAGAGCAGCAAGCGCCAGATGTGCGAAGTCCTGGCATACACCCCGGCGCAACGCGAGCACCTTTGCGATCGGCGTCGAGACATCGGTTGCCGCCGGATCGAAAGTGAATTCCTCGAACATATGCGTCGTGAGAGCCATCGCACCCTCGAGCACAGGGCGCCCTTGCTGGAAGAATTCCCGCGCGAATGAGATCGCCTCGCGCGTTGTCGGCGTATGGCGAGAGCGAAGTGCGAATTGCAAGACGTCGGCGTCGATGCGGCCCCCTGCATCGAAGCCCATGCGCGCGACTTTCTCCCACGGCGAGGTCGTCGCCAGATCCCGCAGTGGGGGGATGTCTACCTCGATGGTGCTGCGGGCGTGGACGACGAGTTCGCGATGCTCCTCGTCGATCTGTAGCAGGTGAGCGACGTTACCGAAGTAGTCGCGGATGCGTGTCTGCGAAATGGGCGCCGGATTGATCAGTATGGTATGGCCGACGATCCTTTGCTGCTCCGTCGGCCGCGGCTCCAGATGAAGCACGTGGCGGGACTGCGCGACGGGGAGCCTGTAGGTGTAGGTTGTGCGGTGACTGACATCGAGCTTCATGTGACTGACCGTGAGCTCGCCCTGATCCAACGTGGTTCCTTCTCCAGCATGCTGAAATAGCGCCGGGTGATCGCATCCGACAATTGCGGAATGCGCTCGATCTGCGCGCGAAGCAACTCTGAGAGCGCCTCCCTGGTTCCCACATTGACTGCCTCGGCCAGGCTGGTGACGTCCGCCAGGCGCACGTCGCTGAGCATCGACAGACCGAGGCGCTGTACCTCCGTTCGCCCGCGCCCCTTACCCGTTTGTGGCAGCGAATCTATGTGGTCGACGATGGCCACGAGCTGGAACGCGAGGCTACGCGGGTTTGTCTCGTCGATCATCAGTAGATCGAGCACGAGCGGCAACAGTGGATCAAGCCGGTAACGCGACCGGTAGGTGATGAAGCTATCGGCGAGCTCCAGCACGAACAGCAGGCTCGACGCCTCCTCGTGCTCCGGATCGGTCACACCGAAAGCCGACATCAGGATGCGCGCCATGTTGTGTGCCCGCGACATGCGCCGGCCGAGGTCGAGGAACGCCCAGCCGTGATTGCGGGTCATGTTCTCGTGGCTGAGGCCGTTGAAGGCGGCGATCACCGCCAGCCCGTTGTCGATCAGGTCGAGCGATTCTCCGATCGTGGTCGGGATGTCCTCGGTCTGCCAGCTTCGCCCGGCGTAGAAGGCATTCAACGTGCGCCAGGCTTCGAGCGACAGCCGGTCGCGGCTCAGGCTGGCGACCCGATGCATGTTGAGCAGCGTCCGCTGCAGGCCGAAGTCACGGTCAGGGGCGGTCATCAGCATCCGCGACAGATGTATGATCGTCTGCTGCTGCGTCAGCCCGGGCGCAACGACGACGGGCTTCGTATTCTCTCTCTCTAGTTCTGCAATGAGCGCGATTTTGGAAAGCCCGAGGCTTTGGCGTGGTCCACTGTCCTCCTCGACGCGGGCGAGGCAGTTGCGCAGCAGTCGAAACGTCCAGTCGGCGTTCTCGACGTATCGGCCGAGCCAGAACAGGTTGTCCGCGGTGCGGCTCGGCAGCTCGCGTGGTTCACGCTGGACATGGGCAGCCTCGATCGTGGGCACCCACAGGCTTTTGAATGCAGGCTGCGGTGCGTCGCTCAGCACCCAGACGTCTCGGGAGGCGCCATCGGGCGCCGTCAATGCCATCGAGGCGCCCGGCGTCACGGTCATTGCGAGGCCGCCCGGCATCACGATGAAGCCGCCCGGCACGGCGCCGGCGAAAACGCGCATGGCAAAAGAGGTCGGCGCGAGGCCACCGGGTCCGAACGACGGCGTCGTGCCGAGCGGAACCTTCTCCTCCGCGACCAGCCGGTGGCCTTCGATCTCGATCGTCTCCGCGAGCGTCTGCCGCTCGGCCGCGGAAAGCCGCGTCGCGTCTATCGGGGCTGCCGCCTGGCCCGGCCGCGCGGTCTGCTCTGAGGCGCGCCGGATGAAGTAGCGATCGAGATTGCTGGCGATCCGGCGTCCCACCTGGGGATCGCCGAGCCAGACCTTGTTGACGTCGGGGAACGCCAGTTCCTCGCCGAGCAGCTCGCGCGATAGCTGCGGCAGGTATCCGCCCAGGCCGCGGTTCTCGACGATGGCGGTTCCCAGCGCGTTGACGACGAGCCCTGGTTGCCGCCTGACCGCTTGCACCAGACCGACAGGACCGAGGAACCCGGACGGTTCGAGCTCCAGAGCATCGCACAAGCCTGCCGCCGCAGAGCGCAGCAGCAGGTCGATCGGACGCAGGCCATCGAGCGTCTTGAGATAGATCCGGTCGTTGTCGACGCGCAGATCTCCCCCCTCCACGAGTAGCGCTCCCAGATAGCGCGCGAGATAGGCGTGGCTGAAGAAGTCGCTGTGATGGGGCCCCGGCGTGAGCAATGCGACGCTGGGATCGGGCCGGTTGATCCGCTGGGCGAGCGCGTCCTGGATGCGCTGGAAGTACGGTGCCAGTCGCACTGCGCGGCTCGCGCTGAAGATGTCGCCACACACGTGTGTCAGCACTGTTCGATTGGCCAGCGCATATCCGATGCCGGCCGGCGTCTCCGCGTGCATGTCGACGACGCGCCAGCTGCCTGCCGGGTCACGCGCAAGGTCCACGGCGAGGAATTGCAGCCGCGAGCCTTCAGGACCCAGACCGCGACAGGGTCTGAGGAACGCGGGATCTGCCAGAACGAGCTGCGGCGGAATGAGCCCGCGCCGCAGCAGCTCCTGGGGGCCGTAGATGTCGCCGATGATCGCCTCGCTCAGACGCGCGCGCTGGATGACGGCGGCCTCGATGTTCTCCCACTCGCTCTGCGGCAGCGCGAGCGGCACGAGATCCAGCCGCCAGGGTTGCACATTGCGCGAAGGGTCGGCGAACACGTCGTGCGCGATGCCGGTTTCACGCACGCGGGCATTGATCCGGTCGACGCGCTCGTGGCGCTCCTCGTCCGAGAGGGTGTCCAGGCCATCGACGATAGGCCGCCAGTGCGA
>CAMAYR010000142.1 GCA_945862355.1 Devosia equisanguinis | reverse complement strand
CCGCGGCCGACGCCGGCGCTGCCATCGTGCACATTCACGTCCGCCATCCCGACGGGCGGCCGTCGATGGAGCTGGCCCATTATCGCGAGACGGTCGAACGCATTCGCGCGCGCAACACAGCGCTCATCGTCAACCTGACGACGGGTCCGGGCGGTCGCTTCCAGCCGGGCGAGGACGATCCCGCCGTGCCCGGACCGCGCACCAACTTCCTCGCGCCGGAAAAGCGCGTCGAGCATATCATCGCGTTGCGCCCCGACATCTCGACCCTCGATCTCAACACCATGACGTTCGGCCAGGAAGTTGTGATCAACATCCCGCCCAACGTCACGCGCATGGCCGAGGCGATCTACGAGGCCGGCGTAAAACCGGAGCTGGAGCTGTTCGACACCGGCGACATCCACCTCGCACACGATCTGTTCGCCAACGGCGTTCTCCGCAAGCCGGCGATGGCCTGCCTCGTGCTGGGCGTGAAGTACGGCTTCCCCGCTACCGCCGAGACGCTGGTGTTCGCCAAGTCCATGCTGCCCGATCAGGTGGAGTGGACCGGCTTCGGCATCGGCCGCGCGGCGTTCCCTATGCTGGCGCAGGCGTGGATTCTCGGCGGCAACGTGCGGATCGGCATGGAGGACACCGTGCATATCGCCAAGGGCAAGCTGTGCTCAGGCAACGGCGAGCTCGTCGAGAAGGCGCGATGGCTCGTGGAGGGCATGGGCGGAGAGCTTGCCAGCGCCGAGGAAGCGCGCGAGCGGCTCGGTCTTGCGAAAGGCTGATCGGCGTCACCGCACGCCGGCCGCCATCTCCTTCAGTGCACGGCGAATGAGCGCTGGCGTCGTGGTGTCCGCGCCCAACTCCTTGGCAGCGAGTGCTACGGCCTGGCTCGCCTGCGCGGGCTGATAGCCCAGATTGGTCAGCGCCGAGATCGCCTCCGCCGCGGCATGGCCCTCCGGCGCCACGATCGGTGCAGCACCACCCGCAGCAGTCGCTGCCGGCACGTTGAGCCCCGCGACCGACAGTGCCGGCGCCTTGTCCTTCAACTCGAGCACGATACGTTGCGCGAGCTTCTTGCCGACGCCCGGCGTGCGCTCCACCGAGGCCCAGTCGCCCAGCGCGATCGCGTTGGCGAGATCACCCGGCGACAGCGTGCCGAGCGCCGACAGCGCCACCTTCGAGCCGACGCCCTGCACGTTCATCAGCGTGCGGAACCAGCTCCGCTCGACCTCGCTGGAAAACCCGAACAGCCGGATCGCGTCTTCGCGCACGTGCGTGTCGATAGCGAGCGATGCCGCCTCGCCGAGCTTGAGGCTGCGCAGCGTGCGTGCGGAGGCCTGCACCTCGTAGCCGACGCCGTTGACGTCGATAACGCAGTGGCTCTCGCCGATGGCATCCACGATGCCCTTGAGCTTTCCGATCATCCCCATCTCCGGTGCGCGTTCGAACGGTCTGCCCCTGGATAGCGAACCCTGCGAGTCGACGCGAATCGGCGGGCCGGATGGGGGCACGCCTTTGCAGGGGGGGCTGTTCACCGATACCGCGTTGCCGAGGGGATCACTTACGGCCACGACTTCCGCAGGTGAGTGTGCTGCTGTCGAACCGGCGGCGGCCGGAATGGCTGTTGGTGACCCATCTCGACGCACCGCTGCAGAGCGGTAGCCCGGCGGCTAACCGCTGGCATAGCAAGCAGGCTCGCCCAAACCGCTGACCTGCCTGCTGCCGTGGTTGGAGAGCACGATGCCGGCGCAGCCGATCTCGGGCGCCCCGCTTGAGATCGGCCACCGACATGACGCCTTCAGACAGAACTTGCCATTCCACAGCCGGACCAATTCAGCAACGTCGTCCCAGAGCTTCGCCGGGTCAGCATTTCGGCGAAGTGGCGTCCCATCGACGCGGCGCCACCGCTCATGTCCTAATTTTCGACGAGGTAGGACAGCTTGAAGCTCGCGTGGGTGCCGCAGTTGAGGCCGCAGATTGGCTTGTTGGCGAACTGGATCAGCCGCCCGCCGCCAGCTCGAGCATGATCTCGTTGCGGCGGAAGTAAGGCAATGTCCAGGGCGGATTGTAGAAGGCGAGCAGCGGCTCGCCGACGGTCGCGAGCATCTTGTCGGAGGCGTAACGGCGCAGCAGATCGGTCTTAGTCTGTATCAGGCTGCCGCTGGCGCTGCCGGAGAACCGGATCAGCAACATGCGCTTTGCCGGCACGGGCTTCAAAGTGACGCGCGTATCGTTGGGCACAGGCAAGGTTTCGAGCGTCCAGTTGCTGGGCATGATGAAGCGCACCGTCCAGCTGTCGCCGGCGGTCTGCTGGGTAACCGGTGCCGTCATGGCGATCTTCTGCGAACTCTGCTGTTGGACAGGCGCCGTCATCGCGATCTTGGCGTTCGGCTTGTTGGCGCCGAAGATATAAGCTGCGATCAGGCGGAAGCCCTCATTGATGGCGGCCTCGCGCTCCCCCTTCACCTCTGCCTCGGCGGCGATCATGGGGCCGTAGGAGCGGATCTCGATCGCACCGTCGGTCATCGTCACCTTGTAGTCGGGTTCCTCGACGCGGCTCATGAGGGGTCCTGCGGCTGCGGCCGCTATGGCGAGAACGGCGACGATGACTGCCAAGCCGACAAAGATGGTCTTGCGTCTCTTCAACATGTCATCATGCCTCAGGCCTTTCGTCCTACAGGACGGCAAGGTGTTTCATTGTCGAAGCTTTCAAGTAGTGCACCCATCGGCAGCGGCAAGCCCACCGCAGCAGATACTTCATACCGAGTTGTGCACTCCTGGTCCGCTTTGCCGAGGCAACCGACATGAAGCCCTCTTGCCTCGCTCGCGCCAGACGTCGCGTGCGTCAGGAAGCTGCTGTTTACGCCTGTACTTCGGCGCCTGCCCAGTCGTAAACGCGGCCGGATTGAGCCGGCGTCAGGACGTTCAGCACATCAAGGAGACGAAGCGCGGACCACTCTGGCGTGAACAGCTTGTCGTCTGGCACGCCACCTTGGTAGGGCTTCGACAAGTCTGTATCGACTGTCCCCGGGTGCAGGCCAACGCAAATTGCAAGCGGCCTCCTGAGCGACAGCTCGATGCTGAAGCACCGGATCAGCTGATTGAGCGCGGCCTTCGAAGCCCGATAGCTATGCCAGCCGCCCAGCCGATTGTCGCTTATGCTGCCGACGCGCGCCGATAGCGCTGCGAACACCGCGCGTCGGTCGCGGGGCAAGTGAGGCAGGACGTGTTTGGCGACCAAGGCCGGGCCGATGGTGTTGATCTCGAAGGCGCGGATCATGGCGCTTGGTGTGAGCGACTGCCACGACTTCTCTGGCTTGAAATGCCCATCGTGCAGCAATCCCGTCGCGACGATCGCAAGATCTACTTCGTCAAGGCTCGCGGCCGCCTTTTCGATCGTGGCTTCGTCTCGAAGGTCTATGGAATGGGCGATGATCTTCTCGCCTGACGCAACGGCGGCGGAGCGGGTCCATAAAATGACCTGGGTATAGCGTGGATCCGCGACGAGCTCGGCCACGAACGCCGCGCCGAGCCCACCCGATGCTCCAACGACAAGTGCTCTCATTTCCTGTCTCTTCGCCTCGGATTGAATGCATGCCGCCCATCGTTGGGGACTTGCGAAGGCTCCTGGCCCAACACAACCCCACGAACGCCCTACAGCGGGTAGCGGATGATCACAGGCTTCTCGCGATTGAGGGCGTTGGTTTCGATCCGCTTGACGATGAAGTCCGCCACATCAGCGCGACCAACGATGCCGTTTCGCCATTCACTCGAGCGCGTCAGAACTTTGTAATTGCCGCTCGACGAGCAATTCATGAGCACACCGGGTCGCACGATCAGCCACTCCAGTTCGCTCGCGGCAATCAGCTCCTCCTGAATCGACTTGTCGTCGTAGGCATTCTTGAAGATCAGCCTGAAGGGGAGCCGCTGCATAATGTTGATGGCGTCGTGGCTGTCGCCGGCGCCAAACCCGGTTACGGCAACGAGCTTGTCGACGCCAGCCTGCTTCATCGCGGGCAGAAGAACGCGGGTTGTTTCCGAGAACAGCGTCACGGGCTTGAGAATGAAATCAAGCGACGGCGGCACGCCGAGCGCCTGCACGACGACGTCGATCCCCGCGAGTGCCCGGGCTACATCTTCCGAGTTTCGAGCATCGCCGATGAACGCTTCGCATGCGCTTGCGATGTCCGCCGGGAGCTGACCTTTCCGCGACATGGCGCGAACACGATGCCCCTTCGAAAGGGCAAGGCGACACACGGCCAGCCCGATCCCCCGGCTCCCGCCCATTACGAGAATGTGCGTCATGAGCGAGTCCCAGTCGTGGTCGTTGCGCGGACCATCCACTGGAAGGCTGGCCACACGACAAGAAAGCCGCGATAGACGATCTCAGTCGCTTGCAAAACGCCCGGCAGCAGAACGATACGTCCAAGCCCGCGCCAGGCGGGAAGTGCAAGCCACAGATGGCCGAAGCCCTCAGCACCAGACACCAGCCTACCGTCGGCATCGCGCACGTGAAACCGCTTGAGGGCTGTTGCCTTGTCGAGCCCGGTTACAATCATGCCAGGCTCGTGCGCCGACACGTCGATAAACGCCAAGGTCGTCGCGCCTGCACAATTACGGTAGATGTCGATTTCAGCTGTGCACAGCGGGCAGGACCCGTCGTAGAATACTGTCAGCACGCCAGCTTGATCGGTCAAGGCAGTGTCCTTCAGGTTCAAAGATCGGCTTGGCAGCCGCGCTACGATCGCAGAGTGAAACAGCCGAGACTCGCTCTTACTCATGCTCCCCGTCCCGACGCCGTCCCGAGCCTGCCTTGAACAAGCCAGGCTTAATTGCGGCAGATGTATATGTTGCCGTCGTGATCGCGGCCGCAGCGATCAGCACAGCATGGCCAATCAAGCTCGCAGGCAGCAGCGCGTAGCTTCCAATGGCGACCGAAAATGCCACGGCCCACATCCATCCCAGGATTTGGAGGATCATGTGCCGGGTACCCACATCCGGAATATGCCGAAGCGGACTGATTTCGTGGTTGAAAACAAAATTCCATGCGAAAGCTATCATCTTCAGCATCTCGATCTCTCCATCAAAGCGCGATGTCGACCGCTAGAGCCGACAGCTTGACCAGCGGCTCCACGAGCGACGCCCATGGGAGTGGCCCGTGTTCGCAATCACGTTCCAATTGGTTCCGGGTTTCTCAATCGGAGCGACCTGCTGGACAGGTGCTTTCGAACAAAAGACCTCTCGCCCTGCAGATGTAATTATAACGGAGCACATTGCGCTTCAGATCACTCGGCCTGCCAATCTGCCAGGGAGGGGCCTCGGCCCTGATGAAGCGTCTGATTGGAAAAGCGCGGAGCGAGCTTCCCAATTTTTTTTGGCACGCTGCCTCGCCAGCAGAAAGTCGGCTTTTGAAAATGCCGCCGCCGGGCCCTCCCGTCCGAGTTCGCCTCTTGCTTGGCCCAAAGCCCGATCCGACCTGACGGCCGGTATCGGGGGAAACTCTGGCGTAGTCCTGCTCTCGAGCTGAGGCTACCGACGTCGCGCCGCTCGGGACCTAACGGCCCGCTGCCATCTTCTCCAGTTGACGCACGCCGCGATGGTTGGCGTGGCAGATGGCGATGGCGAGCGCGTCGGCTTCGTCGGCGCTTTCGAACCTGGCCTTGGGCAGCAGGAAGCCGATCATCACCTGGATCTGCTTCTTATCGGCGTGGCCCGCGCCCACCACCGTCTTCTTGATGAGGTTGGGCGGATATTCCGCGACGCGCAGGCCGCGCATCGCAGGCGCCAGCATCGCCATGCCGCGCGCCTGGCCGAGCTTCAGCGTCGAGCGCGGATTGTCGTTCACGAACGTCTCTTCGACCGCTGCCTCCTGCGGCAGGAAACTCGCCAGCACGCCCGACAGCCCCTCATAGAGCTCCCGCAGCCGGAAGGCGAGCTCGACCTTGTCGGTCGAGCCGACATGCCCGCTCGCCACATATGACAGCCGCACGCCGTCGGACTCGATGATGCCCCACCCGGTTCGGCGAAGGCCAGGGTCGATGCCGATGATGCGAATCAGATTGCTCTTCATGAGTGGCCTCATAACATATGCAGGCCAGGGTCCGCGCCCGGGCAGCACACAATTCACGGTGCCACCGTGCCCACTCAGCGGCTCCGGGCATGACGCCCAGCCGCCGGAAGGAAAGCCGAGCATGACAATAGCCGATCCCCGCCTGATCGACGTGCATCATCACTGCGTGCTGCCGGAATATCAGAATGCCCTGGTTCGCGCCGGGGCTGCCGATCCGTCCAAGCCGCTGCGCAAAAACGCCTCTCCGCAGGAGGCCGTCGCCTCGATGACGTCGCTCGGCATCGACAAGGCGGTCGTCAATCCGCTGTCGGTTGCCGGGGTCCATCACGGCAACGACACCGATGCACGCTATCTGTGCCAGTCGGTGAGCGAGGCGCTGGCGAAGTTCGTGAGCGCTGCGCCCGACAAGCTGGGCTTCTTCGCACCGCTGCCATATCCCGACATCGACGGCGCGCTGCGGCAGCTCGAGCTTTCGCTCGACACGCTGAAGGCGGACGGCATCATCCTGCTGTCCAATCAGAACGGCGTCTATGTCGGCGACAGGCGCATGGACCCGCTGCTGGCGGAGTTGAACCGGCGCAAGGCTGTCGTGTTCGTTCATCCCGCACGGCCTGCGTTCCTCGACACGCTCCCGGTACAGATCTGGGGCGCCATCATCGAGTACACGTTCGAGACGACCCGCGTCGCCACCTACCTCATCTACAACGAGTTCATGCGCAAATATCCCGACATCAAGTGGATCCTCGCGCACGCCGGCGGCTGCATTCCTTATCTGTCGTTCCGCCTCATCATGATGGAGGAGCAGGACATCAATAAACCGCCGTTCGCCGAACGCGTGCCCGAAGGCGCGCGGCAATGGGTCGACCGCTTCTATTTCGACACCGCGATCTCCGCTTCGCCCCCTGCGCTCGCCGCGATGATGGAGGTCGCCCGCCCCGGCCACGTCATGTACGGCAGCGACTGGCCTTACGTGGACCGGCACGCGATCGAGTTGCAGCACGAATGCCTCGACACCTGGAAGGGACTGTCCGACGGCACACGAAATGCCATCCAGCGCGAAAGCGCTCTTGCACTGTTCCCTCGATTCCGAAACAATACCGCCTGACGACTGAGCCACGGCGGCAAACGCCGGGCTACCTCCGGGAGGAAGTGCGATGCCATCACATCATTCAACGCGGTCATTGCCTCTGGCGGCGACTGTCGCGTGCACGCTGATCGGTGGGGCGCTGCTGGCCAGCACAACCGACACGGCACACGCCCAGGACTTCTACGCCGGCAAGCGTATCATCGTGCTGATCAACTACGCAGCCGGCGGCCCAGCCGACATCGAGGGTCGATTCTTCGCGCGCCACATCGCCCGCCACATTCCCGGCCAGCCCACCGTCGTGGTTCAGAACATGGACGGCGCAGGCGGCATGGTCGGGGCCACCTATATGGGCGAGGTCGCGCCCAAGGACGGCACGATGATGGCGATGCTGACAGCCTCCGCATGGCAGTTCGCCACCGAGACGACGCCGCGCCGGGTCGACTTCAAATCCTACGCTTTCGTCGCCTACCAGCCGAGCACCACCGTCTATTTCATGCGCACCGACACCGCCCCGGGCATCAAGAAGCCGGCCGACCTCGGCAAGGCCACGGGTCTCGTCGCCGGTGGCCTTTCGGCCGACAGCGCCAAGGACATCATGATCCGCATGACGCTCGACATGCTGGGGCTGAAGTACAAGTACGTCACCGGCTATCGCGGCTCGAATGCGGCGCGGCTGGCCATGCAGCAAAAGGAGATCAACTTCTACTCGGAAAGCCCGCCGTCGTATCGCACCGTCGTCAAGCAGAGCCTCGTCGACAAGGGTGATGCCATCGGCCTGTTCTACGATCCGGGCTGGGATGGGCAGAAGTTCTCGCGCTCGAGCCAGGTGGACGGGCTGCCGATCAAATCCTTCCCCGAGCTCTACCAGGAGATCAAAGGAGAGATGCCGAAAGGGCCGCTGTGGGAGACGTATCTCACCGCGTTGCAGTTGACGGGCGAAGTGTTCCGCGTCGCCGTGATGCCGCCGGGCGCGCCGCAGGCCGCCGTCGACGCGATGCAGAAAGCCGTCCGTGCGTTGGCAACGGACAAGGAGTTCGCGCAGGAGGCCATGAAGGCCTTCAGCTACGTGCCGGAGTACCGCGCCGGCCCCGACACGGCGGCCAAGGTGCGCAAGATGGTAGATACGAAACCCGAGCTGCGCCAAACGGTTCGCGCTTATGTGAAGGCCGGGGCGGGCATCAAATGACATCGCCTCGATAGTTCCAGGACAGCGGCAGTCAACGCGCCCCTTGGCGCGTCCACACCGGTCGCAACTCGCCGACACGTTTGGAAAATTCAACGGGAGGAACTGGCATGATGAAGGCAGCCCTCAAAGCACGCGCGACGAGGCGAGCGGTCCTTGCAGGTATTGCGGCGGCATCCTGCGTTGCAACGCAAGTCGCGGCGCAAGGGGCCGGACAACCCTACTACGCGGGCAAGCGCATCATCTTTCTCGTAAACTATGCCGCGGGTGGCCCCGCCGACATCGAGGCCCGCGTCGTCGCCCGCCACATCGGCAAGCACATTCCCGGGAATCCGAGCATCATCATCCAGAACATGGATGGCGCGGGGGGACGCGTCGGTACGCGCTACCTGGGCGAGATCGCGCCTAAAGACGGCACAATGCTCGGTATGCTCACCGGCGTGGCCTGGCCCTATGCCTCCGACACGAAGCCGTGGAAAGTCGATTTCAAGACCTACGAGTTCGTCGCCTATCAACCCGGAACGACCGTCTACTTCATGCGAACGGACGTGAAGCCCGGCCTCAAGAGCCCCCTCGACTTCGCGAAAGCAGAAGGGATCGTCTCTGGCGGGCTCAGCGCGGAGAGCAGCAAGGACCTGCTGCTGCGCTTGTCCCTGGAGATGCTCGGCCTCAAATACAAATACGTCACGGCCTATCGCGGCAGCAACGCGGCCCGCCATGCGCTGCAAACGGGCGAGATCAACTACTACTCGGAAAGCCCGCCGTCCTACCGTGCGCTGGTCGAGCCGAACCTCGTCAAGAACGGCGTAGCAATCGGACTGTTCTACGATACCGGATGGGACGGCAAGCAACTCACCACGCCGCTCCAGATCGAGGGGCTCGACATGCTGCCCTATCACGAGCTCTACAAGAAGATTCGCGGGAAGGAGCCGTCGGGGAAACTCTGGGAGGTCTACAAGACAATCGTCTCGCTGGCACACGCGATGCAGCGCATCGCCGCTTTCCCGCCCGGCACGCCCAAGGGCGCCGTGGACGCCGTCACCGCGGGCTTCAAGGGGCTCGAGACCGACCCGGAATTCGCCGCGGAAGGCCGTAAGACTTTCGGCTTCGTTCCCGCCTACCGCAGTGGTCCTGCCACCAACTCCACGATCCGCAACACCCTCGTCGTATCGCCCGAGACGAAGGCCTGGATCGCACAGTATGTGAAGGACGCCAACAAGCACAGCGGCGGCAATTGACAACCTGCCCGACAGCGCACTAACGGGCTTGTGAGAGCGCGCGCCGACCGTCGCACTGCCCGACGCGGGGCAGCGTGCGGGGTGGCATGCGCGAGCCCGCGCCGTGCCGCCATCTCACGACAAGAAGTTCTGACATGCCAGAGATCGCCGATCGCCAGACCCTCGACATCTACGCGCAGGAAGCCCCGAAGTACGCTGGCCGCAATCGCAAGGAGCGCGCCGACGGCTTCCTCGAGCCCTTCATAGCCATGATGCCGCCGGCAGCGGTAGTGCTCGACCTTGGCTGTGGTGGCGGCTGGGCTGCCGCCCTGATGCAAGACAAGGGCTTCGACGTGCACGCCCTCGACGCCAGTCCGGAAATGGCAGCGCTCGCGCAAGAGAAGCTGCGTCGTCAGGTCCGCGTCGCTTCCTTCGAGAGCGTCGATGAGATCGACACTTACGACGGGATCTGGGCATCCGGCGCGCTTCTGCATGTGCCCAAGGGCGCGATGCCGGCGCTGCTCGCCCGGCTCGTCAGAGCGTTGAAACCCGGCGGGCTGCTGCTGGCGACATTCAAGGCTGGTGAGGGCGAGGCCCGCGATAAGATCGGGCGCTTCTACGCCTACTACACGCTGGCCGAGCTCGAGGCCCTTTTCGGCGCCGTTCCCGGCCTCGTCGTCGAAGGCCACCTCGTAGCGACCGGCCACGACTTCACCGGCAACGTCAACACGGTCTACGCGCTGACAGCACGTCGCGCGGCAACCTGAAGCCGGCCCGGCTACTCCACCAGCGCGACGGGCTGGCCGACGCCTTTGATGCCGGCGGGCACGGGAACCGTCGTCTGCTCGTAGTTGGTGTTGAGCACCAGATTGGGACCGGAATAAAGACGCAGGGTCCTGGCGACGATCGCAGTGTAGGCTGATTGATCGGCAATGGGCTTGTTGGCGTCGATCACGAGATCGCCGCGCGGCAGATAGATCGTGCCGAGCATCAGGCGGGCGTTGTCGCTCAGAATCTGGTGCGAATAGGCGACCGGCTGGGTGGCCGCCTCGTGGAACAGGAGCCCCGCCATGACGCCGCCTTTGGGGGCAGCGAGACTGATCGTTGAGCCGGTCTCGAACCTGAACCAGGCATTTGCACCCGTCAGATAGAACCCGACATCTACGCCTGACAGGCTCGCACTGTCCTTCACGACGAGTGGACCGTCCTTCATCACGTAGATGCCCGGCAACAACTCCACCACCGATGAACCGCTGATCTCGATGCCCCCGCAATAGACGCCGGGCATCAGCGTCACACCTTCGCTGACGATCTTGCGGCCAGTTTCCGTACAACTCCCGACCTCGGGGGCCACGCGGCCGGCCAACGGATCCTCGAGCACCGGACAATCCGTCAGCGGTCCAGGCTGGAATGACGATTTGCCGCCGTCAGAACCACCGGCGCTGCAGATCAGCGTCGCGGAAAGCACGGCATTGTTCTTCGACTTGATGCCCGCCGAGGACGTCGAGTTCGAGTACACCGCGCAGTTCTGGGCCGTCATCCGCGCGTTCGTCCACAGCTCGATCGTACCGGCTTCCTGCTCCTCGAGCCCCAGGACGCAGATGTGCGGCCGGCCGATGACCTGCGCAACCGAGCGCACGGACAATCTCGACGCGCTGCCGCGCAGCACACCAAAAGGCGTGGTGTAGTCCTGTGTCGCCTGGACACTCACCTGCAGCGGCTCGAGTTGGGCCCGCCCCACCACCTGAGAGCTGCCAGCAGTCGACTGCCCACTTGCCCGCATGAAGGCTTCGACCTTCGCCATGGGTCATGGCGTTGATGTCGTGCTTGCTGGTGTCGATCAGCGTGAATTCCTTCGCCGCCGCCGTCGCTGCTGCATCAGCAGCATTCTGCAGGAGTGCCTTCTGGCGAATGAGCATACCGTAATCAATGGTACCGCCGACCATGCCGAACATCACCGGAAGCAGCAGGCCGAACTTCACGATGATCGAAGCGCGCTCGTCCCGCGCCAGCGACCAGGCAATCTCTCCGGCACGCTGGTCCAGTCTCCCGACGGCCCACGTCGCGAACAGCCGCGGCATCATGCGACATCCTCTAGCCGGTACTCCACGATCTCGGCGGGAAGGTTGAGGCACGCCCGGGTTCCACCCTCGTCCCGGGCCACGACCTCGATGGATCCGCCGTGCGCGCTGGCGATCGCCCCCGCAATCGGCAGCCCGAGAGCGGCCTGCGTGGGTCCGATGTCGCCGTCCTCGCTCAGACCGTCGAGCGGCTTGAGACAACGTGCGATCACCTCAGGATCGGCACCTGGCCCCTCGTCGTCGATCCAGATGGCGAGCGCACCGTCTTCCCTGACGTCTACGCCGATGCGCACGACGGAACCCGATCGCGTGAACTCGATCGCGTTACGCAGAAGATTGCACAGCGCCCGCCGCATCGCGGTCTCGTCGCAGCAGACGAGCAACGCGCTGGAAATCGGAGCAACCGCGATCTCGACGTCGGCCATCTCGGCCAGATCTGCGAGTTGGTCGACGCAAGCGTCGACCAACCGGTTCAACGTGACGGGACGGTCGTCCACGACGATCTGCTCGGTCATGCTGCGGAAGTGCGGCAGAAGCTCGTCTAGCGCTACCTCGATCCCCCGCGCATTGGCGATCACCGACTGGACATAATCGAGGCCCTGGCCGTCGCGGATGCCGGCCCGCATCACGACCGTCTCCGAGCTCTCCAGCAACCGACGCGCCTGTTCGCGTACCCGAGCCACAAGCGCGGCGATCAGCGCATCCTTGGCGCGAGCCACAGCCTCCGCCCGCTGCTTGGTGGCGCGCTCGGCCGCATTGGTCTGGTCGAGACGAACCAGATAGTCGATCTGATGGGAGAACAGCGCCCAGTTCACGGGCTTGGTGAGAAACGACGTCGCGCCCGCCTCGAGCGCCTTGCGCACGGATGCCTGGTCCGTGCTCGAAGTAATCACGACGATCGGCAGATGACGCGTGCGGGGATGGTTTCTTATGCACTCGATGAGCGCGAAGCCATCGAGCCCCGGCATCGACAGATCGATCAGCGCCAACTCGAACGACTGGGAGAGCAGGAGGGTCCATGCTTCCTGGCCGTCACCGGCCTCGACCACGTCGGCGACACGATCCTCGAGGTTGGCCCGGACGAGCGCGCGCATCACCGGATCGTCATCGGCCACCAGCACCCGGACGGGTTTCAAACTCAAGCCACATTCCTGAATCGGTGACTTTGCGCACCGTTCGGCTGGCT
>CAMAYR010000141.1 GCA_945862355.1 Devosia equisanguinis | reverse complement strand
TTAGGCCTCCAATCCGCCAGCGATTGCTCTGCTTAGTCCTGCGGTTGGTCCGTTACGATGACCAAGCGATGCGCAATGTGTCGCAATTGCGCAATGCGCATGCCGGCCGATGACAACGCGATGCTTCGTGCATAGGTTCGGCCGTCTGGCGGCGTGACCGCCCGGCTACCGGAGCACTTGTCCATGATCTCGCGTTTTACCGATCGCCGCCTGCGTTTCCGCGCCATTCTCGACGGCGGGCGCTGCGTCCATCCCGCCTCCGTGTTCGATCCGATGTCGGCGCGAGTGGCGGAGGATCTGGGCTTCGAGGCCGGGATGCTGGCTGGCTCGACGGCCTCGCTGGCTGTGCTCGGCGCACCGGACAATTGTACGTTGACGTTGTCGGAGTTCGCCGGGCTCGCACAGCGCATCTGCCGCGCGGGGGAGTTGCCGCTGCTGGTCGATGCCGATCACGGCTACGGCAATGCGCTGTCGGTGATGCGCACCGTGGAGGAGTTGGAAACGGCTGGCATCGCGGGGCTCACGATCGAGGACACGGATTTGCCCGAGCCATTCGCCAGTGGGGCCAAGGCGCGTCTCGTTCCGATCGATGAAGGGGTCGGCAAGCTGAAGGCTGCCGTTGCGGCGCGGCGCGATCGGCTGCTGGTGATCGCGGGCCGTACCGGGGCGGCGTCGATCACCTCGCTCGATGACGCCAAGGCACGCGTCGCGGCTTACTCCGCGACAGGTGTCGACGCGATCTTTCTTTCCGGCGTGAAGTCGCGCGCGGAAGTGGAGGCTATCGGCGCGGTCACCGGATTGCCCATTATTCTCGGGAACGCGCCGACCGCACTCGCTGACCCCGCCTTCCTGAACGCGAACGGCGTGAAAATCTGCCTGCAGGGGCACCAGCCGATCCAGGCGGCGGTGCAGGCGGTCTATGCAACGATGAAGGCGCTGCGCGAGGGCGGCGATCCGCGCACGCTTGCCGGAATGCCGTCGGCGGAGACGATGCGCCGCGTAACGCGTGCGGAGGATTACGAGGCCTGGACGAAGGAGTTTCTGGGCTGAAGCGGAGGCGGCGCAGGGGCCGTGCCTTCAGCGGAACTCAGGCGATAGAGCATGGTGCGTCGTGCTATGCTGCATTCCGGCGCCGCGATCGGTGCGTTTCGGGCTCACGGAGGTTACGGTCCATGATCAGCCGGGCGACAGGATTAGCCGTGACGTTGACAGCCGGCCTCGGCCTGCTCGGGCCGGCTGCCGCCGAAGAGCCTGCCGGTCATTGCCCGGGGGCCGCATTCGTGGATGCGATTGGTGTCGCCCGGGTGACGAAAGCCCAGCGCCGCGTCAACTTCGTCCGTGGCGTGCACGACGACAAGCAATGCCCGGGCGCGGCGCCTGCCTGTCGCGACAGACCTTATCTCATGGCCGGCGACGTGGTTCTGACCACCAAGCGCTTCGGCGACTTCGTGTGTGCCGACTACGTCAACGCGAGAGGCATCGAAACGATCGGGTGGCTGCCGGCCGCGGCGCTAGAAACCTTGGCGCAGGGGCCGTTGAGCGCTGCTGCCTGGGCGGGCACGTGGCGGCGCATCGAGGCAGAGATCGGCATCAAGCCGGCTGCAGGCGGCACGTTGGTCTTGAAGGGCTCGGCAACTTATGGCGCCGCTGATCCGGAGCGGGTGTCGTCGGGGCGGGTCAACATGGGCGAACTCGACGGGCGGGCGACGCCGCAGGGCGATACGCTGTTCTTCGCCGATCAACCTGCCGCGAGCTTCGAGGCCGCAGGCGACAACGGTTGCGCCGTCCGGATGCGCCGCATCGCGCAGTACCTGCTCGTCGAGGACAACAACAACTGTGGTGGCATGAACGTCAGCTTCTCGGGCATCTATGTTCGGCGGTAGTACCGGGCTGAGCGCAAGTGTTCGGTTTGGCCGATGATTGCGGCCGGCCGCTCGTGGCGGCGGACGGAGGCGACCACCGACGCAGTCGCGGCTTCAGCCGAGCCCCGGATCGGGCCGGTTTGCGGAATTGTCTGGCGGGTACCAGAACCGGAACTCTGGCGCGCTGCATGATCTCATTCACCGCACAGGTGCGACGATACCTTTTGCGCGCTCGACGACCTCCTTGGGAGCATCGACGATCCTGGCGAATGTCGCGGCTGTCTCCTCGCCAGACATGGGTCGCGGATTGAGCTGCATCTTTCGCACGTCTGCTAGATAGCCAGGGTCTTTAACAGTCAACTCCAGGCCGTTCCGCAAGACTTTGACGATGCCCGCTGGTGTTCCTGGTGGAGCCGCGATGGGGCGCGTGATTTCAGCCGGAGAAAAAATCAACTGGGCGAGCTTCTGGTCCTCGGCCTTTTCTAGAACTGAGTAGATGGTCGGTGCCTGCCCGAAAAATGGCTCGGGCTCCTTGCCGAACTGCATGAAGAATTTGAGCCTGCCGTTCTTGACGTCCTCACCAAACAACTGCCGACCGGTGGAAGCGAAGATCCCGCAGGCGGCATCGGCCTCCCCTCGCTGCAATGCGAGGTGCACCTGGCCCATGCCTGGAAAGCCATAGATCACGTCGGCTGGTACGGCGAGTGCTGAGACCAGAAAGCGGGCTTGCTGAATGGCGCCAATTCCAGTTGCCGCCAGCTTGAGCTTTGCTTTGCGAACGTCCTGCCACTTCTCCACGCCCGTCGTGTGCCATACCCCGCACGAATACGTGTCGCGATCGAGATTGCCGACCCACTCGAACTTCGTGATGTCATACTTGGCGCTGGCATTGCCGATCAGCGGCTCTATGGCGACGGCCGCAGCGAACATGCCGATTTGAGAGCCGTCCTTCTTGGCAGTATTGTAGAGGCTGTTGGCGGCCAGCATGCTACCGGCGCCGGGCTGGTTCTGTACGACGACGGCCGGGTTCCCGGGGAGATGTTTGCCGTAGTGGCGGACCAATACCCGGGCAATAGCATCGTATCCGCCACCCGGCGGGTAGCCGACGACCAGTGTGACAGTCTTCGCGCTGAACACCTGGGCCATCGACGGCAGTGGCGTAGAGAGAACTGCTGCTGCCAGAGCAAACGCAATTGGAGATTTCACCTGAGCCATCCTCTAGCAATCTTGTCCTGTTGCGGGCACGGAAAATCGGCGGTTTCAAGTACGCGCTACTCGGCAGCATCGCCCATTCTGCGAATTCCGTTCCGCGACCAGGGCGGCCGGTCGAGACCGAGATTACCGCGCAGCGTCGTAGCCTCGTATTCTGTGCGATAAATTCCGCGCCGCTGAAGCTCGGGCACTACGAGGTCGTTGAAGCGCTGCAGGTCGCGCGGATAGATCGGGGGCATGATGTTGAACCCGTCACATGCCTTGCCGGAAACCCAACGCTGCATGTGATCGGCGACCTCGGTCGGCGAGCCGACGATAAGGCCGTGACCCCTGCCCGCTGCAAAATGCTTGTAGAGTGTCCGCAATGTCATTCCGGGGGAATTGGCAACCTGCTCGTTGACGAGTTGGGCTCGGCTGCCGCCGCGGGACGTCACGGGTAGGACCGGGACCGGATCATCGGGACCATAGCTTGAGAAATCGAAGTCCATGCGCTGCGATAGCAGGGCGAGGCCCATCACCGGATCGATCAGATCCTGGAGCTCCTCGTACTCCGCGTGGGCCTGCTCGTGCGTCTCGGCCACGAACACCATCAGCCCAGGCATGATCTTCAAGCTGTCGGGATCGCGGCCGTAGGCCTTCATGCGTCCTTTGACGTCGGCGTAGAACTTCGTTGCCGCGTCGAAGTGCTGTTGGGCGGCGAAAATGACCTCGGCAGTCGCCGCTGCCAGCTCGCGGCCGTCCTCCGAGGCTCCGGCCTGCACCATGACCGGCTCGCCCTGCGGTGAGGGAGGGACGATCAACGGCCCCTTTACCTTGAAGAACTCGCCTTCGTGCTCCAGCACGAACAGCTTGGCCGGATCGAAGAACAGCCCGGATGTGCGATCGCGAACGAAGGCATCCTGCCGCCAAGAGCTCCACAGCCCGCGCACGACATGGGCGAACTCCCACGCCATTCGATAACGTGCAGCCTTCTCGACGTGTTGTTCGTGGCCGAAACTCTTCGACGCGCTGGAATTGCCCGTTGTTATCAAGTTCCAGCCGGCACGGCCTTTGCTGGCGAGATCGAGCCCGGCAAAGCGGCGAGCCAGAAGATAGGGCTGATCGTAGGTCGTGCTCGACGTGCATACGAGGCCCAGATGTTTCGTGTGCTGGGCAATCGTCGCCATCACCGTCAGCGGCTCGATCCATGCCCCTGCCGCATCGTGGCTCATCGCCTCCAGCGGCCCACGCCAGAACGTGAGGGAATCGGCCATGAAGAACATATCGAAAAGTCCGCCCTCGGCGAGCTTGGCCAGCTCGACGATCCGCTCAACGTCGACATCGAAATCGGGATGGGCATCGCGATGGCGCCACGCAGCCATGTGCTGGCCGCCACCTGGCCAGTAGAACATGCCCAGCTTCATGTGCGTGGATGGCATGGTCAGGACCAACTCCGGAAGTTTCGATGTCGTGAATCAAATGGTCGAAAACGGGTGGTTCATTGATCACGATGGTCGAAGCTAGTTGCCGCCGCCTACGATTGCAAGCGCGCGGCGGAGGCTCGGCGGCACGGCAACTCGTAACCATCTATACGGCGCATGTCATAGAGCCTCGTCGTCGAGGACAGCAAGAATCGCTGAGGGATGAAACTCAATTCGGCTGAGGTCTATGCGAAGTGGGTTCGAGCTGGTTGTTGCGCCTCATCCGCTGACGATACGGCCGTCCTCGAGCGAGATGATGCGGTCGGACATCTCGAGGATGCGGTTGTCGTGGGTCACCATCAGCGTGGTGGTTCCCCGCTCCTCGCCGAGCCGCTTCAGAAGGCGCACGACCTGCATGCCGGTGTCCTTGTCGAGGGCGGCGGTGGGCTCGTCGGCGAGGATGATCTCGGGGTTGCCGACGAGGGCGCGGGCGACGGCAACGCGCTGCTTCTGGCCGCCAGACAGGCGGCTGGGGATGTAATGGAGGCGTTCTCCGAGGCCGAGCGTGGTGAGGATCTGGGCTGCGGCCTCCTCCCAGTGCTGCATGGCAGCGGGGCCGTGAACCTCGAGCCCCATGCGCACGTTCTGCATTGCAGTGAGGCTGTCATGGAGGTTGTGCGCCTGGAAGATGAAGCCGAGCTGACGGCGATGCAGCGTGAGGTCGGCCTCGCTCGCGCCGGCAAGCTCCGCGCCGAGCAACGTGATGCTGCCTTCTTGCACGCGCCGCAGGCAACCGATCAGCGTAAGTAGTGTCGTCTTGCCCGACCCCGACGGCCCAACCAGCGTGATGAGCTTGCCTGCCTCGATCTCGAGATCGATGTCGAACAGCGCCTGCTTGGCCGCCTCGCCTTCGCCGAACCAGTGATTGAGTGCGCGCACGATTATCGCGGTGCTGGGGACACCGACCCGCGACACGGCGGCGGCTTCTGTTTTACCTGCCTCGACATGGCCGTTCATGGGAGGCCTCAATACAGATCGGCAGGATTGGCGCGGGCGAGCCGCCGCGTGGCGATAGCCCCGGAGATCGCACACATCGTGATGGTTCCCAGCAGCACGTAGACAGCCCGGGATCCCGACATGGCGAGCGGCAGCCCCGTCACGCTGGAAACGAATGCATACAAAAGCAACGAGATGATCACTCCGGGTACGAACCCCAGTATGGCCAGGATGATCGCCTCCTCGAACACGATGCCGAGGAAGAACCGCTGGGGATAGCCCATCGCCTTGAACGTCGCGTACTCCCGGATGTGATCGGCGACATCGGTTGCGAGCACCTGGTAGACGATCACGATGCCGACCAGCACACCGATGAGAATGCCGAAGCCGAACACGATGCCCACCGGCCGCTGCGTCGTTTGAAACGCCTGGTCCTTCGTTACCGCCTGCTCGATGGTCCGCACGATGGAATCGTAGTCGGGCAGGATTGCTTTGAGCCCTGCAATCACTTGGGAACGATCCGCGCCAGGAGCGATCCGCACGAGAATATGGTTGGGCGCACCCGCGACGCGGCTGGGGAAGTGCTTCATGAACGTCTGATCGGAGACGACGAGGTAGCCGTCGGTTGTGAAGCCACCGCCGAGCGTGAAAGTCGAATTAACCGTCAGAGTGCGCCCCTTCACCTCGAACCTGTAAGGCTGGCCATTGTCGATAGTGGCGAACAGGCCCTTTGGCGCATTCCGCGTGCGGCGGTCTACTATGGCGTAGTCGGATAGCTTGAGCTGATCGAGCGCCGCATCGATATCGGCGTTGTTGAAAGCCCGGACCGAGGGATCGATGCCGAACACATCGAGCGTGCGGATCGAGCCGTCGGGCTGCTTCCAGTCCATCTTGCCGAAGTAGAGAGGGGTGGCGCTGGCCACGCCTGGCGCCGAAAGAGCCTCGAACATGCGCTGTCGCGGAAGCGGGCTGCCGTCTGCCAGCGTATTCGCATCCGAGCCCGAAATGATGATGTCGGCGTTCATCGCTTTGTAGGGCAGCGCGACGCTGTCGACCAGCGCGCCCATGAACCCGAGCTGCATGAAGATCAGGATGTTTGCGAACATCACGCCGGCTATCGCAGCGGCGAGACGTGTTCTGTTGTGCGATAGTTGCAGCCAGCCAATAGGCAGGCGGCCCAGCAGGCGCTCGAGCAGAGCGGTCATGGCGCCGGCCGCGTCGTGATCCGCGCGATCATCTGCAGGTTCGTGTACTTCTGCGCGATCATCGAAGATTCTGGCGTCAGCGCTGCTTGAACCTTTACGACGCGCGCATCGGTGTTCGCCGCCGGGGTCGCATCGACGAGCGTTTGGCGTCCGACTTCGAGCCCGATCCGGGAGATCGTCGCCGCCAATGGCTTTGGCAGCGAGTCCGCCGTGAAGGTCACGACATCACCCAGCGCCACAAAGCCGATCTGCGTCTGGAACACCTCGATCTCCGCCATCATCTGCTCGAGGTTGCCGAGCTTGACGATGCCGGCAGCACCCGGCTTCTCGCCCGGCCTGACGAGCACGGTCAGGACGGTGCCGGTGATCGGCGCGCGCACATAGGCTTTGTCGAGATCCTGGGTCGCGCGCGCGAGCTCGGAGCGGGCGACGGTGAGATTGCTCGAGGCGACCACGACGTCGGGCTGGCGGTCGAGGTCGAGGCTCTGGAAGCGGGACAACGTCGCCCGCGCACGGTCGACCTCGCGGGCGGTCTCCTCGCGCACGGTCCTTGATTTGCTCAGTGCGGCTTCCGTGGAGACGCCGCGCTTGGCGAGTTGCTCGACGCGCTCGAAATCGGCTTGTGCGTTGCGCGCCGTCGCCTCGGCGCGAGACAGGGTGGCCTGCGCCTCGTCGCGGCTCGCGAGGACCTGGGCGCGCACCTGTTCCAGGGTGGCGGAGCGTGCCTCCACATTGGCCTTGGCTGCTTCGACCGCGGCCTTGAGCTGGCCCTCGTTGTCCATCAAGGCGAGGATGTCGCCGGCTGCGACCTTCGCGCCCTCCTCGACGCGAAGCGTGGCGATGCGGGCGTCGCCGGCGCCGAAGGGCGGGGCCACAGTACGGACTTCGCCTAGCGGCACGAGCTTGGCCAGCGCCACCACCTGGCGCGCTGCCGGCGTGGCTGTATCGTTCGCGGCAGGACGCGGTGCGGCGGGCACGGCTATCGGATCGGAGGTGCCGCCGCCGGGTTGCAGCCCCAGGGTGCGCATCGCGACGCGAATGCCGGGCGGCTGGAAGTACATCGCGATCACGCCGCCGGTCAGCATCACGACGGGGATCAATGGAAGCCAGCGCAGCCTGTGCAGGAGGCTGCCGCGGCTGGTCGCCTTACGCAAAGTCTTGGCCGGAGCACGCCGGTCCACGACCTGCATCGGCAGCTCCGGGGCCGTCCCGTCGCTTTTTCCGGACGGGGGAAGGCCTGCGGATTTCGCCGGCTCGCCTGAAGGGGGCTTGCTCACGGTTGCTCCTGTGGTGTCGGCACCTTGGCGCCATGCGCAGGCGCGTTGAGGGATTAGCACAGGGTGTGGCAGGTACAGAGGGCTTTCGGCCGCACATCTGCATTGTGCGGCGTGCCTGCACCACGCCCGGCCGGCATTGACGATGGACAATCGACGAACGACCGAAGGTGGCCGACACGGCGGGTTTGCGCCCGAAGCCCGCGATCGTCGGCGGCGCTACAAAGCCCTCAACCGTAACGGATCACAGGCGCCAGACCCGGCGCGTCCGGCGCGAGCAGGCCGGGGAGCTTGGCCGGAGCGTCGACGAAAGCGATTTCGGTCGTCAGCAGCGCGTCGAGGCGGTCGTCGGCGAGCAGGCGGAGGGCGGCCTCCATGCGGCGGCGGTAGTCCCAGCGGACGCGCCGGCCGGCGGACACGTGGCCGACCTGGGACGATACAAGTCGAAGCCGCTGACTGTGGAACGCGCCGCCCAGCGGCACGGCGATGCGTTTGTCGCCGTACCACGACAGCTCGACGATATTTCCTTCCATGCCGGCGGCTGCAATCGCGGTCGCCAAGCCAGCCTCGCTCGCGGAGGTGTGGAAGACGACGTCGGCATTGCTGGCGGCGGGCTGATCACCCGGCGCGGCGAACCGACAGCCGAACGCCTCCACGATCTGGCGCCTCTCCTCCATCGGATCGATGACAATCACCTCTGCTCCCGGCAGCCGTGCGGCGAGATAGGCGACCAGCAGGCCTACGATGCCGGCGCCTACGACGACGATGCGGTCGGCGGGACCAGCGCCCGAATCCCACAAGGCGTTGAGCGCGGTCTCCATGTTTGCGGCCAGCGTAGCGCGGCGAGGGGAGACGCCATCGGGGATCGGGACGGCCATCCCGGCTGGAACCTGGAAAACGTCCTGGTGGGGGTACAGGCAGAAGACGTGCCGTCCGACGAGCTCGGCGGGGCCGGCTTCCACGGTGCCGACAGAGCAATAGCCGTATTTCACGGGGAAGGGGAAATCGCCCTCCTGCAGTGGCGCGCGCATCCGTTGGCGCTCGTGCTCGGGCACGAGGCCGGCGAGCACCAGCCGCTCGGTGCCCCGGCTGACGCCGCTGAAAAGCGCGCGCACCTGGGCCTTGCCGGGCTCCAGGCTGGGCAGCGGCGCGTTGCGCAACTCCACCACGCCCGGTTTTGCATACCACAGGCCACGGGCCACCTGGATGCGGCCGGCTGATCGTCTGGTCATGTTGCGTTCAGGCTCGCTCATGCATTTCCACGCGCGTTCTGCTATCCCCTGAGGGCAACACCTTACCCATGACACAGACCATCGACAGCCCAACATTCGCGGCCAATCGCATGAGCCTTACGACACCCACCGGGTTGCAGTCCACGGCTGAGCTGGCGCGTCGCCGGCGGCTGGTGATCGTACTCAACGTCGTCACGTATCTGGCGATGATGTGGGCGGCCTGGACCGTGCTCGCCTCTGGTGGCTGGACGGTCGTCGACATGATCATGTTCGTTTGCTTCGCGATCGGCTTGCCGTGGACGGTGCTGGGCTTCTGGAACTCGATCATAGGCCTGTGGCTGTTGCACTGGGCAGACCGGCCGATGGAGCAGGTCGCGCCCTACGCCAAGGCCGGCGACGAGCCGACGTCGGTCACGATCAACACCGCCATCCTGATGACGCTGCGCAACGAGGACCCCGCGCGTGCATTTCGTCGGTTGCGCACGGTGAAAGAGAGCGTCGATGCGACGGGCTACGGCGACAGATACAGCTATTTCATTCTCTCCGACACCAACAAGGCGGATGTGGCCGATGCCGAGGCGGCGGCGGCGGAAGCCTGGAAGGTCGAGGTGGGGCCGGCCGATGGCGAGCGCATCGTCTATCGCCGTCGTACCGACAACACCGGTTTCAAGGCCGGCAACGTCCGCGACTTCTGCGATCGCTGGGGCACTGACTACGAGCTGATGCTGCCGCTCGACGCGGACAGTGTGATGTCGGGCGATGCGATCGTGCGGCTCACGCGGATGATGCAGGCCCACCCCAAGCTCGGTATTCTGCAATCCCTCGTCGTCGGCATGCCATCGAGCAGCGCCTTCGCGCGGATCTTCCAGTTCGGAATGCGCCACGGCATGCGCACCTACACGATGGGCCAGAGCTGGTGGACGGCCGATTGCGGTCCGTTTTGGGGCCACAACGCACTGGTGCGCATCAAGCCCTTCAAGGACGAGTGCCACCTGCCGATCCTGCCCGGTGCCCCGCCGCTGGGTGGTCACGTGCTCAGCCACGATCAGGTCGAGGCGACGCTCATGCGGCGCGCGGGCTTCGAGGTGCGCGTGCTGCCCGAGGAGCGCGGCAGCTGGGAGGAAAACCCGCCCACGATGCTCGACTTCGCGCAGCGTGACGTGCGCTGGTGCCAGGGCAACATGCAGTATGTGAAGTTGCTCGGTCTTCCGGGAACAAAGGACCTCGTTCCGGGCCTCCTTCCGATGAGCCGCTTCCAGCTCGTGTGGGCGATCCTGATGTTCCTCGGCATTCCCGCCTGGACGCTGATGATCGCGCTGTCGCCCGTCGTGGCTTGGCAGGTGCAGGGCATGGAGGCCTTCCCCGCGACGCTGGCGGCCAGCATCTACATCATCTTTTTCCTGATGTACCTGTCGCCGAAGATCGCCGGTCTGATCGACGCGATGCTGACCAAGGGCGGCGTGGCGCGCTATGGCGGCACCGTCCGGTTCCTCGTCTCGGCAGCCATCGAGCTGGTGTTCTCGTTCCTGCAGGGTGCGGTATCGACCATTCGCACCTCGATCTTCATGATCGGGCTCGCTTTCGGGCAGTCGGTCGTATGGGGCGGACAATCGCGTGACACTTACGGCATCTCGTGGCGCTCGGCGTGGGAAAACCTGTGGCCGCAGACGCTTTTCGGCGTCGTCGTGTGCGGGCTGATGTACGCGGTCGAGCCGGCGCTGTTCTGGTGGAGCCTGCCGTTGACGCTGGGCTATCTGGTGGCCATGCCGTTCGCGGTGGTGACGGCGGCGCCCGCCGTTGGCCGCTTCTTCAAGTCGACCGGCATATGCGGCATCCCGGAAGACTTCGCCCCGCCCAAGGAGGTCGTGGCGGTGCTGAAGGCGGGTTGAGCATCCGACCGGCAGCGCTGGTTTTGAATTCCAGCACCCGTCGTCCTCGGACGACGGGTGCTGTCAGTTCTGGAAGAACGGCGTGGGCTGGGTTTGTTCGGCGCGCTTGGTGCGCGTCGGGCGTGACCTGGGCTTGGGCGGCGCGCGCTGGACTGCCTTGGTGGGACGGGCGATCGCGGCGGTGGGTACCGCTGGTGCGGTCGGCGTCGCAGCGGTTGGGATTGGTCGTATCGTTGGATTGCTGGCTGCACCCGTGTCGGAGGTCGCAGGCGTTGCAGCGCCAGCTCTGGCTGCGTCGGGGGGCGCGGGTGCTGTCGAAATCGGCGAGGCTGCCGTGGGACGCGCCATCAACTGCTCGCCATTCATGAAGTCGGTCGCCAGCCTGGTGGCCTTCAGCTCGGCGAGCCGAACCCAGCGGATCGAGGAATGGGGCGCTGCCCGCAGGATCGGTATGATGGTTTCCGCCACGCCAATCTCGACGAAATAGCTTCTGATCCTGTCGTAGGTCTTCTCGCCGGCCGGACCCTCCTTGCGGTCGACGCGCAGCACTTCCTGGCGCAGCACCTGCTTGCGGGCGGGCGCACCGGTCACGGGCGATCCCGGCAGGATACGATAGTGCTGGCGGACCAGCCGGCGGGTGGAAATCGCCTTGATCTCGTGCAGGCCCACGATGGTCCACACGCCTACATAGCGGCGCACGCCGCCGGCGAGAATGAACGCGCAGCTCGACGCACACTTGGAGATCTTGGCCTCTGCCCGGCCGGCCGTGACGCCGCTGGCTGCCAGCTTGCGGCAGGCGACGTCATTGGGCTGGCAGGGCGGTGCGAGGATGGTCTTGGTCACCACGACGTCGAGGCCTTTGGCGCGGATCATCCGCCCGATCGCCATGGATGGATCGACGGCGCCGCCCGCCGAATCGATCAGGATCGGCAGCTTGCGATTACCGAGCCGGGTCAGCGTGCGGCGGAACTGGCCGGGTGTGGCATCCCCGATCTCTCCTTGAGCGGAGATCCATTCCGCGCATGTCGGCTCGCAGCCGGGCTCGGCGCTGCGCACGATCCGCACTTTCATCGGGTCGGGTTTCGGTTTCGCCGGCGGGGCAGCCTTGGCGCTCACGCCGGCTTGCGCCGGGCGCGGCGGGCTCGCCTGCGCGGCGGCGGCACCGGCGATGCCGAGCAGCAGGACGGCGGCGGCGGCGTGTATGATGGCCGTTTTCATGGGGATCGAGCTGGTGGTCAGAACGACGCGGATATGCTGTCAGTCTACTGCGTGGCGGGTGCCGTGTGTAGCGGGATACTTTTCGCGTCAGAGTGGGGCGTTTCGGGGAACGGGCATCGCCCCGCGCGGATGTGCCTTCGAGAGGTGGGATACGACACTAAGGGTAACGTTTTTCCTTTCCGGGATCATCGCCGGAGGCGTGCACGTCGCGTTGACTGCCACCGGTCGAACGCGCGAAGGTCCCTGCCTGCGCGACAGCAATGGCGGACGGCTATGCCCCGAATTCCCAGGCAATACGGACCTTTGATCTATGGTGTGATCCAGTCCGGCATCACGACGGCAGTCGCCACCGGCATTGCGACGTTCAGCGCGGTCGGGGTGAACTCGACCGCGCTCCTGGGTTGGGGGCTCACCTGGATCGCGGCGTGGATCACGATGCTGCCCGTGGTGGCCGTGATCGCACCGGTGATCCAGCGATTGGTGCTGGCGCTGACCATGCCGGCGGAGTGACGCGGCCCGCCACTGCCAGCCAGGCGGGGCGATCAGCGCTGGGTCTCAACGCTCGCCTCCTGCGCCTTCTTGATCACGGCCGACGGCGTCTTGAGGAAGCCGGCGATGATCTCGCCGACGCGCTCGCCCGTCATCGGCTTGAAATCGACCGAAATGCGTTTGCCGTCGGCGATCATTTCGGGATCCTTCATCGTCGCGTTGAAAGCGGTCTT
>CAMAYR010000140.1 GCA_945862355.1 Devosia equisanguinis | reverse complement strand
AAGCGACTGCGCGAGACGCAGCTTGCCGTGGCCGACGATGCACTGGCGGGTGGATCCGGCGAGGAGGGCATGACGTTCTCGCGCGAAGCGCCGAGCGCTCGACCGGGCGCCGCGGCGAGCCTTGCAGCAGGCGGAAGCGCAGAGGTACGCCCGCACAAGCCGAGCCTGGACGAGATGACGGTCGGCCGCACCGAGGTGCCTCTCGGCAAACCGCTTCCCACGAGGACGATGCGCACGGTCGAAGTCGAGGACGGGAAAGAAACCCAGCGCCGCCGCGGTCGCACCAGAAAAACGGGCCGGCCGGGTGCTTGAGGGGCGGAGGGCGGTAAAGCCAGTGGCGGCCGCCTCCATCTGATGTCTACTGTTCAACCCAACGACACTCACCCAGGAGAAATCGCCTATGAAAGCAGCCCTTCCCGTGATTCTCGCGCTGGTGATTTCAGCGCTGCCCCCAACAGGAGCCATAGCTCAAGGCGCCGGGGCCCATACTGGTCACGCCGCGCCACATGCCGCCCCGGCGCTCTGCCCAAGGAGATCGCCGATCTGCCGTCGGTGAAGGCCTACCAGGCTGCCAACGACAAAATGCATCACGACATGGCGATCGCATTCTCTGGCAACGCCGACGCCGACTTCGTGCGTGGCATGATCCCGCATCACCAGGGCGCAGTCGACATGGCCAAGATCGTGCTGGAGCACGGCAAGGACCGCGAGATCAGGCGGCTCGCTCGGAATATCATCAAGTCTCAGGTGGCCGAGATCGCGATGATGAAGGCGTGGCTGAAGAAGCTCGAGGGCAAGGGGGCCGCGACACCCACCAAGGTGAAAGCCACTCCAGCGCACCAGCACAAGCACTGAGGCGCATCCAGCGCCCAAACACAGAAAGGGCCCCACCTTCCGGCGGGGCCCCCTTATGTTATCGTTCGACTACCACACCAACCGTCGAGCCGGCAGCTTGTTCAGCCCTCAGGCCGCGATCACTCGCGGTCGCCCATCAGGTTGAGCAGGAACTGGAACATGTTGACGAAGTCCAGATAGAGCTGGAGCGCACCCATGATGGCACCCTTCGAGGCCATCGCGGCATCGCCGACATACTGGTAGTAGCTGTCCTTGATCTGCTGCGTGTCGTAAGCCGTGAGAGCTGCGAACACCAGCACGCCGATGCACGAGATTGCGAACTGCAGTGCAGGCGACTGCAGGAAGATGTTGACCACCATCGCGATCAGCAGGCCGAACACGCCCATGATGAGGAACGTGCCCCAGCCGGACAGGTCCTTCTTGGTCGTATAGCCGTAGACCGACAGCACGGCGAAAGAGGCTGCCGTGATGAAGAACACCTGCGCTATCGAGCCCAGGCGGAAGACCAGGAAGATGGTCGACAGCGAGGCGCCCATGACTGCAGCGAACACCCAGAACATGATCTGAGCGCCGGCAACTCCCATCGAGTAGATGCGGAAGCCGAGGAACAGAGCCATGCCGACAGGCGCCAGCATCAGCACCCACTTGAAGGGCGACATGAAGAGGAATGCACCGAGCGGGGTGAGAAACTCGCCGCGCTTCAGGGCCAGCGGTACGCCGGAGGCCGACTTGGCCGCCAAGCTGGCGTCGCCGGTCACCGATTGCGTGAAAAGATAGTAGGCTACGAGGCCCGTGAGCACGAGGCCGGCGCACATATAATTGTACACCGTCAGCATGTAAGTTCGGAGGCCCGCGTCGACGACGGCACCGGTCTGGGTGGTCGTTGACGCGCCCATCTGAGCATATCGCCTGTCGAATTCAGCCATTTTAGGTGGGTCCCGTTCCCTTTGATCCGTTTACTGCCGGAGCCCGAATCGTACTTAGGGCTCGCATCGGGAATATGGTCGAATGGCCGATGCCAATCAAGAGGTGAAGTCCCCAAGATCCGCATCGTCGCCCCTATTCCGAGTGGGAAGGTAAGCATTTTCCCGACAATCACAAGGGCCGACGCGGATGGGCCGACGCGGATGGAGGCGAAAGTGCGTCCTCTCGCTGCCACCCGACATCGAGGTGGCTGGAGAACGACCCTATCGCCAGTCCGTTATTGTCGGGCCCGTGGAAGAGATTAAGCGCAAACGCGCACACATTCGATTGTACGGATCCGCGGGGAACAATATCAGAACCAGCGGAGTGCCCAAAGGTGTTGCCCCGACGCTCGGGCGAACTCGGACGGATCTGCCGACATTCGCGGCGGTCCTCTCTGCAACTGGCGGTCGGGCATCCGGCGCCGTGGCGGATCTGTTCGCACGCGTCTCGGCTCGTCGGGCACTGACCGTCTGTGGCCAGCCTTGCCTCCGTCAATCCACGATTTCGTGAGGACCCGCGAGCAACATTTGAATATGCGTTGAAGTGTGAGGCATCCTACAGTTGCACTCAGGGGAAGGCAGTCGCGAGCGTTCTAGCGAGGACTGCACATCGCTCCCCTGAAGTGCTCAGGGAGCCACCACTGTGACCATCGATATCGTTAAGGACTATTACGGCAAGACGCTCAACTCGTCGGCCGACCTCAAAACCGAAGCATGCTGCACACCCGACGACATGCCAGGCTACGTCAAGCGGCTGCTGGCCAATGTACACGACGAGGTGCTGGCGAAGTACTATGGCTGCGGGCTCGTTACGCCGCTCGCGCTGGAAGGTATGCGCATCCTTGATCTGGGCTCGGGCTCCGGCCGCGACGTGTATGCACTGGCCCAACTCGTCGGGCCGAAGGGCGAGGTCGTCGGTATCGACATGACCGCGGAGCAGATCTCCGTCGCGCGCGCCCATATCGATTGGCACGCCGAGAAATTCGGGTTCAAAAAGCCGAACGTGCGCTTTCTCGATGGCTACATCGAAAAGCTAGGCGAGCTCGGCCTGAAGAACAGCAGCTTCGACATCATCGTTTCGAACTGTGTGATCAACTTGTCGCCCGACAAGCTGGCCGTGCTGCGCGGCGCGTACAATCTGCTGAAGCCCGGTGGCGAAATGTACTTCGCCGACGTCTACGCCGACCGCCGGTTGCCCGACGACGTGCGCAACGACCCGGTGCTGCTCGGCGAGTGCCTGGGCGGCGCGCTCTACTGGAACGACTTTCATGGGCTCGCCAAGCAGGCTGGCTTCCTCGATCCGCGCCTCGTCTCCGACCGCCCGCTCGGCGTCACCGACGAGGCTCTTGCGGCAAAACTCGGGCAAGCGAAATTCTTTTCCGCCACCTACAGGCTGTTCAAGCTCGATGCTCTCGAACCAATGTGCGAAGACTACGGACAGGCCGTAGTCTACAAGGGCGGCATACCTAATTCCGAGGACGTTTTCATCCTCGACAAGCACCATGTGATCGAGCGCGGCAAAGTGTTCCCGGTCTGCGGAAACACATGGAA
Source organism: Devosia equisanguinis (assembly GCA_945862355.1). Lineage (GTDB taxonomy): Bacteria > Pseudomonadota > Alphaproteobacteria > Rhizobiales > Hyphomicrobiaceae > CAMDPA01. The sequence continues at coordinate 9,872 of CAMAYR010000140.1, read as the reverse complement.
GATGTTGGCCGACACGCGGTTCGCACCGTACTTCGAATTCATTGGCGACTTCTCGCGCCACTACGGCATCTTCGCCGGCTGCGGCACGACCATCCCCTACGATACCGGCACGGCCAATGGCGGTGCGGCAGCGGGCGGGTGCTGCTGATGCAGAACACCAGCAAGTCGCGTCGAACCGTGCTGGTGCTCTGCACCGGCAACTCCGCGCGCAGCATCATGGCCGAGGCCTACATCAACCACGGCTGGGGTGGGGCTTGGCACGCAGTCAGCGCCGGCTCGAAACCGACCGGTCGTGTCAATCCCCTTGCAATAGAGACGCTCGAGGTGGCCGGCATCCCGACGGCCGAATGCATGCGCTCGAAAAGTTGGGACGAGTTCACCGGCCCTGCCGCACCAGCCATCGACCTGGTGCTGACGGTCTGTGACAACGCCGCGAGCGAGACCTGCCCTCAATTCCCCGGTCCAGCCCGCAAGGTGCACCTGCCGTTCCCCGACCCGGCAGCGGCCTTGGGCACGGATGACGCGCGTCGGCGGGCATTCCGCGATGTACTCGACGAGATGCGCCCGCGCCTCGACGCGCTGTTGAACGCCAGCGACGGACCCTAGTGGCCCGTCGCGCCTAAATCGTATCATAGCCGCAACGACTGTCCGATTTAGGCGCGACATGAGGGCCACTAGAAGTAACAATGGCTCAGTGAGGCGTTCATCGCGCCTTAGTTGACACCAACGTCGCCGCACCGTCGGTCAACTAAGGCGCGACGCCTCACTAGTGCCCGCACTGGATACGGCAGGAGTAGATTGTGGCTAAACCCCTTCCAACTCCATCGCACTCCGTGGCGGCGTCGACCATGGCGACGTGCTCACGCGCGATGAAGCTGCTGGCCGACGAGACCCGTCTCGCAGTGGTCCAACAGCTTCTCGCCGGTCCACGGCACGTTCACGAACTCAACGCCGAGCTGAACATAGAGCCGACGCTTCTGTCCCATCATCTGCGTGTGTTGCGCGAGGCCGGTCTGGTCTGCTCCGACCGTGAAGGAAAGTCGATCGTCTATCGGCTCGCCCCCTCGGTGCGGCTGTCCCAACGCCGGCGCGCGCTGGACTTCGGCTGCTGCGAGCTGAGCTTCAAGCCGGCTGGCCGTCACGATCAGTAGAGGAATACTAAATCGTGAGCGATGTATCCCGGCGAACGATCTTACTGGGTGGAGCGGTGCTCGCGTCCACTCCTTGCGCTGTCGTCGCGCAGGGCGCTCTGGCGGGCAAATTGACGGTCACCGGGTCGAGCACGGTTGCGCCCCTGGTGCTGGAGATTGCCAAGGTTTTCGAGAAGAAGCATCCCAGGGTGCGCATCGACGTGCAGACCGGTGGATCCTCGCGTGGTATCGCCGACGCACGAAACGGCCTCGCCAACATCGGCATGGCATCTCGCGCGCTTTATCCTACTGAGCAGGATCTCTTCGGCCACACCATTGCACGCGACGGCATCTGCGTCATACTGCATAAGTCGAACCCGGTCGCACAGTTAACCGACAGCCAAGTCAAAGATATCTTCACCGGCAAGGTGACCGACTGGAAGGATGTCGGTGGCAGACCCGGTCGCATCAGCGTCGTCAACAAGGCCGAGGGGCGATCGACGCTCGACCTGTTTCTGGCGCACTTCAAGCTCAAGAACAGCGACATCAAGGCGAGCGTCGTCATCGGCGACAATGCGCAGGGCGTGAAGACCGTGATCGGCAGTATCGGCTCGATCGGCTACGTCTCGATCGGCACAGCAGAGTTCGAGGTCGAGCAAGGCACTGCGATCAAGCTCTTGCCGATGAACGGCGTGAAGCCGAGTACCGATACCGTCAAGAACGGTACCTTCCCGCTGTCGCGACCGCTCAATCTCGTCACAAAGGCGCCGCCGGAAGGGTTGATGAAGGCATTCATCGCTTTCGCTCGTTCCAACGAGGTCCACGGGTTGGTCAGGGAGCAGTTCTTTGTACCGCTCTAAGGCTGACGAACGGCTCGGCGTGATGCTTGCCGTCGCGGGGGCGTTGTCCTCGGCGATGGTGTTGCTGATCGTGCTGTTCCTCATCAAGGAGGCCTGGCCGGTCATGCAGCGCGTCGGGCTCTGGCGCTTTCTGCTGGATCGGGCATGGAACCCGACCGAGATGCTCTATGGTCTCGGGCCGATGCTGGTCGGCTCGCTGCTCGCCGCCATTGGGGCGACCCTGCTGGCAACACCACTGGGGATCGGCTCGGCGCTGTTCTGCCGCTATCTCGCACCGGCGCCGGTCGCGCGCATCCAGCGCGCGTTGGTGACGCTGCTTGCCGGTATTCCCTCCGTCGTGTTCGGCTTCTGGGGGCTCGTCGTTCTGGTACCGCTGATTGCGATGATCGAGCCGCCGGGCGCGAGCCTGCTCGCTGCTGTGCTGGTGCTCGCCATCATGATCCTGCCGACGATCGCACTGACCGCCGATGCCGCGCTCGGCGCTGTGCCACACGGCTACATTCAAGGTGCCGCGGCGCTCGGCTTGTCGCGTGAGGCCACGATCGTCAATGTGATTTTGCCGGCGGCCAAGCCCGGCATCGGCGCTGGTGTTCTGCTGGCGCTGGCCCGCGCGCTGGGCGAGACTATGGCCGTCATCATGGTTGCGGGCAACGTCGTGCAGGTGCCGACGAGCCTGTTCGATCCCGTGCGCACCCTCACTGCCAACATCGCCCTCGAGATGGCTTACGCCACCGGCGATCATCGCGGCTCGCTGTTCGTCTCGGGATTGGCGCTGACGGCGATCGTCGCATTCGTCGCGATCACCGCCTGGCGCACGACGGGAGGGCGTAATCCTGTCTAGCTCCGCCATACCGCATGTGCCCCACCGCTGCTTGCGCGATACGGTGGTCGTGTGGGCCATCTCGGGCGCCGCAGCGCTTGTGGCCATCATGTTCTTCTGGCTGCTCGCCGATCTGCTGTGGCACGGGTTGCCGCGCTTGTCCTGGGCGTTCCTGACGACGGAACCGCGCAGCTCGGGCCGTCTCGGCGGCATCGCACCTATTCTCGTCTCGACGGTGATGATCCTGGCCATCGCCATTGCGGTGGCCCTGCCGCTCGGCATCGCCACGGCCGTGCTCCTGGTCGAGTTCACGGCGCACGGCAGCCGAAGCGCTCGTTTCATAAGCCTCAGTCTCGACGTGCTCGCCGGCATCCCTTCGATCGTGTTCGGCCTGTTCGGCAACGCGCTGTTCTGTGTCTGGCTCGGCCTCGGCTTCTCGATCCTTTCGGGTGGCCTCACGCTTGCGTGTATGGCGCTGCCGATCCTGATCCGAACGACGGAGTCGGGCTTGCGGGCGGTGCCGCCTGAATGGCGTCTCGGCGCGGCAGCGCTCGGCCTTACCCGGGCGGCGGCGCTGACGCACATCCTGTTGCCGGCCGCAGCGCCTGCGATCGTCGCCGGCCTGATGCTCGGCATCGGCCGCGCAGCCGCGGAGACGGCCGCGCTCGTGTTCACCAGCGGTTACGTCGACCGGATGCCGGAATCGATATTCGACTCCGGCCGCGCGATTGCCGTGCACATCTACGACCTCACCATGAACGTGTCCGGCGGCGAGCGCAGTGCGTATGCCTCCGCGCTGGTGCTGGTCGGATTGCTCATCGTCATCAACTCGGCCGCGCTGTTCGCATCGAACCGGCTGGTTCGCAAAAGGATCGTCCTGTCGTGAGCTTTCTGTCGACTGCCGCCGCGGAAACACCGGCGCCACCAGTTGTTCGTGGCGCCGTTTGCACCAACGCAAGCAGCGCACCCGCACCCGCTGACCGCGACGCCATGATCCGCACGGAGGATGTGCACGTGAGCTACGGCGGCAGGACGAGCCTCGCTGGCGTCACGCTCGATCTCGAGCGTCACCGCATCCACGCGATGATCGGCCCGTCTGGATGCGGCAAGTCGAGCTTCCTAGCGACGCTCAACCGCATGAGCGACATGGTTCCCGGCTGCACCGTCGGCGGGCGTGTCTACCTCGAGGGGCAGGACGTGCGAGGACCGGGGCGGGACGTGCGCGAGCTGCGCTGCCGTGTCGGCATGATCTTCCAGCGCGCCAATCCGTTTCCGCTGTCGATTCGCCGTAATATCGAGATGCCGCTGAAGGAGCACGGCATTGCCTCGCGATACGAGTGCGAGGAGCGGCTGGAGAACGCGCTCACCGAGGTCGGCTTGTGGGCAGAGGTGCGCGACCGCCTCGACGCACCGGCGCTGGCCCTGTCGGGTGGCCAACAGCAGCGGCTTTGCATCGCGCGCGCGCTGGCGCTGCGTCCCGCCGTGCTGTTGATGGATGAGCCGTGCAGCGCGCTCGATCCGCTCTCATCGGCAGTCGTCGAGGATCTGATCCTGCGCCTGCGGCAGCACTACACGGTCGCGATCGTCACCCACAACCTCGCCCAGGCCCGCCGCGTCGCCGACGACCTCGCCATCTTCTGGCTGGTCGACGGTGTCGGCCGGCTGATCGAGTCGGGGCCGGCGGCACGCGTTTTCGAAAATCCGGCGCACGAGATCAGCGCGATGTATATCGCCGGCGTGCGCGGTTGAGGTCGTGTGCCGAGGGCGGACCGCATTTTTTCTGTGCACGACCCGGCACCGGAGCGATATGGTTGGCCGCGTGATCGCGTATGCGAAGGGTTTCCATGGTCGACGTTTTCATCTCCTATCCGCAGCGTGAGCGCGCGCTGATGCTTCCCATCAAGCAGCGGCTGGAGGCGCTCGGGCTCATCCTGTTCGTGGATGTGGACGGCCGGCTCGATGGCGAGGCAACCTTCCCCGAGGCCCTCGACAAAGGCGTTCGCGCGTCGAAAGCGGTGCTCGGCTGCTGGAGTCCGTGGGCGCTCGGCCGGCCGTGGGTGCAGACCGAGTGCGCCATCGGCAAGGACGAGAACAAGCTTGTCGCGGTCGAGCGTGTGGTGCTGTCCGGCGCCGATGTGCCGGCGCTGTTCTATCTGGTCGACCGCAAGCCGCTGACCGATTTCGACGGCACGGGCCCCCCATGAAGGCTGGGCGATGACGCTTAGTGCGCTCGCAACCAAGCTGAAGCTCTGGGTGGAGAAGCGCCCCGATCACCCGGAAGCAGAGGCTGTCCGCGAGAAGATCGCGGTGCTGGAGAAAGCCGCTGCGGCCGAGCGGGCGGCTTTGGATGCGCCCCAACCCTCGCGGGCGACGGGTGGGCCAGCGCGGCCGGCGGTCGCCTCCGATGCGGCGGAGCGGGCCTGGGCGGCCATCGAGCGGAGCCTCGATGTCGCGCACTACCGCCGTTTCGAGCGCACCTTCGAGAACGACCCGGCTGCGTTCGTCCGCGTGATCGAAGCGGAGGCTCGCGCCAAGGCGCTTGAGAGGTGGGCCGCGACGGATCACCAGGACGCCGACGCCATCGCCGAGACGCTGCGGACGGGCCTGTTCCCCGCGCTGCAGGCAGTGGCTGAGCAAGCGCTGGCAAGAGCCGAGGACGCGGCAAGCCAACGCGAGGCGGCTTTAGCCCGCGCCGAGGCCGAGGAGCGGGAACGGCTGTCACGCGAGCGGGCAGCGGCCGAAGCTCGCCAACGCGCCGAGCAGGAGCGCATCGCAAGCGAGAAAGCTGCCGCCGAGAATCAAGCTGCGAAATATGGCGCCGATGGCCGCATCAAGGTCGGCGCCGCTGTTTTTTCGCCCCGCGACAGCGAAGCGGTCCAAGCCGGCTGGCTGAAGCCCGGCGCCGGCAAGATCGAGTGGTTCAAGGACCTCGACAACGGACCCGAGATGGTTGTGGTGCCGGGCAATCCCGCGTTCGCGATCGGCCGGTTCGCCGTCACCTTCGCCGAATGGGACGCGGCGCAGGCACATCCGGAATGAAAAAAACATGCCCAGATCGAGCCGCGCAAGGCCAATGATCACGGCTGGGGCCGCATTAAGCAGCCTGTGATCGAAGTCTCCTGGAACGACGCCAAGGCCTACTGCGCTTGGGCCAGCGCCGTAACGGGCAAGACCTACCGCCTGCCGAGCGAGGCCGAGTGGGAGCAGGCATGCCGGGGGGGCACCAAGACCGAGTTCTGGTGGGGCAACGAGATTTCGACCGCTCAAGCCAACTACGACGGCAACTACACCTTCGGCAACGGCAAGATGGGCGAGTACCGCGAGCGCACGGTACCGGTCGACAGCTTCGAGGCCAACCCATGGGGCCTCTATCAGGTTCACGGCAACGTCTGGGAGTGGTGCGAGGACGCCTACGATGCGTCTTCCCGCGTGGTTCGCGGCGGTTCCTGGGGCAACCTTCCGGACGACCTCCGCTCGTCGGACCGTTTCTGGGTCGGTCCCGGCCTCCGGAACAGCCTCCTCGGCTTCCGTGTTGCCCGTGTTCTTTCTCCTGCCAGAACGCTCTAACCTCCTATCCCTTTACAACTTTACTTATCGTGGTGGACTGTCGATCCGGAGCGGTAGGCTCCACGCACGGCATGGCTTCTGCTATACTTCTACATCACTCGGCTCGGCCGCGCCGCCGGAGCAGGAAGATCAGAATGAACCAGATCACCAAACGGTTGAAGGAGGCGATCGAGACCGCGCGAGTTCTGTCACACGAGCAGCAGGACCTGCTCGCCGTCGAGTTGATCGAGCGCGCGAGCAAGCTGTCGGGTCCGCCGTCGCGGCTTTCCCCAGACGAGCGCGCCGAGCTCGAGGCGGAACTCGCTGCCGCCCGTCGCGGAGAGCTTGCGACCGACGCGGACGTGGCGGCCATGTTCGCCAGGCACGGGCTGTGAAGGTCCGCTATCGCCCGACGGCCCTGACCCAGCTCGACGCAATTCTCAGCGCCCGGGAGGTCCACATCCTCCGCATGCGACATACGCCGCAAGACCCCACCTGATTACCCCGGTGTCTCCTCTACAGTCGTCACCCCGGCGAAGGCCGGGGCCCAGGTCACCGTGCAACAAGGGTGCGGGAGGCTGGAATTGCCGATGTATGGCCTTTATGCTCAAGACTGAACCCACGACCGAGCATCAAGGTGGCCTGGGTCCCGCCCTTCGGCGGGATGACGTCGAGATCGTTGATACGTCGGCCGAGATATCGGGGCAATCAGGAGACCCCGAGCATCATCTGGACCTAGGGACCGATGAGAACGGCAGGGGTAGGCTCGGGCTTGACGCGCGTGTTGCGTGTACTATATTTGTTCTTGTTGGCGCGTCGACGCGGAGCAGCCAGTATGCCCGAGGTCACGAACGATCTGATCTATGAGGTCCTGAAAAAGGTTCACGAGGATGGCGGACGTACGCGCGAGGAAACTCGGGGCATCCGGCAGGAGCTTCAGGCCATTCGTGGTCATATGCTGTCGATGCAGCACGACATCCACAATATTTACGAGCGTCTCGACGACCACACGCGCCGCCTTGAGCGTATCGAGCGTCGGCTAGAATTGACAGAAAGCCCGGCCTGACCCCATGCGCACATCCATCATCGTCTTCCCCGGCTCCAACTGCGACCGCGACGTGAAGGTCGCATTCGAGCGCATCACGGGGCGCAAGCCGGCCATGATCTGGCACGGCGACGCTTCCGTGCCGGCGTCCGATCTGATCGTGCTGCCGGGCGGCTTCTCCTATGGCGACTACCTGCGCTGCGGGGCGATGGCAGCCCACTCGCCCGTGATGCGCGACGTGATCGCCAAGGCCAAGGCCGGCACGCCCGTGCTCGGCATCTGCAACGGCTTCCAGATCCTGTGCGAGGCGGGCCTGCTGCCGGGCGTGCTGATGCGCAACGCCTCGCTGAAGTTCGTGTGCCACGACGTACATCTGAAGGTGGAGCGCGCGGACACCATGTTCACGCGGCGCTACGCCAAGGGCGAGGTGATCCGCGTGCCAGTCGCCCACGGCGACGGCAACTATTTCACTGACGCCGAGACGCTGGCCCGCCTCGAGGGCGAGGGCCGCGTGGCGTTCCGATATTGCGACGGGGCGGGCGCGGTCACTGCTGCCGCCAACCCGAACGGCGCGCTCGGCAACATCGCCGGCATCGTCTCCGAAAGCGGTCGCATCCTCGGCATGATGCCCCACCCCGAGCGGCTCTACGAAGGCGCACTGGGCGGCGTGGATGGCCGCCGCATGTTCGAGAGCCTGGCCGACGCGCTGGCACCGGCCTGAGCTCGGGGGCAGACGTACTCATACCGCCGAGCGGAACGTACCGCCGAGCCGAAGTCGTGACTTGTTGCTCTGTCCGCTCGGCGAGGCCGCGACTGCGGCCCGGCGCAAGCGCCGCGGCGAAAGTGAAGACCCATGTAGTGGGTCGAAACTTTCGCTCGAGGGTATCAGACGTACAAGCTCGCCAGCATCTGCGACCAGCGCTGCACCGAGTCCTGCATATTGGGCGGCTGCGGCGTCCCTAGAGCGCCGGCCAGCACGTCCTCGCCCGCGAGCCATCGCGCCTCCGCATCGGGTTGCTCCAGCGCGATGACGAGTGCGCTCGACAACTCATAGGTGCCGGCTGTCAAGCCGAGCGAGGCCGCAGCCCCCATCAGCAGCGAGCGCAGGATCAGCCCCGCATTGGCAGCACCCGGCACGTAGGGAAGCTCGCCCGCGCGCTTCTCGAACGCTGTGCGACACCCCTCCGCGTTCGTCGATACGAACTGCCGGCAGCCCATCGGCCGGTCCTCGTAGACACTGCAGTTGCCCTCGATCAGCAGCGGACACGGACCGCGCAGATCCAGCACCGCCTCGAACGTCGCCGCCGAGCGCGCCTTCGCGCGGCCGATCACACCCGCCCTGTCGATCCCCGATACGCTATCGATCAGCCGCACGGCCCGGAACAGCTCCGGTGCTGAAACAGACACCGCGCCGTGGCAGCAGAAGTTGCAGCCCTTCGCGCACTGATAGGCGGGCGCTTGCGGCATCTTCTGGATGGTCTTGTCGAGCATGGTCGCGGCCAGGGCTGCCGCGTCGGTCGCGCGCGTTGTCGAGCCCGCGTCGGCGAGCTTCTCGCGCATGACGAGCCCCATGCCCAGCACGGCGGCCTCCGTCGCCGGGTTGGGCAGCCCCCACGTGACGGCAGCCTGTCCCTGCTGTCGCAGTTCGCGCATGACGCGCTGGTGCTCTTTCAGCTCCGTCGGCGAATAGGTGGGCTTGTTGCTGGCCATGAGACGCGCTTTCGCTCGTTGGACGAATTTGCGGCCGACCCTGCCCTCGAATTGCGGCGCGGGCAAGCGCGGCGGTCACCGCACCGCACGCGGATACTGGCTTCGCCAGCGGCGCTTGCGGAACAGCGCGGTCGGCGTCAAGATCACGGCAGCCAGATCTGAGGAGACACCACCATGCCGATCACCGCCGTGCCACTGTCCAAGCACATCGGCGCAGAGGTGCGCGGCGTCGATCTCACGAAGCCGCTCGATGCCGCGACCAGCGCCGAGATTTACCAGCTCTGGCTCGATCATCTGATCCTGCTGTTCCGCGGCCAGGAGCTCTCCCAGGAGAGCCTCATCGAGGCGACGAAGATCTTCGGCGATCAGGCGATCTCCAACCGCAAGGTGGATCTGGTGCCGGCCGGCTGGGCGCGGCTGCTGCCGGGTATCATGCTGATCTCCAACATCCGTGAGAACGGCGTGCCGATCGGCAACCTGCCCGACGGCGAAATGTGGTTCCACCACGACATGCTGCACGTCGAAGTTCCCCACAAAGGAACATGCCTTTATGCGATGGAGGTGCCGTCGATTGGCGGCAATACGCGGTTTGCCAACTGCTATCGCGCCTACGAGACGCTGCCCGACGCCGTGAAGGGCAAGCTCGAGGAGCGTCGCGCGATCCACTCCTATCGTCTCGGCGAGGCCAAGCGAGGGGACGGAATGGGCGTGGCACAAGTCAACGATTCCACCCATCCCGTGTTCCGCACGCACGAGGAGAC
>CAMAYR010000139.1 GCA_945862355.1 Devosia equisanguinis | reverse complement strand
GCCTGAGATTGAGCATCGGCCATGGCAGTCCCCATCGCGACTCAGAGGGACCTGCATAGATTCAGCAATCTCTCGCCTTGTCACTCACGGACTCATGCGATTGCCCTGCTTGGCCACGCGAGCTTGCTTGGCAAGGCGGTGCACGTGTTGCTAACTCGATCCAGGAATATGATTCGGGGCCTCATTGCTTAGCGTAGACCCTACCAAAGGAGGCGTGCAATGGCGGTTCACCGGTTGGTCGGGCTCGTTGCCGGGTGTGTGGCTGCGTTAGCAGCCTCGGCGACGGGCGGCGCGCAGGCGCAGAATTGGGATGGATCGGGTCTCATTCGCTTCGGTGTGTTCCTGCAGGGCTCATTCATCGATTACGATATTCGGCAGACGGTCGCGCCGGGCGTTACGCTCGATAAGTCGGCCTCGCCGAATGGTTGGGGCGTTGGTATATCGACTGGATACGATCTCCGTCTGGGCTCAATCATCGTCGGCGTCGAGGCCGATGGCTCGTTCGACGATGGTCGCGCCAAGGCAAAGCCCGACACGCAAGAGCAGTATGGCATCGACTATTTCGCTACCCTGCGCGGGCGCTTAGGTTATCTGGTTCATCCCGGCTTCTTGATCTACGCTACCGCTGGCGTTGCGGCGCTCGGCGCGGAGTACAAGTTCAACGCGGCAAACTCGATCGCCAAGAAGTACGGAACGCTGACGGGCTTCGTCTACGGTGGCGGGATGGAGTACGACTTGGGCTGGGGGACCGGGTTCCTCGAGTATCTGCACGCCGATTACAACACGGGCTGGAGCTTCCGGGCGGTCAGCGGCGCTCCCTTGTCTCTTGACGGATCGCAGGACGTCGTGCGGCTGGGTCTGAAGTTCAAGATCGGGCACGATTACACCCACGACGTGTACAGGCGGCCCGACAGTCTGAAGTAGACGCGGCAAGATCAAGAACGCGCTAGCTGTTGTCGCGCCGGGGGAAACTCCGGCGCGATTGTCGTTTGGAATCGGCTGCTGAATTGGCGTTGCGGCATAATGGCGACATCGGGGCGGATAGCCGCCTTGTCATCTCCACGCTTAGCCCCCATTCCGAAGCGTATGCTGTGCATGGCAGTCGGACCGCGCGGACTGGCGGTTCCTTTGGCGTGCGAGTGCCAAAATGGCAAACGAGGTCGAGTGGTCCATCTGCGAGGTTGATCGTGATCCGAGGGGCGCGATTATTCGAGAGGCTGATATGAGGCGATTGGAAGGTAAGATTGCGCTGGTGACGGGTGCGGCTGTCGGCATTGGACAGGCGACGGCACAGCTGTTCGCGGAAGAAGGCGCCCATGTCTTCCTCGCCGACTGCAACGTGGCCGGCGTCGAGGCCGCCAGTGCGGCGCTGTCAGAAAACGGTTTGCGCGCCACCCCTGTCGCTGCCGACGTCGCACGCGGTCAGGACGTCACGCAGTTATTCCGGACGATTGCCAGCAATGCCGGCAAGCTCGACGTGATCGTTTCAAACGCGGGCGTCAACGTGCGCTCGGATCTGCGGCACCTTTCGGATGCCGATTGGGTTCGCATCCGGGAGGTGAACCTCGACGGCGTGCTGCGGATCGCGCGGGACGGACTACCGTTATTGCAGGCCTCCGGGCGGGGTTCGCTCATCAATGTGGCGTCCATCATGGGCCATCGCGGTCTGCGTCAGCTCGGCGGATATTCTGCCACCAAAGGAGCGGTCCTGGCTTTGACCCGAGCGCTGGCAGTGGAATATGCCGCCTTCAACGTGCGTGTGAATGCGATTTCGCCGGGTTTCATCGAGACTGCGATGACGGATCGGGCACTGAGGATGCCGGCGATCAAGCAAGGCCTGGTCGACAAAACGGTCATGCGGCGGCTGGGGCAGCCGATCGAGGTTGCGCGCGTCGCCTTGTTCCTGGCCAGCGAGGATGCTTCCTACGTGACGGGGACGGAAATCGTCGTCGATGGTGGAATGCTAGCGGCGTTGTAGGCTGTGAGGCGATGATGAGAGGAAGGCATTTCGTGGAGCGTGCGATCGGTTTCGTGGGCAGGCTCGCGCGCGGTCTCGTACTGGCGCTGGGCGCGCTCGTAGTGGGCGTGGCAATTGCCGGCGGCGGAACGCAGGCTCGCGCCGACGTCTGGCTGCTCGACCCGAATACGACCGTCGTCCATTTTTCCTACGACCACCTCGGCGTCTCACGGCAATCGGGTCGCTTCAAGGATATCGAGGGGCGGCTCGAGTTCGCCCCGACCGAGCCCGAGCGCGGCGCCGTCGACATCACGATCAAGGCTGCGGCCATCTCGACAGGTGTGGTGGAACTCGACCGGCTATTGCGATCGTCCGACTTTCTCGACACCGCACGCCATCCCACGATCCGGTTTCGAAGCGTCGGGGTGAAGCCGGCAGGTGAGCGCATGGGTGAGATCGATGGCGAGCTCACAGCGATGGGCATCACGTGGCCCGTCACCCTCAAGGTCCGTTGGAACTACACGGGGGAACATCCGCTCGCCGCTGTAAATCCGGCCTATGCCGGCAAGTGGGTGTCGGGATTCTCGGCCAGCACTACGATCGAGCGCAGCCGCTGGGGGATCAAGCGGGCCGTTCCCTTGATCTCCGATGAGATCGAGATCCGTATCGAGGCCGAGTTCGTGAAGGTCAACTGACCGGTCAAATCTGGCGCTCAGGCTCGACGCGGGGGCTCCGCGCGCGGCGGCGTGGCCGGCTCGGACTTGCCCGACGAGGTATCGAGGGCCACGTTGAGCAGGCGTTGCGTCACGGGCATCCGGTCTGGCGACTTGGCGAGCGCACGGACGCCACGGGAAGCCACTACCTTGCCCTCGTTCGCATAAGCCTCGTGATTGGCCTCTATTTCCTTCAGATCATAGAGATAGTTGACCATCAAGCCGTGGGCCTCACGCAAGCCGCGGGCCGAGCGGTCCGCGGGCCAGTTGATCCGTTCTAGTCTGGCGCCATTGCCGAGGTGAAAGCGCGCGACGGGATCGAGCGGGCGGCCGTCTTCGGACTTCCCGCCAAGAAAGTACTTTGCGGCCAGCCCGAGTAATGGCGGCTTGATGCGCGCTTCCATCGTCTCCGCCGTCGTCCATGCATCCCCGCCGAGGCCGGCCAGAACGGCGCGCTCCTGGTCCGAAACGATCGAGGTATCGCCCTGGGAGAGGCCGCGAGCGAGCCAGCGCGCGAAGCCCGGCACCGGGGATAGTGTCACGAAGGTGGTCAGGCTCGGCAGATCGCGCGCCAACTCCTCTACGACCTGCTTGATGAGGAAATTCCCGAAGCTAATTCCGCGCAAGCCCGCTTGACAGTTCGAGATGGAGTAGAACGCAGCGGTTGTGGGCGCGGGCTGTTTGCCTTTTCCGGCTGGTACGGCGAGCAATGGCGCGATTGCCGCGGGCATGTCGGCTGTCAAGGCGACCTCGACGAAGATCAGGGGCTCGTCGACCAGGGACGGATGGAAGAACGCGAAGCAGCGCCTGTCTGCGGGCTCCAGGCGGCGGCGCAGGTCGTCCCAGCCCTTGATTTCGTGGACCGCCTCGTAGGCGATTATCTTTTCCAGGATCACGGCCGGCGTGTTCCAGTCGATCCTGCGGAGCACGAGGAAGCCCCGGTTGAACCAGGAAGCCAGTAGGTGGCGAAGATCCGCGTCTACGAGGCGGTATTCAGGAAAGTCGGGGAGAAGGCGCAGCACATCGCGACGCAACTCGACGATGGCCGATGTCGCTCCCGGCGCCAAATTCAAACGGCGGAAGAACTCCTGGCGGGGGCTTTCGACCGCCCTTTGCAGCGTCGAAAGAGCGTCGGGGGTCGGCGTGGTGAGATAGGCTCGCGCCCTCTCCTGCACGGTGCGAGGGTCGGGCGATAGTCCGTCGGCGAGGAACGTATAGAACGCTTGCCGCTCACTGGGCTGAAGCGCGCGCCACCTCTCCAGGATCTGCTGGGCAATAGCCACGCCGGACGCCTCGCCGCGTCCGGTCATGAGTGCCCTCGACAGGGTCAGGATATCCTCCTGCTCGCCTGATCCCCATGGGAGAAGCTGGCGCCCCTGCTCGGCAACCGAGTTGAGCAACTCTTGAAGAAAGGAGACGTTCAAGCTCGGGCTCTCCGCTGCACGTGCCGGGCCCACCAACTGACGCTGCGCGCCGGTCGAGGAGACTACTCCAACATGGTGAGCAAACCATATGTCGCCAATGGGGCTGAAGACATGGAGCACAATGGGCGACTGTGCGCGCTGGGGATCATCGTATCACTGCGCCTCGCCAAACGGCGGATGTCTAACGAGCCTATCACCCGTTCGGTTCGAGCAGCCGCGGCGGCGGTCGAGCTAGCGGTTCGGCATCGACACCGCGATGGAAGACCGTTCAGGAATGTGCGCCAGGGCCCGTTTGAATATCGCCCGGCCAGCGGGCTCGAGCCAGCGTTGGACGATGAAGGCGACGATGACCACGCACCCGACCGAGATCGCCAGGGCGTTACCAGACCCCGCCAGTGGGGCGAGCGTATCTATCAGCGCGTAGCCGACGTGCTGGTGGATGAGGTAAAGGGGATAGGTGAGGGCGCCGATCGTCAGCACCGCCGGCGTGGCGTGGACCCATCGGGATAACCATAGGGCGCCGATGAACAGGGCGTACATGCCCAGGTGCAGCGTCCATAGAATCTCCCTGTCGACGCCGTCGCCGTAAAGCGTCGCAAAAATCCGCTGGACCTCGAATACATGCAACATTCCCAGGCTGAACGCGAGGCCGAGGAGCCCCCAGGCGAGCAGGCTGCGCTCGCCCGCGCGCAGGCGCTGGATGAGAATGCCGCTGGCGAACAGGCCCGCGTACTCGGAGCACAGGCCGAGCCTCACCACCCGGCTTTGGATGATGGTCTCGTTGAGAGCCGCGACGGCGAGCCAGATCGCCAGGATCGTAAGCAGGCGCCGCTCAAACAGCCCCAGCGCGATCATCACGCCGACCCAGCCGTAGAACACCATCTCGACGACGATCGACCAATAGGCCCCGTCCATGAACGGCTGCCCGAAAGCCGGGGCCACCATCGTCAGGTTGGCCAGCCAGCGGGTCGGTGTCACGTCGGGGCCCCGCGTGCCGAGGCAGATGACGACTAGGGCGGTGATGGTCATGCACACGACGTAGGCAGGATAGAGCCGCAACGCGCGGGCGACGGCGAACTGATGCCACGTGCGGCCTTGGGCTGAAGCCGTGATCACGTAGCCGGAGATCAGAAAAAACAGATCGACTCCGAGGAAACCGTACTTCGAAAACGCTGCGATCTCTGGAAAATGAGTGACCGAAGTGCCCCGCGTGGGGCCCGCATACCCAAAGTGGAACAGCACGACGGCGAGGGCAGCCAGAAGGCGCAATACGTCCAGGCCGGCCAGCCGGTCGCCGTGTGGGACAGCGTTTGTGGCCTCGCTGGCGCTATGGCTGTGGCGGCTGGTGGCGGGCTGTGGGCTGCCCGCAGTCACACCAAAACTTTTCTCGACGCCGTTAGGCATGTCCCGCTACCTTGCCGCGCCGCCGGCCCCAACGGCGGCCGATCCTGCTGCGCAGGGGACAAGGCAAGCCCTGTGCCAAGCCAATCGATAACGATGGAGGCCGCGATGGCGGTGGATGAAGACGCCGAGCCGCAGAAGCATCTGCTCTATGTGGCCGATCCGATGTGCTCGTGGTGCTACGGTTTCGCGCCGGTGATCGCGGAAATCGCGGATCATTTTGGCGAACGCCTGCCTGTGCAACTCATGATGGGCGGGCTCAGGGCCGGCAACACCAAGCCTATGAGCGCGGAGGACGGGGCGACGATCGCCGGGCACTGGCGCAAGGTGGAGGAGGCAACCGGCCAGCGTTTCGATTTCGAGCGCTTCGCTGCGCGGGAGGGCTGGGTCTACGACACGGAGCCTGCTTGCCGCGCCGTGGTTACGATGCGGCTGCTCAATCCCCGCCTGGCGCTGGCGTTCAAGGCCCGCGTACAGCAGGCGTTCTATGCCGAAGGCCGGGATACGACGGACGAGGCTGTGCTGGCGGACATCGCGGGCGAAGCCGGCGTCGACCGGGAGATGTACTTCGCCGAGCTGCTATCGGAGGAGGCGCGGCTGGCGGCGCAGCGCGATTTCATGGCGGCGGGGCGCGCTGGTATCCGCGGGTTCCCGACGCTGCTCGCAGGTGACGGCAGCGGCCAGTACATGGTCGTCACCAACGGTTATCGCCCGCTCGACGGCCTGCCCGACGCACTCGAGAAATGGCTCGACGCATGAGAGGGTGTCAGACCTGCCGGGTCCGACACCCCCACCTGGGCAGCTTTATTGCGGCGAGAGCTGTCCAACGGCCTTTTCGCCGAGCAGCACGCGCGCAAGGTTGGTCAGCACGTCCTCGCTCTCTCGGATCATGAACTCCGGGCGGCCGCCGGCCATGTGCGGGGTCCACAGCACGTTGTCGAGATCGAGCAGCGGGCAGTCGGCGGGCACCGGCTCGTAGCGATAGACGTCGAGCGCCGCGCCGCCGAGGTGTCCGCTCTGGAGCGCCTCGTACAACGCCTTCTCGTCGCAGATGCCGCCACGCGCTGTGTTGATGAAGTAGGCACCCCGCTTCATGCCGGCGAAGAAGGCGGCATCGGCCATCTTCTCCGTCGCCTTCTCCCAAGGCACGTGCATCGACACGAAATCGGACTGGGCCAGCAACTCCGCACGCGGCACGTAGGTGACGCCGCCCAGGCGGGCCTCCTCGTCCGGGGTGAGCTGCGTGCGCTTGTAATATAGGATCTTCATGCCCATTCCCGCGAGACGACGGGCAACGAGGCCCGAATTCTCGCCCATTCCGATGAAACCGATGGTGTGTTCCGACAGCACGCGGATGTCCTTGATCCCGCCCCAGTTGAACTTGTTGCGCGGCGGATCGGCAGCGAAGCTCGCGGCCTTCGACATGTCACGCTGGCCGATCACGCGACGGTGGGCAGGCAGCAGGTTGCGGGCCATCGCGAGGACGAGGGCGGTGATGTGATCCGCGCAAGACAGGCTCGAGAAACGGACGAGATCGGCGACCGGCACTTTCTGCTGGCGGGCGGTGGCGATGTCGATGTGCCGGGTATCCTGACCGAACTGCTGGATCAGCTTCATGCGGGGAGCTGCAGTCGCGATGCGCTGGGCGGTCATCTCGGTGCGCTCCAGGATGAGCGCGTCGGCTTTGGGAAGTGCGGCGTCGACGTCGGCCTCGTTCTGGCAGACGATCGTCTCGACTTCGCGCGGCAGTCCGAGGCGGTCGCCCATCGAGGTGAGCACGCCGAGCGGGGTCGCGAACTCCGAGCCGAAGAAGTAGGTCAGCGTCTTCTCGCCCTGCGGCGTCAACTTGCGCAGCAGCGCCATCTCCATCAGACGGAACAGCGTGTCCTCCTCGGCGAACACGACGGTGAGCGGCTTATTCGACATGGGTTTCCTCCTTGGTCTTGCGTCTCGCTTCAATGCAATGCGGTCGCATCCGGCGAACGGCGTCAACCGGAGCGCGCCGACTCGTCTCTGAGCGCGAGCCTCTTCAAACGCGATTGTCGACGACCACGTCCAGCAGTATCGGCGTCGCAGCCTTGGCAGCCTCTGCGATTGCCGGCCCGACGTCGGCGACGTCGGTGATCCGCCGCGCCGCCATCCCCATCGACTGGGCCATAGCGACGAAGTCGAGAGACGGGTCGGCGAAGTCCATGCCGATGAAGCGATCCGACTTGTGGAAGGACTGCAGACGCCGTTTGATGATGCGGTACCCGCCGTTGTTGCAGATCACTGTCGTGATCGGTAGCCTGTGGTGAGCGATCGTCCACAACGCCTGGATAGAGAACATCGCGCTCCCGTCCCCGACGATGGTGACGACGGGGCGGCCGGGCTGTGCGAATGCGACGCCGACGGAAGCGGGGATGCTCCAGCCGATGCCGCCGGAGCCACCGTTGTGGAAGCCATAGCGGTCGCGGAAAGCCAGCAGGTCGGGCAGATGATGCGTGCTGGTGAAACCCTCGTGGACGACGATGGTATCGCGGGAGAGGGCTTCGACAAGCCGCAGCATGAATACGTCGACGTCTATCGGCTTGGTCGATGGACGCCCGGCGAGGCTCGCAGCGAGCCTCGCGCGCTTGGCGGACCAGTTGCGCTCGGCGAATGCTGCTGTGCGAGCTGCCGCCGCCGATCTGAGGGACGCGCCTCCCTTATCGGCAAGCAAAGGTAGGAGAACGCGCAATGTCTCCTTGATGTCTGCGCGAACGCCCAGCTCGACGGCGTAGTTCTTGGCGATCTCCCAGTCGTCGAGCCCGATGTGCAGCATGGGTAGATGTTCGGGCATCGGATCGGTATGGCTCGCCACGGAGGTGCGCATGGGATCGCAACCGAGCACGATCAGGAGGTCGTGGCCGTCGAGCACCTTGCGCATCTCGGGCTGCACCTTCGGCAGCAGGCCGAGATAGCAAGGATGCTCGGAAGGGAAGCAGCCGGAGTTGGCGAACCCCTGTTGCCAGGCGGGAGCGCCGATCGTCTCGGCGAGCTCTGCCGCCGCGGTCATGGCGTCGCTGCGCACGATCTCGTCACCGGCGATGATCACCGGCCGCTCGGCCTTCAGGATGCGCGCGGCCATCGCCTCCAGCACGTCGTCGGAGGGGCGGACGCGGCTCTCCACGCGGCTCGCTGTCCCCAGATCGACACCGCCTTCCTGGTTGAGGATGTCGCCGGGCAGCGAGATGAAGACGGGACCGGTCGGGGGCGTCATCGCCACTTTGGCCGCGCGCCGGACGATGCGCGGCAGATCTTCCAGCCTGGTGACCTCGACCGCCCATTTGACCAGCGGCTCGGCCATCCGCGCCAGATTATCGTAGAGCAGCGGCTCGGTCAGGCCGTGGCCCTGCTCCTGCTGGCCGGCGGTGAGAAGGATCGGCGTGTTGGTATACTTGGCGTTGAACAGCGAGCCCATCGCGTTGCCGAGGCCCGGGGCGACGTGGACGTTGGCCGCGCCGAGCTTGCCCGAAGCGCGCGCGTAGCCGTCCGCCATTCCAACGACGAGGCTCTCGTGCATCGACAGCACGAAACTCATGTCCGGATGGTCGCCGAGCGCGTGCATGATGGGCAGCTCCGTCGTGCCCGGGTTGCCGAACAGATGCGTCACGCCTTCGCGCTTCAACAGCTCGATAAAGGCTGAGCGGCCCGTGATCTGGTTCTTCGGCATCGGTGAGGTTTCCTCGGCTGGCGATCGGGTCCATCCTGCCGGAGCCGGGCGGGCGCGTCGAGGGGGCCTCGTTTCCCGTGCGGCTACCCGGGTCTGGTGCGAGCCGGTCCACGTTAGTAAGGGTGTTTTCCCGTAACCAGCAGAGCCGAACGTTGAGGGGGACCGGAGGCTTTGGTAAGTGCTGAGGGTTTGGTAAGCTTCGTACAGACGAGCTATCATGCGGGCTCAGGTGACGATCCACCGCCAGTGTCCCGTCAAATTGAGGACGAGACGCCCATGCGCTACGACGAGAACGATCGCGAGAGCACGAACGTCGAGGACCGGCGTGGCCAGCGCGGCGGCGGGATGTTCGGGGGAGGACGGGGTGGTATGCCCATCCAGATCCCGACGGGGGGGAGAGGCGGGTTCAGCTTGACTACGATGCTGATCATCGGCGCTCTGATGCTGCTGTTCGGGCTCAATCCGCTGGATCTGCTGACGGGCGATGGCAACGTCGACATGAGCCGCGTGCCGCAGATGCCGCGCATGGACGATGGGCGCCAGCCGTCGGCCAGCCGCAATCCGTTCGAAATCCCAGGCCTGCCTGGCAGTCAGGGCAAGGCACAGGAGGCCGGCCAGGACGAGTTGGGGCGCTTCACACGACGCGTGCTCGCCGACACCGAGGATGTGTGGGATCGGGTGTTTCAGGCCGCCGGTCGGCAGTACAAAAAGCCGACGCTGGTGATGTTCAGTGGCTCCACTCAGACCGCTTGCGGCCAGGGTATGGCGCAGATGGGACCGTTCTATTGCCCCCTCGATCAGAAGGTCTACATCGATCTCAGCTTTTATGACGAGTTGCGCCGGCGTTTCCGGGCGCCGGGGGATTTCGCCCAAGCCTATGTCATCGCACATGAGGTGGGTCATCACGTCCAGACGATCCTGGGCATTGCGGCCAAGGTGCAGGAGATGAAGCAGGCCCATCCACGCGAGGCCAACCAGATACAGGTTCGCATGGAGCTGCAGGCGGACTGTCTGGCTGGAATGTGGGCGAACCTCAATCACCAGATCAAGAACCGCCTGCAACCAGGCGACATCGAGGAAGGCCTCAACGCGGCTAGCCAGATCGGCGACGATATGATCCAGCGCCAGACCCAAGGACGCGTCGTGCCCGACGCCTTTACCCACGGCAGCTCGGAACAGCGCGTGCGGTGGTTCAAGGTGGGCTTCGAGACTGGAAAAATGCAGGCTTGCGATACGTTCCGGGCGGAAAGGCTTTAGGTCCAGGGCGATCTGTCCCGGCGATGCTTGATCCTCGCATCCAGCATCGCCGGCGCTTCGGGTTCAGCTAGCGTTTTGCGCGATGGAGTTTCGCCTCGGCATATTTTCTCGCGACGTCGGCCGGCCCCCGCCTAATATCTCGTGGCTACAACTCGAATTGATGCAAAGCAGCATTGAAACGCTGCAGTGCGATCGGCCATTCGTAACCCTCTGAGTTTTTTTGATTTTGTGGAGTAAACCATTTTATACATTGACATGCGCTATTTATGCAGCATTCTGTTTCCTGCAAATAGTCGTGTGTCCTGACTGATTGAAGTGGGCGAGACCATGAGTCACGATAAGCTCAATCTTACCGCGCGAGCCGCAGGGTTCGCCATGGCGTGCGAGGAGACGGCCGGCGGGCCGACCGTTCGACAGGCGCCGATGCAAGCCGCCTACGTACCCAGCCAGCGACTTGATGCTCCCGCTGCCCAGAGCGCTTCGACGGCGGTTGTCCCCGTTAAGTCCGTCAGGCCGACGATGAACTTCGGTCTGTTGGGCTGGAGTTTCTGGAAGACGGCGTGAGGGTCTGCAGTGCGCCGCGTTCGCGATCCGTCGAACCGGCGCTGGCTTGCGGCGAGACATCAGCAGCTGTGTGGTCTGGGGCTGCGACAGCTTCTGCTCGGATGATTGCTCGAAGAGCGGGTGCTGGCCGCTGGTGGATCTCGGCAATATTTCCCGCGCGATTTCCCCTTTTCTGCGCTTGTCGCACTGGCATCGACGCTGTGCTTTGTCGGCCGATAAGGGAATGCCCTGCCGAGCGCGCCGATTGCTATGCGTTTACTCAACGTATCTGCGGAGCTGGCCTGAACGCGCTGGGCTTGCAAAATTTGCTTCTTCCCGGAGCGGCGGGGTGGTCGGCGGGGCGGTGCGCGCAGTTCCGGGGGGGGGATCGCGAAGACCTCAGGGCATGGTCCCTGTGTGTTGCCCGCAGTCGGCTGGCGCCTCGGTGCACTTTGTCGTTGCAGGAATGACAGATTGTTCAGCATTAGGTGCCGTCGAATACCAAGTCCCGGGCAGGCCGAGCCATTTGGGGCTGGAACTGCGCGTGCTCACGCGTCTGTGATCGGGATTGATCACTATGTGAGCCCCAATCTCGATTGACGGCCATCATTGTCAATGCATTCTAGCGGGCCTTTGCGCTCGGGGTCAATTTGACCATGGCAGCGGTTAGGCCGTCCGTCGTCGCAAACGAACTTTTGGGGAGACCCTGAATGATCCGCTACCTATCTGTTGCAGCCTTGATTGCCGTCGGCGCCACCGTGGCGTTCGCCCAGGCAAAGGGTGGTGCTGCCGCCATCACTGAACGCAAGGCCGCCATGAAGGCCGTCGGGGGGGCCAACAAGGCTCTTAACGACATGGCCAAGGGCGACGTACCGTTCGACGCCTCCAAGGTCGCCGCTGCCTATAAGGCGATGGGTGATGCGTTCGCGAAGTCGAAGACGCTCTATCCAGACGACAGCATGACCGGCGACACAGCCGCTCTGCCCGCGGTGTGGGCGAAGAAGGCTGACTTTCAGGCGAAGCTCGACAAGGCTGTTGCCGATGTGAAGTCGACCGCGGCATCCGTGAAGGACGTCGCCAGCCTCAAGACGAATCATGCCGCGTTTGCCAAGGCCACCTGTGGGACCTGCCACAAGGACTACCGCGCGCCGGCGAAGAAGTAGTGGTTTCGGTGAGAGCGATATAGAACAGGAGCGTGCAGAGGAATCTGCACGCTCGTTTTGCGTCATTTCTGGCTGACCCTTGAAGCTCCAACGATCAGCGGGCCGCCGCGCCGTCATCAGCGGTGGCACCGGAGGAGGAGAGATGGCGCGACGTAGATTTCTCTCGGGCATTGTGGTGCTGGCCGCAGCGGCTGGCGGGGCATTCTGGCTTCTCACAGCCCCTACATCGCTGCCTACGGGGGCACTGGGGCCGCACACAGCCAACCTCGACAACGGCAAGACGATGTTCAACATCGGCGGCTGCGCATCCTGTCACGCAACTGAGGTCGCCGAGCCGAAAGCGGAGGATCGGCTGAAGCTCGGCGGTGGTCATGCCCTGAAGACACCGTTCGGCACTTTCCTCGCGCCGAACATCTCGACCGACCCAAAAGCTGGCATCGGGGCCTGGAGCGAGTTCGATTTCGTCAACGCGATGGTCCGCGGGGTCGGACGCAGGGGAGAGCACCTCTATCCTTCGTTCCC
Source organism: Devosia equisanguinis (assembly GCA_945862355.1). Classification (GTDB taxonomy): domain Bacteria; phylum Pseudomonadota; class Alphaproteobacteria; order Rhizobiales; family Hyphomicrobiaceae; genus CAMDPA01. Next base: position 586 of record CAMAYR010000139.1, on the reverse strand, counting down.
ATATACTTCCTATCAGCGTATGCCGCTTGCCGACGTGCGCGACCTGTGGGCCTTCCTGAATACGCTGCCCGCCGTCGATCGGCCGAACGAGCCACACCAACTCGGCTTCCCGTTCAATTTTCGCCGGGGCCTCGGCCTTTGGAAGCTGCTGCACCTGGATGGCAAGGCTTTCGAGCCGTCGCCTGATCGCTCAGCGCAACTGAACCGAGGCGCTTATCTCGTGGAGGGGCCGGGCCACTGCGCAGAGTGCCACTCGCCGCGCGGGCTATCGGGCGGGATCGATCCGGGGCGTCGTTTCGCCGGCGGGCCAGATCCCAGCGGCAAGGGATTCGTGCCGAACATCACGCCGCACGCCGACGGGATGGCCAAATGGTCCGATCGGGACATTGCGTATCTGCTGGAGACCGGTCAGACGCCGGATGGCGACAGCGTCGGCGGGACGATGGCCGATGTGACGGTCAACACCGGCAATCTGAGTGCGCAGGACCGCAATGCGATGGCCGCCTACTTGAAGGCCTTACCGGCACGTTCCTGTAAGGCTGCCAAGTAACCGTGTGTCTCCCCCAATGTTGTGGCCACCGCCTTC
>CAMAYR010000138.1 GCA_945862355.1 Devosia equisanguinis | reverse complement strand
CGCCAGCGTCGCAGTGCCAGCCGCCGGGGCGTGTCGCCCCCGCGAAGTGCGAAGCCTGCGCGCTTTCGCCCTTCTGCCACCGGCCACCCCGATCCAGCCACTTGCAAAGCAGCCAGCCGAACGGTGCGCAAAGTCACCGATTCAGGATCGTGGAAGAAGGACTACGGCGCGGAATCGACGCCTGACTTCGTGGCCGTTGGTGCCTACGACGGCATGGCTGCCATCGTGCATGCGGCCCACGCGACCAAGGGCAAGATCACGCTCGACAGTGCGATGGCAGCGCTCAAGACGTGGAAGCACAACAGCCCGCGCGGTCCGATGTCGATCGATCCGGAGACGCGCGACGTGGTCATGAATACGTACCTGTCCGAGGTCGTGATGCTGAATGGTCGGCTCGCCCAAAAGCAGATCGGCAAGATGGATAACGTCAAGGACCCTTGCAAGATGCTGAAGATCGGTCCTTGCGCGAATATACCGAAGTAGCCCGGGCCAAAGTAGCCCCGGGGCTGCGGGCCTGGTCGTCCAGCGGCGACGTGGCGAATCGTGGGCCACAGTGATGGAGGGCGTGCTGCCTAGCTGCGGGTGGCACGCCCGAACCGTCAATGGCCTCAAGAACTTTCAGCCCTATTTTTCCGTCACAACATGATCAACGGCGTCGACGTCATAGGCATGCTGCTCGGCGGGCTAGCTGCCGGCATGGTGCTATTCATAGTCTCGGTCGGGCTGTCGGTCACGATGGGGCTGATGGGGTTCGCGAACCTCGCGCATGGGAGCTTCGCGATGCTCGGCGGCTATGTCGTCGTGCTTTCGATGAATCACTGGGGGATCGGCTATCTCCCGGCATTGCTGTTGGCGTTCGTTCTGGTGGCACTGGTCAGCATTCCGGCGGAACGGCTGCTCTACCGGCGGCTTTATCGTGCGGCCGAGCTCGACCAGGTGCTCTTCACGATCGGGCTGGTGTTCGCGCTCAGCGCTATCGTGATGATCGTCGTGGGGCCGGAGAATCAGCAAATCGTGCTGCCGACCTATCTGCAGGGGCAGCTCGATATTGGTATTACCAAGTATCGGACCTACAGCCTGCTGATCCTCGTCGTCGGGTGCATCATCGCGTTCCTGCTTTGGTTGGCGTTCGAGCGGACGCTGGTGGGGGCACAGATCCGCGCGGCTGTCGATAACCGGCGGATGGCCGAGTCCGTCGGGATCAATGTGGACCGGCTGTTCACGATGACGTTCGCGCTCGGCAGTGGCATGGCTGCGTTCGGTGGCGGGCTCGGTGCAGAGTTCCTGGGGCTCGATCCGCAATATGCGCTCAAGTATCTCGTATTCTTCCTCATCGTCGTGGCGGTCGGTGGGCTTGGGCGCGTAACTGGCGTTTTCTACGCGGCGCTCATCCTCGGCGTGATGGATTTCGTACTGAAGAAATACATCCCGAAGGGCGGGACCTTGTTCATCTACCTGCTTGCGATAATGCTGCTGCTATGGCGGCCGCAGGGTTTGTTCGGGAGATCCGCGAAGTGACGGCACCACCGGACACCAGCGCGGCAACGACGAAGCCCGGCGGCGGAAGCGAATTGCATCCGGCAGCGCAAGCAATGGCCGCGCGCCATCGTCCGCGCGCATGGGAGCTCTTGCCGTGGCTCGCGGCGGTCGCGTTCTATTTCGCCCTGCCGAACCATCTGGGCTTCGGTACGGAACTTCTGATCGTGATCCTGTTCGCGCTGTCGCTGGACCTCGCGCTCGGCTATGCCGGGATAGTCACGCTGGGCCACGCAGCGTTCTTCGGGGTCGGCGCCTACACTGTCGGCATGTTGGCCAAGTACGGGGTGTGGACCGAGCCGATCACCGGTTTGTTCTTCGCTGCAGTGGCTGCTGGCGTCGTCGGCTTTCTTTCAGGACTGGTGCTGTTGCGTACCGCTGGCCTCACCTTGCTGATGCTGACGCTGTGCACGATGCTGCTGCTCGAGGAGGCGGCAAACCTCGGGCATGAATGGACAGGAGGTTTCGACGGGCTGGCGGACGTGCCCATCGATCCCGTATTCGGCGTGTTCGAGTTCAATCCGCTCTATCTGAATACCCAGTATGTCTATGCGCTGTGCGTGCTGTTCGTCGGGTTTGTGATCGTTCGCACGATCGTCTACTCGCCGTTCGGGCAGAGCCTCACCGGCATTCGCGAGAATACGCTGCGGATGCATTCAGTGGGCGCGCCCGTGAACATGCGGCTCGTCACTTGCTATACGATCTCGGCAGCGATCGCGGGCGTGGCAGGCGCTGTATGGGCGCAGGCCAATCTCTACGTCAACTTGAGCACGCTCGGCCTCGATCGTGCCGCGACCGTACTCATCATTCTGGCGCTCGGTGGATACGGGCGGCTGTACGGCGCGTTCGTGGGCGCTATCCTCTACATGGTGCTTTCGCACTATCTGGCGAAGGCCTACCCGACGGCGTGGCAGCTCGGTCTCGGCTTATTGCTGATGGCGATCGCCCTGTTCGCGCGTAATGGCGTGATCGGGATCGTCGAAGCGTTCCTGCAGCGGCGGCGCGGAAGGGGGGCGTCATGACGGGGGATGGGGCGCCTCTGCTCGAAACGCGGGGTATGACGCGCAAGTTCGGCGGCTTCGTCGCCGTTGACAATGTAGACTTCCGGCTTCGCGCCGGTGCGCGGCAGGCGATCATCGGGCCCAACGGGGCGGGCAAGACAACCTTCATCAATCTGCTCACGGGCGTGCTTGCGCCAAGCGCCGGGCAGGTGTTGCTCGATGGTGTGGATATTACGCAGTTGGCGCAGGCTACCAGGGTCAAGCGGGGCATCGCGCGGACGTTCCAGATCAACCGCCTGTTCCGAGGCCTGAGCGTGCTGGACAATGTCTACATCGCTGTGGCCGAGCGGGCGGGCGTGGCGCCGCGAATGCTGCGCCCTGCCGGAATGCGCCGCAACGTGCTCGACGAGGCGATGTCGATCATCGAGACACTGCGACTTTCCGACGACGCCGGGCGGAGAATCGTCGAGCTGCCCTACGGTCGGCAACGTCTCGTCGAAATCGCGATCGCACTGGGCCTCGTGCCGCGGGTGCTGCTGCTCGACGAGCCGATGGCGGGTGTTCCATCGGCGGAGGGCCACATCATTCTGGATGCCATCGATCGACTGCCGAGCGATATCGGTGTTCTCATCATCGAGCACGACATGGACGTGGTGTTTCGGTTCGCGCAGCATATCACCGTGCTGGTTCGCGGTGCTGTGTTCGCGGAGGGCACGCCTGCGGAGATCCGGGTCAACCCAGACGTGCGGGCTGTTTATCTCGGACAGGAGGGCGCGCATGACTAGCTCGCGTGCCGCTGCCGGGCTTACGCTGAAAGGTGTCAGCGCGGGTTATGGCGAGACCGTCGTGCTCGAGGGGCTCGATCTTGTTCTGGCACCTGCCGAGAGCATCAGCGTGATCGGCCGGAACGGCGTCGGCAAGTCGACGCTGCTGGCGACGATCATGGGGCATACCACGCTGCATGCGGGGGAGATCTCGCTGGGCGGCCAGCGGATCGACCAGATGGCCATCTATGCGCGCGCGCGTGCGGGTCTCGGGCTCGTGCCGCAGGAGCGCGAGATATTTCCGTCGCTGAGCGTTGAAGAGAACCTGCGCGTTGCGCGTCGTCCGGGGGAGTGGACCACCGAGCGGGTTTACGAATTGTTTCCGCGGCTCAGCGAGCGCCGTACCAACATGGGCAATCAGCTTTCCGGCGGCGAGCAGCAGATGCTGTCGATCGCGCGGGCGCTGATGACCAATCCGACCGTCCTGCTGATGGACGAGCCGACCGAGGGGCTCGCGCCGGTAATCGTCGAGATGCTGACGGCAACGCTGCATCGGTTGCGCGGCGAGAGCGGGCTGACCATGGTGCTCGTGGAGCAGAACAGCCGAGTCGCGCTCGGGTTCTGTGAGCGCACCGTGGTCATGGACAAAGGGATCATCGTCTATGACGGCGCATCGTCGACTTTGCGCAACGATCCGGAAAAGCTCGCGGGTCTGATCGGCGTGGAGTGAGACGCCCGGCAGCTCCAATTGCGCTCGCATCAGCACTATCGGCGTGATCGCCGGCGGCAGGGCGGCAGGGAGTTCGGCGATGTGCTTGGCAATGTTGCGAACTGATCGCCTATCAATTACCTTCCAGCGTTCAGGTTCACATTGGAAAGTCGATGGGAGGATAGCTGAGGGAATGCTGCGTCGAAAGGACGTCCTGATCGCAATCGCGAATGATGCGACAGCCAGCGACATCGGGGCTGTTGCATTGCTGAGCGGTGCTAATCTTGCTTTCGCCACGACGCCTCAGCGGGCACTGGAATTGGCGCGGGGGACGAAATTCTCCGGAGCAGTGATGTGCTCCAAGATGGCAACCATTGAGCTCTGCGATGTGCTTCGCGGCTCAGGTTGCAACATGCTGGTTTACAGCAGTCAGTCACCTGACCGATGGCCGCCGGGCTGCTCTGGCGTTGCCAAACCTGCGTCTGCTGGCGAGGTGGTCGACGCCTTGTCCTTCATGATCTCAAGGTCCGAGGCAGCCTCGATACCTTGAGCGTCAGAGTAATACCCTCGAGCGAAAGTTTCGACCCCTACATGGGTCTTCACTTTCGCTGCGGCGCTTGCGCCGGGCCGCAGTCGCGGCCTCGCCGAGCGGACAGAGCAACAAGTCACGACTTCCGCTCGGCGGTGTAACTGCCAGCCGGCTGTGGTCACCGTCGCGAGAGAAGCTGAGATGCGTTGGCTGGATGCCCCTATTTGTTGACCTGCTGCTGGGTGAAGCCGGCCTTGCCGGCGTAGCCCCGCACGATCGCCTCGCGGTCGGCATGACCCAGCACGCGGTCGACGTAGTCGAAACCGGCCGGCGCGAGACGCTCGACCTCGTCGATCACGCGCTCGGGTCCGCCTTTCCGGTTGAGCAGCACGATCTCGGCGGTCTTCGGCAGGCGTTCGGCCTCGTAGTAGTGGAGCGCCTGCATGGGGTGCTCCGATTTCAGGAGGCTATCGGCCAGGCACCTGGCGTCGAGAATGGCCTGGGCTGCGCCGTTGGAGCCGACGGGGTACATGGGGTGTGCTGCGTCGCCCAATAGCGTGACGCGGCCGAAGGTCCAACGCGGGAGCGGATCGCGGTCGCACATCGGATACTGATAGCAAACCGGCGTTGCGCGAACGAGGCCCTCGACATCGAAGTCGGCTACCTTGAAGCGCCGTGCGTAGGGGAGCACGTCGTCGAGGCGTCCCTGCATCGACCAGCTGTCTTTCGGTGGTGGCGACTTCTCGCCGTCTGCGATGCGGATCGAGACGGCCCAGTTGGTGAGCTTGCGGCCGGGGTTGCTGCCGTGAGCGATCGGGTAGAGCGTGAACTTCGCGCCCATGCCGCCGCCGATGTACATGGAGCGGCCGGAGAGGAATTGCGGCCAGTCCGCCGCGCCGCGCCACATCATGACGCCTTGCCAGCTCGGCTGGCCCTCGTGCGGGTAGTAGTAGCGCCGCGTCACGGAGTGGATGCCGTCGGCGGAGACGAGCACGTCGCCGCGCGCGGTCAGGCTGCCTGCGCCGCGCACCGCGTCGGTGAAGTGGGCCGTCACACCGCCTTCGTCCTGCTGGAAGCCGGCGAGGCGAAGACCCGTTCGGACGGCGTCGGCGCCGAGGCGAGCCTTAACCGCGTCGTAGAGGACCTTTTGCAGGCGGCCGCGATGAACCGAGAACTGCGGGAAATCGAAGCCCGCATCGAGGCCACGCGGCTCGCGCCAGACAACCTGGCCGAGCCGGTTGATGTAAATCAGCTCCTTGGTGCGGATCGCTACATCGTCGAGCGCCTGGAGGAGATCGAGTTGGGCGAGTTCCTTGATGGCGTGTGGCAGCGTGTTGATGCCGACGCCGAGTTCGCGGATCTCGCTCGCCTGCTCGAAGACTACCGATTTTATCCCGCGCTTGTGCAGCATCAGCGCGAGGGTGAGGCCGCCGACACCCGCGCCGGCGATGAGAACTGTCATGATACGCAGTACCGTTGTTCAAACATCGGATTTTTTGGCGGCATTGTTTTCGGGTGGCATTGTCGAATGCCGGCTACTCTTCCGGCGGCGGAAGAAAGTCGACCTCGTGCTTGGCGGAAAGTGCGACGACCTCGGCGGGCGTCTGCTCGGCCATGTTGTGGATCGCCCAGAACAGGTCGTAGAGCCGCCGGGTCGGAGAGACCCAGAAGAAGCACTTCACCGTGCGGTCCGACTTGTTGAAGATGCCGTGCGGGATGCCCATCGGCATCCGGACGAGATCACCCGGTTTGGCGAACGCCATCTTGCCGTCGAGCATCAGCTCGAACTCGCCTTCCAGCATATAGATGAACTCGTCCTGCGTCGGGTGAATGTGCGGCGGCACCATTGTTCCGGGCGGGAAGATTGCGTGCCATGAGAACGAGGCCTCGCTCACCTGCTTTGGTACATATGTCTGGCCGAGGATGTTCCAGGAGATGTTGTCGATCCCCTCGCCGGCTCTGGTGATTCCGGGGGGCATGACGAGCATGGCGAAATCCTCCTGTGGACGCTTGATCCTCCCCTGAATTGTGACTGATGATAAGTGGAAGTCAACATATCTGGATCCACTCGGTCGCAATCGTCGTTACCGAGGTGTCGGAAAGCGCAGGGGAATGGCGAAGGCAGCTCCCATGTCGAGCCGAAAGGCAGCGATTGGGCGGAAAGGTTCCAGCGCCAAGCTGGAGTTTCGCCTCGAAAGCCACGTGTTCTATCTGATCAGCCGTGGGCTTGCGCTGCGGAACCGTGCACTTAATCGTGCGCTCGGTGCTCACGGCTTCGACTACCCGCGGTGGCGAGTGCTGGGGGTGCTGGGCGAGCATCCGGGGGCGTCCATGCTGAAGCTCGCGGAGCTGACGAGCGTGGACCGGACGACCCTGGCGCATACCGTTCGCATCATGGTGGAGGAGGGACTGATCGATCGGGAGGCGCGGCAGTCGGACCGGCGCAGCGTCGAGTTGAGGCTGACGCGAAAGGGGGCAGCGGCCTTGAAGCGCGTTCTTCCGCTGGTGCTTGCGCAGAACGAGCGGGCACTTTCTGGCCTGACGACGGCGGATGTCGAGCAGCTCCGCGGGCTTCTCCGGCGCGTGATGAACAATCTGGAGGAATGATCAAGGCGCGCGAACGGGCGGACGGTTACTGCTCTAAATGCGCAGCAATCGCCTTGTGTTGCCGGCGGCGATTTTCGTCTGATCCTCGATTGCGAGACCGGCGGCGGTCAACGCTTGCTCGACCTTACCGGAAATAGGGCCGTCGTTGACGATCGGCCAGTCGCTGCCGACGAGCACGTTCGATGCGCCGACGATGTCGACTGCGGCGCGGATCATCGTCGCGTCGAACTCCATCGTGTCGATGAAGACGTTCCGGCGCAGGATGCCTTTCGTGCCGCCGTCCAGCTTGGAGAAGTGGGAAAAGCCCGAGGCCATCGCGAGGCCACCGAAGGCGAGCGCCGTCACGACGACCTTCAGGTCGGGGAGCCTGGAGAACGTTCCGCCTTCGATGAGTGCTACGAGGGCCTGCGAATTGACGGTGCCGCGTGCGAGCAGCGTGCCGATGCGGCCATAGGGCTCCATCTGGGAGAGTAACGGCTGTGGATTGATCGGGTGTACGAACACGGGCACGCCGAGACGGGCTGCGACCTCGAGCGAGGGGCGGGCATGCGGTGTGTCGATCAGCATGGCGCCTTTCGCGCACTCGACGAACACGCCACGCAGTCCGAGGCCGGAGATCGCCCGCTCCAGCTCGCGGGCGGCGCGGTCGCCGTCGTAGGCGTCGATGGTGGCGAGCGCGTAGATCTTGCCGGGGTGGCGCGATTGAAGTGCTGCCAGCTCGTCGTTCACGCGCCTTATGGTGTCGTGTGGGACGTGGCCTTCGGCATCGCAGATCTGGGCGGTCGGCGTGTTCACGACGCGCGCTGCTATGTCGCCTGCCTCGACGTCGGCGAGCAGCAGGCGCTCGTCGGCCACGAGCTTGTTCGTCACCGCCCAGCGCGCCCTCTGCGTTTGCGGGGCGTTCTGGAGCGTGGTCAGCTCGAAGCTGGCGGGCACGTGATGGCAGTGGAAGTCGATGATGGGGAGCGGCATGGTCGATGTCCTCGGGCGGCGCGAGCAATACTCGGCAGCGCGAGCAGAACCAAGCCGACATTCACGCCGCCGCCTTCACCATCACGGCACGATGACGACAGTAACTTCGGTCAGTACGTCCGCGCTTTGGGCGGGATGTACTTGATCTCGTTGGTCATCGTGTAGGTATGGACCGGACGGAAGTCGATCTTGACCTGACGCTTGGCGTCGTCGGCCCAGGTCAGAGTGTGCTTCATCCAATTCTGGTCGTCGCGCTCGGCGTAGTCCTCGCGGGCGTGACTGCCGCGGCTCTCCTTGCGCTCTTCGGCGGCGACCATAGTAACGGCGGCCTGCGAGATCAGGTTGTCGTATTCCATCGTCTCGATGAGATCCGAGTTCCAGATCAGCGAGCGGTCAGTGACGCGGATGTCCTCGGTGCCCTTCCACACGTCCTGGATGAGGTCGACGCCTTCCTTCAGAACGGGGCCGTCGCGGAACACGGCGCAATTGTTCTGCATCACGCGTTGCATGCGAAGACGCAGCTCAGAGGTGGCCGTGCCGCCCTTGGCGTAACGGAACCGGTCGAGGCGGGACAGGGCAAGCTCGGCGCTGTCCTTGGGCAACTCGGGTTGAGAGGCGCGGGCCTCGACGGTCTCGCCGCAGCGCAGGCCGGCGGCGCGACCGAATACGACGAGGTCGATCAGTGAGTTGGAGCCGAGGCGATTGGCGCCGTGGACGGAAACACAGGCGGCCTCGCCGAGCGCCATCAGGCCGGGAACGACGTGGTCCGGGTTGCCGTTTTTCAGTGTCAGAACTTCTCCGTGGTAGTTCGTCGGGATACCGCCCATGTTGTAGTGGACGGTCGGTAGCACGGGGATCGGCTGGCGGCGCAGGTCGACTCCGGCGAACACCTTGGCGCTCTCGGTGATACCGGGCAGCCGCTCGGCGAGGATTGCCGGGTCGAGGTGATCGAGGTGCAGGTAGATGTGGTCCTTCTGCGGACCGCAGCCGCGGCCCTCGCGGATCTCGATCGTCATGCATCGGGAGACGACATCGCGCGAGGCGAGATCCTTGAAGTTCGGGGCGTAGCGCTCCATGAAGCGCTCGCCGTTGGCGTTGGTGACGTAGCCACCCTCGCCGCGCGCGCCTTCGGTGATGAGAACGCCGGCACCGTAGATCCCGGTCGGGTGGAACTGCACGAACTCCATGTCCTGCAGCGGCAGGCCGGCGCGAAGCACCATCGCGTTGCCGTCACCTGTGCAGGTGTGGGCGGACGTGCAGGAGAAGTAGGCGCGGCCGTAGCCGCCGGTCGCCAGAATGGTCTTCTTTGCGCGGAAGCGGTGGAGCGTTCCGTCCTCCATGCACAGCGCGATCACGCCGCGGCAGGCGCCCTCGCTGTCCATGATGAGGTCGATGGCGAAATACTCGATGTAGAACTCGGCCGAATGGCGCAGCGACTGGCCGTAGAGTGTATGCAGCATGGCGTGGCCGGTGCGGTCGGCGGCGGCGCAGGTGCGTTGGGCCGGCGGGCCCTCGCCGAACTCGGTCGTCATGCCGCCGAACGGGCGCTGATAGATGCGGCCGTCGTCCTTGCGGGAGAACGGCACGCCGTAGTGCTCGAGCTCGTAGACGGCCTCGACGGCGTTGCGGCAAAGGTACTCGATGGCATCCTGGTCGCCGAGCCAGTCGGCGCCCTTGACGGTGTCGAACATGTGCCAGCGCCAGTCGTCCGGACCCATATTGCCGAGGGCCGCTGCGACGCCGCCCTGGGCAGCGACCGTATGCGAGCGGGTCGGGAATACCTTGGTGATGCAGGCGGTCTTGAGGCCGGCCTCGGCCGCGCCGAGCGTTGCGCGCAGACCCGAGCCGCCGGCTCCGACCACGATCACATCGTAGGTGTGCTCGACGAAGGTATAGGCCTTGCCGTTGATCGCGGGACTGGCCACGCCGTTGCTCGAGGTCTGTGCCATAGATCTCAGTTCCAAGGGTAGGTGATGATGATCTGCCGACGAGGCGTGGAGGGATTCAGCCCTCCACGAAGCTCAGCTTCAACAGCGCGTATACGGCGACAACGCCCATCAGGATGACAAAGAAGGTGTTGAACATCAGCAGGAGGACTTTGCGGCCTTCGCCGTGGACGTAGTCCTCGATGATCGTCTGCATGCCGAGGCGCATGTGAAGGAGGCCCGCGCCGATGAACAGCACCATCAGGATCGCGACCACCGGGTGGGCCAGAACGCGGCGCACAGTGCCGTAGTCGGCGCCGACAAGATTGACGAGCAGAACCACGAACAGCGGCAGAAGTATCAGCGCCGCGAAAGCGGTGACGCGCTGGCGCCAGAAATGATCGGTGCCTTCCTTGGCGCTACCAAGGTGTCGAACATTCTTGAGCGGTGTCCGCATCTTGTCGCCTAGATCGCTCACAGCAGCCCCCGTAGCGTGAATATATAGGTCCAGATGCCGGCGGTGATCGCGAGCGAGCCGACGATGGTGAGCCATGAAAGCATGTTCACGACGGCGATGTCGAAGCCGCGGCCCGTATCCCAGATGAAATGGCGGATGCCGCCCAGCGCGTGATGGATCAAAGCCCAGGTGTAGCCGATCATGACCAAGAGGCCGGGGATGGTCATCATGAACCCGGTTACCCACTCGTAGTTCCCGCGCCCGGTGGCTGCGGCAAGCAGCCAGGCAATCAGAATGACGGTGCCGAAGTACAGCGCCGCGCCAGTGATGCGATGTACGATCGACATCGTCATGTTGATCAGCGGCGAATACACCTGCAGATGAGGTGAAAGCGGGCGCTCGTACGTCTTCGGCTCAGAACCGATCTGCGCCATTCGGATTCTCCCTCGGCGATAGCGACGCAGGGGGTATATCGCGATGCAGCAGGGCGAGCAATCCGCTGAGCGCAGACTTGGCTGCGTCATGCCGCGCAAGTGGAGATCGGGGACAGTCAGCGGCGGGGCAGGTCGATGTGGTGGCTTCAGCTGAACGCGTCGACGATGGCGAGACCCAGGGCGGCGCCGCTCTCGAATGCGTGCTCGGCAAGACGCCCTCGGCACCAGTCGCCGCCGACGCCGACCATGTGCTCCCGTGCGAACATGAAGGTCTCGCCCAGCGGCGTGTCGCACAGGCCGTAGCGCCAGAGGTGCGCGGCCATCTGGGCTGGTCGCACCGGCGGAAGGGCGAGGACGTTGCTGACCTCGGCCCAAAGCTCCTCGGCGACGGCTTCGGGGTCCATGTCCTCGGTCTCGCGGGTCCAGGTCGGGGCAGCGTGGACCACGATGTGATCACCGCCAGGGATGCGACCCGGCTTGGAGTTGTTGCGCGATACCCAGCGGACGATCTGCGACATATCCGAGTATACGTCCTGCTCGGGCAGGATGCGCTGGTCGAGCCTCACCATCAGCGCCCAGCAAGGTTGCATGCGCACGCGCTCGAGGGGCTCGGCGAGAACCGGCAAGCGGCCGAGCAGGAATTGCGCTTCGGGCGCAGGTACGCAGACCGCGACGGCGGCGAAGGGGCCTTCAGAGGTCTGGTCGTCGAACCACAGGGTCCACAACTTCTCGCGGCGCTGAAGAGTATGGACGCGACGCCCGAACGACATGCGCACGTTCTCGGCGAGCGGGCGGACGATGGAAGACATGCCCGGCTTACCCACGTACCAAGTGGAGATCTGGCCCTCGCCGCTGTCGCCGGCGTAGCCGCGCGGCGTCCATTTCGCGAGATAGCCGCTGACCTGGGCCTCATCGAGGAATGCCTTGAAGCGGGCGTTGCGAGCGGAGACGTATTGGGCGCCGTGGTCGAAGGGGACGATCCCGAGGCGGGCTGTGCCCATGCGGCCACCGACAACGCGGTCCTGCTCGAAAATCTGGACATAAAAGCCGGCACGGCGAAGCACTCGGGCGCAGGACAAGCCCGCCACGCCAGCGCCGATAACCGCGACTGTCTGCGTCACTTCGCGAATTTCTCGATGAAAGAGCCCGGCTGTCCGAAGCTGCCCCCGCTCACCGCAGCCCGTGAACGGGGAGAATCAGTCTTTCTATGACTTATTTGATACCTGATGGCGCCTTAAGCAATTCTTTTGACTACCAAGTGGTGGTAGTCCTTCAATGAATTCGCATAAATCTTTCGGCAAGGGGGTTCGACGGCTTAGAGCCGGGGCAGGGCCAGCCACATATCCAACTCCAGCAGGATCGAGGCTTCAGCGTTGCCCGACCGCTGCGCCGTCGCTGTCAGGCGGGTTCGGATCGCCGCGAGATCGTCTCGACCTGCGATGGCCGCGCATTCCAGGATCTCGGTGGCCGCATAGATCGTGTCGCCGGCGGTGCAGGGAGCCATATGACGACCGCCGTTGATTGCCGCCACATGGAAGGCGCTGCCCATTCCATTGAAGGACAGCGCCCGAGCCACCGACATCACTACGCCGCCGTACACCAGGCGTCGTCCGAGCCTGCTGTTGGCCTCGGAATGAGCGTCGAAGTGGACGCGGGCGGTGTTCTGGTAAAGCCTTGTGGCCAGTTGATGTTCGGCCTCCTCGATAGTCATCCCGTCGATATGGTCGATACGCTCGCCGGGGGTGTAGTCGGCGAAAGTCCAGGGCGAGCCGGCCGCGGTCTTGTCCCAGGCTCCCGGCGGGAGGGGCGGAACGGCCTGGCCGAGCGATTCCGGTGCGACGCGCTCGGCCAAGACCGGAACGACCGGTGCGGGTGCGGGTGAGCTGCGGTCGCGTTTGCGAACCATGACCCAGCGGACGTATTCGACGACGGTTTCGCCGCGCTGATTGGCGCCAGTGGTGCGCACCCAGACGATGCCTGCTTCGCCGCTCGATGTTTCACGCAGCCCGATGACCTCGGATCGGGCCGACAGGGTGTCGCCGGGGAAGACCGGGGCCAGGAACCGGCATTCGGCATAACCGAGATTGGCGACGGCGTTGAGCGAGATGTCCGGGACCGACTTGCCGAAAACCATGTGGAAGACGAGCAGGTCGTCGATGGGCGCCTCGCGATAGCCGAAGTTGCGGGCGAGCACGCTGGAGGATTGCGGCGCGAAACGGCTGCCGTACAGGGCCATGTACAGCGCCGCGTCGCCCGAGGTGATGGTGCGAGGGGTGGCGTGGTGGATCACGCGGCCGAGGTGGAAGTCCTCGAAGAAGTTGCCCGTCGTCGATTTCATCGCGATTGACTGGTCGATGTCATGGCGTCCGCGAGGGCGACGGTGCGGGTGGCGATCTCGAGGTGCAGCAGCT
>CAMAYR010000137.1 GCA_945862355.1 Devosia equisanguinis | reverse complement strand
GCCAGCGAGCCGCGTCAGGCCGAGCGCGCGCCCGACGAGGGCTAACCCTGAGTGCGAGGTTGTCGTGTCGGTGTCCGACTGCACGATCTCGAAGCTTCGCATCCCATCACCTGCCGAGTGAGCCGCCCTCGACAAGAGACATAGCTGATACGCAAACCAACCCAGACCCTTACGCCATCACCACCGGATCGGAGTTACGGAAGCAGGTCGAAGCCTGGCGTCGTTTCAGCGATTCCACGTCGCTGCGGCGATTCTAGTAGCGCACCTGGGGCTGCCCCGTCGCGTTGCAAGGGTGCGTAATGGCCACGATTTCTGCAGCTTTCCTCGAATCTCGAGCCGACCAGCAGACCGGCGACGCGCCTTTGCGGTTGCCCCTGGTGGTCGACATGGATGGCTTCCTGGTGCGCGCCGACCTGTCGGCGGAAGCCGCGGTCGCCAGCCTCGAGAGCACCGTCTCGCGCATGAGCCGCGCAGTCCGTGGTGACCGCCGTGGCGTCGCCCCCGAGCAGATCGCCGAATACGCGCGCCGTGGCGTGGACGTCTCCGGCCTGCCCCTGCAGAACGATCTCGTGACCTATATCGTCGCCGCCGCCGAGACCGGCCGCGAAATCCACCTCGTCACGTCCGCATCTCAAGAGATCGCCGATGCGGTCGCAACCCGGATAGGCGGCATCGCGAGCGCCACCGGCGCGCTACCCGCCCGCACCATGACCAATGCCGACAAGCTCGCCGACGTGAAGAAGCGTTTCCCCGCCGGATTCGCCTACGCCGGCCGCGCCCCCCAGCTTCTTGCCGAAGCCGACGCCGTCGTCGTCGCCAAGCGGGACAAGGCGACCGCACGCGCTGTCCTCGCCCGTGGCGGCAAGATCGAGGTCGAGATCGACGCGCCGCGCGCCGGCCTTCACACCTGGATCAAGGCGCTGCGCTGTCATCAATGGTCCAAGAACGCGCTGATCTTCGTGCCGCTGATCCTCGGCCACGTATTCTTCGACACGTCCGCCATTCTGGCCTGTGTCGCAGGCTTTCTGCTGATGGGCGTGCTCGCCTCGGGCACGTATCTCGTCAACGACATCCTCGATCTGGACAGCGACCGCCGCCACCCCACCAAACGCAATCGCCCGCTCGCGCGTGGCGACATTCCGCTGAGCACGGCGCTGGCTGTCGCTGCCGTCTCCATCGCCGGCAGTCTCGTTGCGTCCTATTTCCTGTCACCGGTCTTTGCGGCCTGCCTCGCGGGCTACCTGCTCACGACACTCGCCTACTCGCTGTATCTGAAGCGGTTGCTGTTGGTGGACGTCTTCGTGCTCGCCGTCCTCTTCACCTCGCGCATCGCGATGGGCATCGCACTGGCCGGCGTTCCAGCCTCTCCCTGGCTGCTGACCTTCACGATGTTCTTCTTCCTGTCCCTGTCGCTCGCCAAGCGGCACGTCGAGGTCGTGAATGCCGGACTGATGGGCGTCGCCGACATACCCGGACGCGACTATCGCGCCTCCGACCTACCTCTTACGGTAGCACTCGGCATCGGTAGCAACGCCGTCGCGATGCTGGTTCTGTTCCTCTACCTGACCTTCGAGGCGATGCCGACGGGCTTCTATACCCAGCCCTATTGGCTGTGGGCCGCGGCGTTCGTCGTATTCCTGTGGTCCCTGCGCATCTGGGGCCTCAGCCATCGCGGCAAGCTCGATGCCGACCCCGTCGCCTTCGCACTGCGCGATCGCACCAGCATCGCACTTGGTGTCGTCGTGATGTGCGTGTTCGGGCTGTCACTCTGAGTCACGCCCCACTGAGTCAGGCCATGAGCACTGCAATCCAGCATCGAATGGACGCCGGCCCGATCGCGATGAGCAGCGAGCGCTCGCCAGATCCTGTGCCATCCCCCGCCCCCGCGCCAGCACGCGCGTCCAAACTCGTGCCCCACAGGCTTACCTCGTGGGGCCGGGTCAAGCATGTCAGCACTGCACGCATCACGCCGGCATTCTCCGATCAGCTCCCGCGCATTATCGATGCACGCGCTGCAGATCGCCTCCTCGCCATCGGCCTCGGCCGCTCTTACGGCGACAGCGGCTTGAACAGCGCTGGCGCCGTACTCGACATGACGGCGCTCGACCGGATCGTCGCATTCGATCCCTCGACCGGTGTTATCCGGGCCGAAGCTGGCCTGTCGCTCAGCGAATTGCTGCGCATCGTCGTTCCGCATGGCTGGTTCCTGCCGACCACGCCCGGCACGCGCTTCGTCACGCTTGGCGGCGCGGTGGCCAACGACGTGCACGGCAAGAACCACCACGCCGCCGGCACATTCGGCGCTTCCGTTCGCCGCCTCGGCCTCCACCGCAGCGATATCGGCGCCCTCGAGCTTTCTCCCGCAAAGAACACCGAGCTGTACCGCGCCACCGTTGCCGGCCTAGGCCTTACCGGGCTGATTGCCTGGGTCGAATTGCAGCTCGTGCGCGTGCCGGGCTCCTACGTCGGCGCCCAGAACGTAGCGTTTGGCGGGTATGCCGAGTTCGCTGCCATTGCACGCGACAGCGCCACGAC
This sequence comes from Devosia equisanguinis, assembly GCA_945862355.1. Classification (GTDB taxonomy): domain Bacteria; phylum Pseudomonadota; class Alphaproteobacteria; order Rhizobiales; family Hyphomicrobiaceae; genus CAMDPA01. The sequence goes on along the minus strand of CAMAYR010000137.1, from coordinate 11,004 downwards.
CTTCGAGCATACGGTTGCTTGGATCGACTGCACTACAGGGCTTGACGGCAAGTCCACGCGTGGCCTGTTCAGCCGTGGCAACTGGCTGCCTGACGGTCTCTACAAAGCGCACGACGACCGCACCAGCGCTTCGCTACCCATCGAGCTGCCGGGCTTCGCGATCAACGCGCTCACGCTGCGCGCATTCAACAAGCTCTACTACACCGCCGGCGCCATGAAGCGGGCTCCCACCCGGGTCCACTACGCACCGTTCTTCTATCCCCTCGATGCCGTCCGCAATTGGAACCGCGCCTACGGCAGCGCCGGCTTCTACCAGTACCAGTGCGTCGTCCCGCCCGCCGCCGCTGATACCGCGATCCCCGAAATGCTGGGCGAGATCGCTCGCAGCGGCCAGGGCTCGTGCCTCGCCGTTCTCAAGACCTTTGGCGAAAAGCCCTCGCCGGGAATGCTGTCGTTCCCCTTTGAGGGCGTCACGCTTGCGCTGGACTTCCCTAATCGGAAGGCACGCACCCATCTCCTTTTCGAGCGCCTGGACGCCATCGTCTCCGAAGCCAAGGGCCGTCTCTATCCGGCCAAGGATGGCCGTATGCCAGCCTCGCTGTTCCGCGCCGGCTACCCCGAGCTCGCACGCTTCACAACTCTCGTCGACCCCTGCTTCCAATCCGATTTCTGGCGAAGGATGACCCAATGACCAAGCCCGTTCAGCGTCAGCGCGTGGTAGCCCTCGGCGCACTTTCCGCCATCGGCAAGGCAACCCTGCGGCTCTATGCCGAGGAAGGCGCACGCATCGTACTGGCCGGCCGCGGCGAGGATCGCCTGAAGGCGCTCGCCTCCGACCTCGAAGCACGCGGCGCCCACCAGGTCGTGACCTGGGACACCGACCTCACCGCCTGCGCCGATGCCCGCGCCGATATCGCCCGCATGGCATCCGCGATCGGCGGCCTCGACGCCGTGCTGCTGTTCTACGGCACGCTCGGTGACAATTCGAAAGCCGAGAAGGACATGGACGAGGCCCGCGCCATCCTGCACACCAACTTCACCAGCGCCGCCGAGTGGTGCCTCGCGAGCGCCGATCTCATCGAGGCACAATCCCACGGCGCGCTCGTCGTCGTCGGCTCCGTCGCAGGCGACCGCGGCCGCCAGTCGAACTACATCTACGGCGCTGCCAAAGGCGGCCTCGGTCTGCTGGTCCAGGGCATCGCCCATCGCCTCGTGCGCTGCGGCGGCAACGCCGTCGTCATCAAGCCCGGCTTCGTCGACACGCCCATGACGGCCGACATCGCAAAGGGCGGCCCGCTGTGGGCCAAACCCGAAGCCGTCGCGCCGATCATGAAGCGCGCGGCCACCCGCCGCGCCGCAGTCGTCTACGCACCGGGCTTCTGGCGCTGGATCATACTGGCCATCCGCGCCGTTCCGACCCCGGTCTTCCACAAGACGAAGCTTTGAGCCGTAAGGTGCGGCAAGCCTAGCGCACCGCACCGCACCGCCACACAACCGGTGCGGTAGGCGCAGTCGCGCTACCGTACCCTACGCGATCGATTATCCTATGCAGAACGCTGCCACCCTCCGCTCCGCCTTCGGCCTGCTGCCACCGCTCGTGCGCTTCCTCGCGCTCGGCGGCATCGCGGCCGGCACGAACCTCGTCGCGCGATGGGCCATGCAGCCGTTCGTCGGCTTCGAGACAGCCGTGGCGCTCGCCTACGTTTGCGGCATGATCGTCGCCTACACGCTGTTCCGCGCCTTCGTATTCGGAGCGAGCGGCCGCAGCGTAGCCTCGGAAGCCTGGCGTTTCACCATCGTCAATCTCGTCTCGATGGCGCTCGTCTGGCTGATCAGCGTCGGCCTCGCCCGCTATCTCTTCCCCGCCGTCGGCTTCACCTGGTTCGCCGACGACATCGCGCACTTCATCGGCGTTCTCTCACCTGCCGCAACGAGCTGGATCGGCCACAAACGCTATACGTTCAAGAGCGGCTGACGCCAGCTCCGCTGCACGCCGTGCCGTCGGTGACACCGCTGATCAGGTTTGCCTCGTAGAGCCTGTAGCGCCAGTCGCCGCCTCCTGCCGGAACGAGCCGCCCCGGCCATGCCGCGATTTCAGCCGCCAGCGCGCGCGCCGCCGCTTCCGCCGCCTCCACGTCCACGATCTCGAAACGTAGCACCGCGCCCGGCCCCACACGGCCCAGCGCCGGCAGGTCCGCCGACGCGACTGTCGCAATCTTTGTGTACCCACCGGTGGTCTGGCGATCCGCCAGCATGATGATCGGCCAACCGTCGCCAGGCACCTGGATCGCCCCCGGCGCGATACCGTCCGAGACGATATCCGCCCCGATCTTGTGCGCCAGCTTCGCGCCTGCGAGGCGCAATCCCATGCGGTCCGACGCCGCGCGCACCGTGTAGGCCTCGGCCGCGATCCGCTCGAGAGTACCATCCACGAAGTGATCGTCCTGCGGTCCCGGAACGATGCGCAACACGGACGCCGGTTCCAGCCCCACGCCCTCGAGCCGCCGCTCCTCCCGCTCCAGCGCAACCTCTGCCACCAGACCGAGCGCATCGCCTGCCCGCAACGCCCGCCCCGCGAAACCGCCCAGCGCCGCCCGCACGAACGTCGACTTGCTGCCGAGCACAGGCGCAATCGCAAACCCACCCTCGACTGCGAGATAAGCGGAAATCGAAGGCCCGGCCATTTTCACGCGCACCCGCTGCCCACGCTGCACGGTGACGCTCTCGAGCGACGGCACCAGCCTCGCGCCGCCGCCATCCCCGTCGCGAACCTCGATGGATGCGCCCGCACCGGCCACCGCAAGCCGCGCACTCTCCCCGGCGATCTCGACCTCGCACCCCTGATAGAGGCATTCGAGCCCCGCCTCGCCGGAGCCATTGCCGACGACGATGTTCGCCGCCGTGAGCGCCACGCGATCGAGCGCGCCCGAAACCGGCACGCCGAACCGCTGCCAACCCAGCCTGCCGAAGTCCTGCACCGTGGTGCTCAGCCCCGGTAGCACGATGACGAGCGTACTCTGGCCAACGCCGCTCACGGTTCACCTGTTTCAGGCTCGACCGCCCACGTACCGACGGCCACCTTCCCTACCAGCGCCGTGTACTCCTCCCCGCCGATCGGACGAAAACGCACCTCGTCGCCCGGCGCCAGCAACGACGGCTCCGCCCGTGCCGGATCGAACAGCCGCACCGGCGTCCGACCAATGATGTGCCAACCTCCGGGGCTCTCTTGCGGATAAATGACGGTCATCGTCGTCGCGATGGCGATCGAGCCGGGCGGCACCGCGGTGCGTGGCGTGTCGCGACGCGGCACCCGCAGAGGCGGCGGCAGATCGCCCATGTAAGGATGGCCCGGCAGGAACCCGACCATCAGCACCCGATAGGGCACGCAGGCATGGAGCGACGTGACTTGCCACGGCGTGAGCCCACAGGCAGTTGCGACAGCCTCGGCATCGGGCCCATGCTCGGGCTCGTAGCACGCCGGCAGCAACCAGCGCCGCGGCGCCGGCGGCCACTCTCCGGGCTCCTCGGCCGAGACCTCCGGCAGGCTCGCGATTGCCTCTGCCGCGAGTGGCCCGAGCACCGCACGAAGCGTGGCAGCCGCGGTCACACAGGGATCGTAGTGCACCGTCAGTGATCGCAGCGTGGGAACGACCTCCACCACCCCGGGGAGAGCTTCGTCGACGATCCGCCCGTAGAGCGCCAGAACGCGCATCGACAATCCGAGCTCCGCCCTGTCGCCGAGCTCTACCGTCAGCGCCGTATCGCCTGCCGCCAGGAAGCGAAGCGTCATAGCTTTCGAAGGCTCCCATCTCTGCCTGGCCCCCGAACTGCGCTACAAAGGGTCGAGGCATCGAATCAACCGGAACGTGTATATGCCAATTCGTATCAATCTCAATGCCGACATGGCCGAAGGCTGGGGCGTCTACGATATCGGCGACGACATGGCGATGGTCCGCATCGTCAGGTCGGCCAATGTCGCCTGCGGCTTCCACGGCGGCGACTGGAACACGATGCACCGCCTCTGCATGGCCGCGAAAGAGGCAGGTTGCAGCATCGGCGCACACCCAGGCTTCAACGACCTCCATGGCTTCGGCCGCCGGCCCATCACGATGCCAGCCGCTGAGATCGAACGCATGACCGCCTACCAGATCGGCGCACTGGCCGGGATCGCAGCATATGCCGGTCTGAAGGTCACGCACCTGAAGCCCCACGGCGCGCTGAGCAACCTGGCCGCCACCGATCGCGAGATCGCCCTCGCCGTCGGCCGCGCCATCAAGACCGTGGACCCCTCGATCGTCTACGTCGCCCAGGCGGCAACTGAGATGGAACGCGCAGCCGAGACGCTCGATCTTCGCATGGCCCGCGAAGGCTTCGCCGACCGCCAGTACGAGGACGATCTAACTCTCGCCTCCCGCGCGATCCCCGGCACGGTCTATCGCGACCCGAAGCAGGCGGCAGCCCAGGCCCTGATGATCGCCACCGAGCGCTGCGTCGTCACGCGCTCCGGCAACACCGTGCCGCTCGAGGTCGAGACGATCTGCATTCATGGCGACGAGCCGACGGGCGTTGCCGTCGCCAGAGCTGTCCGCGCCGGGTTGGAAGCAGCCGGCGTGGAGATCGCCACCATACCCGAGCTTATAGCAGAAAGTGCATAGCTGATTGCCAGGCGCACCCGGCCAGAGATGGCGGTCTAATCGGCCCCGCCAAAGGGCCGCGAGACATGCTTAACCCTGCCGAAACACCGGTCTGCGATCATCGCCCCTTTCGCCATGGGGGCCGAGCGTGCGTACCCGCCTTGTCACGATCGTCTGCGCGGTGCTCGCGCTGGCCTACCTGGTCTCGTTCGCCACCAGCGCGAAGGGCCCCGATGGCCTGATCCTCGACGCCCAGGGCCGTCCGCAGCTCACCGACCACCTCAGCCTGTGGGCCGCCGGCCGCCTCGCCGCAGAAGGCCGCCCCGCCGCCGCCTACGACTGGCCCTCGCATTCCGCTGCCATGACCGAGGCGATGGGCCGGACGCCGCAAGGTCAGCTCCAGTTCTCCTATCCACCGTCGTTTCTTCTGGTGATGGACCCGCTCTCGCGGCTGCCGTTCGCGGCATCCTTCATTCTGTTCGGCCTTCTGACGCTCGCCCCCTTGGCATTACTTGCCGCCCGGATCCTCGACCGCCGCGAGGCAGCGTTGTGGATGCTGGCGACCCTGCCGACGTTCTGGAACCTCTGCGTCGGCCAGACCGGAGCGCTTGCAGCATTTTTGCTAGGTGCCGGCCTATTTCTGCTACCCCAACGCCCCGTGCTCGCCGGCGTGATGTTCGGCCTCCTGACGTTCAAGCCGCATCTGGGCGTGCTCGTCCCGATCGCGCTGCTCGCCGCAGGCCAATACCGCGCGATCTTCGTGGCTGCTGCTACGGCCACCGGATTAGCCCTCGCCTCCGTCGCAGTGCATGGCATTGAGCCCTGGCAGGCGTTCGCAGCATCGCTGACGAGGTTCGGCAGCTTCGCCTTGGCCGACGGCAATGTGACGGCCTACAAGCTGCAGTCGCTGTTCGGCTTCCTTCGCGCATCGGGCCTCACCGCCGACGCATCTTTCTCCAAGCAGCTCGGCCTGTCGCTCACGCTTGCTGTGCTCGTCTGGCAGGTCTGGCGCCAACCCGGCGCTCAAGACCTCAAGGCAGCCATTCTGCTGGTCTGCGCGACGCTGGCGACGCCGTATGTCTACCACTACGACCTGATCGCTTTGTCGCTCGCGATGGCCTTCATGTTACGCCATGCGCTCTTGCCCGACCCGTCCCGCGCCGAGGCGATCGCACCCGCCGACATGCTCGCGTTCTTTGCGATCAATGCCTTGATCATGGCGTTCCCGCGCCTCAGCTTCCCGACGGGCTTCCTCGCCAGCGTGCTGTTGCTCGGCCTGCTGCTTTATCGCCGCCGCGCCGAGCAGGCGGCAACGGCCGAGCAGCGCCCGGCCGGAATCATTCCCGCACCGGCATGAACGAGCCCATGACGACACCCGCCAGCAACACGAGCACCGCCCCCGCGAACGCACGTCACCACGGCGCCGCCGGATTGACCACGTCCGGCATCGTCACAATGGCGCTCGCGCTCGTCATGCTCGCCTATGCAGCGATCCTGATCGGCGGCGTCGGCAAGCCAGCGAGCTGGATCGTCGACGACAAAGGCCAGCCGACGTTCACCGATTTCACGGCACTGTGGGGCGCCGGCCGTTTGGCGCTTGAAGGCAGCCCTGCTGCCGCCTACGACTGGACCGCCCACGCCGAAGCCATGTCCCAGGCGATCGGCCGCCCGGCAGAGGTATTCCCGTTCCCTTATCCGCCGACGTTTCTGGCCTTCATGGCACCGCTGGCGGCTCTGCCCTACTTGCCGTCTCTCCTGGTGTGGATCGGGCTGACCCTCGCCGCCTATTTGTGGACCTGCGCCCACATCGTCGGACGTTGGCAAGGCGCCGTGTGGCTCGGCGCCATGATCGTCACACTGGGCAACATCGTCGCCGGACAGAACGGCTTCCTCACCGCTGCCCTGATGGGTGCCGGCCTGCTGCTTCTAACCTCGCGGCCCCTCCTCGCCGGCGTCCTGCTCGGCACTCTCGCCTATAAGCCCCACCTCGGTCTCTTGCTGCCGATCGCACTGGCAGTCGCCGGCCACTGGCGCGCCTTCGCCTCCGCCTCAGTCACCGTGGTCGCCACGACACTGGCCGCGCTCGCCCTGTTCGGCATCGAGCCGTGGTGGGCCTTCATCGAAAACATCGGCCGGTTCGGCACAGAGATCGCCACGGAGCGCTTTTCGGTCACCAACAAGCTTCAGTCCGCCTACGGTTTCCTGGCCACCCTCGGTGCGCCGAAGGGCCTCGCGATGGCGATCCAGCTCGCACTGACCGCCGCCCTCGTCGCGCTGACCGCCCTCGTCTGGCGCAGCCAGGCCCCCCACGCACTGAAGGCGGCGTGGCTGACCGTCGCCTCCGTGATGATGAGCCCCTACGTCTATATTTACGACCTCACCCTGCTCGCCGTCGCCCAGGCATTTCTCCTGCGCCATTGGCTGCACACCGGTCTCGACAAGCGGGAAGCCATCATCCTTCTGGCTGTCAACACACTGATTGTACTGATGATGTCCATCAAGATCCCGATGGGCTTTCTGGGCAGCACCTTCCTCTTGGCGGCCGTGCTGCACGAGCTGATGCCACACCTTCTCCATGGCTGGGCTCAGCGGAGCCGCCACCTATCAGCGACGCGACCGACACGCGCGTAACGGTGCGGTCTGTCATGCGTTTTCCGCTCGGCGGCGCCTCGCCGCCGACGGCTGCACAACCCGCCCTTTCCGCTGCCCATCCCTTGGCCACCAAAACCAAGCATCGGGCTTTTGCAGCTGCTGCCTGGATGCTATACGGCGCGCATCCAAATCCACACCGGCCTGCCGAGTGTGGATCAGCAATACATTCCACACCGGCCTGCCGTGTGTGGATCGAAACGAATCCCGTCGGCCGGGTCCCCGGTTGGCGGTCACCGCGCCGAAAACAATTCATCCGAAGGCCCGGGAGGGTGATACCCCTTCCCGAACCCATCGATGGTCGGTTTCCGGTCGGCTCAATCACCCGCGACGACCAGAGGTGCCAGGATGTCAAAACTCGAAATCATGTGGACGAAAGTCGATGAGGCCCCTGCGCTCGCGACCCACTCGTTGCTGCCGATCGTCGAAGCCTTCGTGGGCGCGGCCGGCGTATCCGTAAAGCTGAAGGACATCTCGCTGGCCGGCCGGATAATCGCGAGCTTCCCCGAGAGGCTGAAGCCCGAGCAGCGCATCGACGACGACCTCACCTGGCTCGGCGAGCTGACGCTGAAGCCCGAAGCCAACATCATGAAGCTGCCCAACATCTCCGCCTCGATCCCGCAGCTCAGGGCCGCGATCAAGGAGCTTCAGGGCAAGGGCTACAACGTGCCGGACTATCCCGACAACCCGACGAACGATGACGAGAAAGAGATAAAGGCCCGCTACTCGAAGGTATTCGGCAGCGTCGTCAACCCGATCCTTCGCGAGGGCAATTCCGACCGCCGCGCCGCCCCCGCCGTCAAGCAGTACGCCCGCAAGAACCCGCACAAGATGGGCGCATGGAGCAAGGATTCCAAATCGCACGTAGCCTGCATGCCGAGCGGCGACTACTTCGGCTCGGAAATAGCGACCACAATCGACAAGGCGCAGAACGTCAGCATCGAGCTCGTCGGCGCCGACGGCAAGACCACGGTGCTGAAAGCGAAGACCGCGATCGAGGCCGGCGAGATCATCGACGTGGCCGTGATGAGCGCCAAGGCGCTGCGCGCCTTCTTCGCCGAGCAGATCGCGGACGCCAAGAAACAGGGCGTTCTGTTCTCCCTGCACGTCAAGGCGACAATGATGAAGATCGCCGACCCCATCGTGTTCGGCCATGTCGTCTCGGTGTACTTCGCCGACATCATCGAAAAGCACGGAGCGACGCTGAAGAAGCTGGGTGTCAATTTCAACAACGGCTTCGGCGATCTCGTGTCGAAGATCGAGTCGCTGCCTGAAGCCGAGAAAAAGGCGATTCTCGCCGACATCGCGGCAGTTTATGCAAAACAGCCCGCGCTGGCGATGGTCAACTCCGACAAGGGCATCACCGGTCTGCATGTGCCCAGTGACTTCATCATCGATGCCTCTATACCCGCGATGATCCGCGAATCTGGCCGCATGTGGGGCCCGGACGGCAAGCTGCACGACACCAAGGCCGTGGTTCCCGATCGCTCATACGCGCGGCTTTTCCAAACGGTTATCGAGGATTGCAAAGCCAACGGCGCATTCGATCCCAAGACCATGGGCTCGGTCCCGAACGTGGGTCTGATGGCGCAGAAGGCCGAAGAGTACGGCTCGCACGACAAGACGTTCGAGGTCGCCACGAGCGGCACGGTTCGCGTCGTCACCGATGACGGCAAGGTGCTGCTGGAGCGTTCCGTAGAAGCTGGCGACATCTTCCGGATGTGCGAGCTGAAGGACGCAGCCGTGCGCGATTGGGTCAAGCTCGGCGTGCGCCGCGCCCGCCTCACCAACACGCCGGCAGTGTTCTGGCTCGACAAGAACCGCGCACACGACGCCCAGGTGATCGCAAAGGTCGAGAGCTACCTCAAGGATCACGACACCAGCGGCCTAGACATCCGTATCCTGGCCCCGGTCGATGCCATGAAGCTTTCGCTCGAGCGCATCCGCAAAGGCCAGGACACGATCTCTGTCACCGGCAACATCCTGCGCGATTATCTGACCGACCTGTTCCCGATCATGGAGCTCGGCACGTCGGCCAAGATGCTCTCGGTCGTTCCGTTGCTCGCGGGCGGCGGCATGTTCGAGACCGGTGCCGGCGGCTCGGCACCCAAGCACGTCGAGCAGTTCCAGCAGGAAGGTTATCTGCGCTGGGATTCGCTCGGCGAGTTCCTGGCGCTCGGCGCGTCGCTCGAGCATCTGGCGGATACCTTCAAAAACGCCAAGGCGCAGGTTCTCGCCGAGGCACTCGATACGGCGATCGGCCAGTTCCTCGACAACAACCGCAATCCCGCCCGCAAGGTCGGCGAGATCGACAACCGCGGCAGCCACTTCTACCTCGCCCAGTACTGGGCGCAGGCCTTGGCATCGCAGACGAATGACGCGGCACTTGCGGCGAAGTTCAAGCCACTGGCCGAAGCGCTCACGAAGAACGAGGCCAAGATCAACGCCGAGCTGATAGCCGCGCAGGGCAAGCCGGTCGAGACCGATGGCTACTACCTGCCCGACGACAAGAAAGCCTCCGCCGCCATGCGCCCGAGCCCCACGCTGAATGCGGCGTTGGCTGAGCTTTGAGCTGAGAGATCGCGACCCGATTCCCTCTCCCTGTACTTCACGGGGAGAGGGCCCGGCGCGATGGCGCCAAACCAAACGAAGTGTGAGAGCCCGCCACGGGCACGAACCGACCTCCGCTTAAACCTCGGCCACTGCCGGAATTCCCCTCGCCGGGCTTGGTCCGCCCTGGGCCAATGACTGCCTTCCGGAGACACCGATGATCTGACAGCATGTGCTTTGCAGGACAACCAGCTCTCTCGATTCGAGAAGTTGTACTTGCTGCGCGATAGAGCGCCGGACGCAGCGGTGATTGCAATTGTGGGCCGCAATGAGGGTGGTCGTGATTGCGTTCGGCATGCACGACCGCGCTACGAACTCCTCTTGACCCCGAACATCTTGACTTCCGCCGTTTTGACAAACTGGTTGGCAAGCGCGTCGTCGATGTTATCCACAGTGAGCCTAGGAGTGACACCCTCAAACTTGCACGAGGCGAGGACTTGCTCGATAATGAATTTTGGCTGGAAGTAGGCTAATGGCGCATTGTTGGCCCTGATTCCATGGACCACCCGATCGAAGAGCTCTTCCGTTAGCATGAGCCCGTTCTTGGTTGCCATATTCCAAAACACCTCGCGGAAAAGGTCATCCGGCGGCTCCACCGTCTCGAGTTTGTAGCTGATCCGACGCTGGAATGCCGGATCCATCAGATCGTTGGGATGCAAGTTGGTCGAAAAGATCACGATCTCGTCGAAAGGGATCATCGCCGTTTTGCCTGTATGCAGGTTCAGATAGTCAACGCGACTGTTCAGCGGCACGATCCAACGATTGAGGATGTCCTCTGGTTTGGCTCGTTGACGGCCGAAGTCGTCGATGAGGAACGTACCATTCAGCGCCTTAATATGCAGCGGCGCCTCATAGAACTTGGCGATCGGATTGAATTTGAGATCAAGCATCTCGATCGTCAACTCTCCGCCTGTGACCACCATTGGCCGCTGACATGCGACCCAGCGCGGATCGAGGCGGCTGCGGCGTAGGCTCGATGGGCCGGAGTTGGCGGGCGCGTCGTCCACGACTCGGTGAACAGTGGGATCAAAGACCTTCATGATCTCGCCACCGATCTCGACGCAGTGGGGGACGTAAATAATGCCTGAATCGGTGACTTTGCGCACCGTTC
>CAMAYR010000136.1 GCA_945862355.1 Devosia equisanguinis | reverse complement strand
TGTCGTGTCGGTGTCCGACTGCACGATCTCGAAGCTTCGCATCCCATCACCTGCCGAGTGAGCCGCCCTCGACAAGAGAAATAGCTGATTCGCAAACCAACCCAGACCCTTACGCCATCACCACCGGATCGGAGTTACGGAAGCAGGATAGGGACAGCCTCCAGTTTTCCTACGTAGCCGCCGCCATGATTGCCCTGCGGGCAATGCGAGGGATTTCATCCCTCGCGCGCCCTGACGAGGGCCGCGGCCCTCGACCCGCTCGTTTGGGTCGACCTCTCGATTCCACTCAGTCGTAAAAATCCGGGTGGTCTGGCGGGTGTCCCGCCAGCGGAGCACGAGGCTGGCCTCGTTCGCGGCCTCGCCGCGAAACTGGCAACACGCCGCGCGCGTCTCAGCATCACCGGCACCGCGACGATGAACGCGCGTTTCCCCGGCCAGTGGTTCCAGCCAGTGACTTGCGATCCGACGCGCTCTAGCGCGGCGCAGCAAGTCACAAAGCAAGATCGAAGCGGGCTTCCCCCGCAGCTCATCCAGTACGGCAACGCGCAGTTGCGCTCGAAGCTGCTGTTCGGCTCGGACTAGCCGTTGATCACACCGGACCGCTGGATCGAGAGCTTCCGTCAGGCGGGCTTCAAGCCCGAGGTGCACGACCTCATCCTGAAAGAGAACGCGATCCGCGCGTTGGGGCTCGATCGCGCGAGCTGAGCCGCGCGATGCCACCATGTCAACGCCGGCATGGCAACGCCGGCAGGACCAAGTTCCCGCCGCATCGGGAGGCCCCTCAGGCCTTCCCCAGCTCGATCGTGCCGAGATCCTGATCGCCGTCCGTCGTCACGACTTGCGTGAACGCCTTGTAGCCGTCCTTGCGGGCCTCCACGCGATAGGTGCGGCCGCTGGCGAGCCCCTTGATCCAGAAATCGCCGAACGCGTCCGTTGTCATGCTCGCCTGCGTGTTGTCGGTCTGATCGACCGCCGTGACGGTGACGCCCTCGGCCACCTCGTCGCTCGCCGCATCGACGATCGTGCCGGCGATCCAAGGTTTCGGCAGACCCTTCCAGAGCACGCGTGGCTCGGCGTTGTACTCGGGATGCAGAACGGCGATGTCGCCGCCCTGCGCCGGCGCGCCCCCGTCGTGGAACTCGATAGCGTCGTGCGGACAGACCTCGACGCAGCGCGGCGCGGCGCCCTCGTCTACGCGATGCGCGCAGCCCGTGCACTTCTGCGCGATGTTGGCTTCCGCGTTCATGTAGATGACGTCGTAGGGGCAGGCCGGCTGGCACTTGCCGCAGCCCGTGCACGCCGCCGGATCGATCCACACGAGCCCGTCGTCACGCGTCTTTATCGCGCCCTCGGGACATGCCGTGATGCAAGGCGCGTTGGCGCAGTGCTGGCACATCAGGGCGAGATAGTTGACCTTGACGCGCGGCGTGTGCCCGCGCTCCATCTCCTTGATGTCGACCCAGAAGTGGCCGGTGCCGGGTTGCGGCTTGGTCCAAGGCGCATAGGCGTTCTCGACGTGCTCGTCCTTGCACGCGATGATGCAAAGCTTGCATCCCGTGCACTTCTCCACGTCGATCAGGAATGTCTTCTCGCTCATCGTGCGCTCTGTCTCAGGTGTGCTTGGGCGGTTCCGCAGGCGGAACACGGGGCGTCATGCGGAGATCTTCGATCCTTGGCTGCCTTCGGGGACGAGGGTGATGCCGGCAGGATCGATCGCCGCCACCTCCGCCAGGAAGCCCGTGATGTTCATCTCCGGGATCTTCACCTCCGCGCCGACGCCGTATTTTTCCGACGGCGAGGGCGAGATGAGATTGATGCAGCCGCCGCGGTCCACCAGCTTGTTGTCGAGCGCCACGACGTCGATTTTCGCGCCATGGTCGATCGAGATCGCGCCGGGAATGATGCGCTCCGTGATGACCGCGCCGCACAGCACCGCGCCGCGATTATTCTGCACCATGATGACGTCGCCGCTCTTGATGTTGCGCGGGGCCGCATCCGCTGGATGTATCCAGCATGGCTCGTACATGTAGCCGTCCGAGCCGCGCACCTTGTGGAGCTCCTGGATCCAGTCGATGTCGTCGCCTTGCACGTGGAAGCGGAAGCGCGGGTGGTTCGACATCACGAGCAGGGGATAGTCGAGCGCCTTCTTCGAGGAGGCCATCTCTGCGTGCGTCACCCACTTGGCGACCGGTGGTCGCTCCTTGTCGTCGGGATCGTGCTTCGTGATGAGACCCGAGACGAACTCGATCTTGCCCGATGGCGTCTCGAGCCCGCTGGCCTTGTTCCAGTAGAAGCTCAGCCCACCTTCGTGCGGCCCGTAGCCGTGCTCCTTCTTGATGTCGACCCACTCCTCCCACGTCGGGCAGTCGTAGACGATGTACTGGCGCTTCTTGAAATCCTCCCAGGAGATCTTGTGCTTTGTGAAGGCGAGCGTGCGCTCGTAGGCGGTCTTGAGCTGCTCGGGCCCCGGCGGGAATGCCTTGTCGAGCCCGAGGCGCAGACCGATCTCGCGATGGATGTCGTAGTCGGACTTGGATTCGCCCACCGGCTCGATCGCCTGGTCCTGGTAGAACAGCCCGAGAATGTCGCAGCGCTGTCCCGCGATGATGTCCTCGTGCTCGTAGGATGTCTGCGCCGGCAGGATGAGGTCGGAATAGAGCACGTCGTTCTCGAGCCAGGGATGCACGCCCAGCACGAACTCGATCTGCGGCTCCCGCATCGCCTCGAGCCATTCCCAGCCCGCGCCCCAGCTCCCCGGCTGGCTGCCGTTCTCGTTCCAGATCATGCGGATGCCGGGATGGTCGGGCCGCGGCGGGAACTTGAACTGCAGGAACTGGTCGACCGTCTTCTCGAACGCCGCCGTCGTGCTGCGCCATGAGACGCTGCCGTTGCGGATCGCCTCCGTGACGAGCGTGCGCGGCACGAACACTTCCGACTTCGGCGCCTTGCCGATCGCGTACTCGAGCATCGAGCTCGTCGCCATGCCGGTGCGGTCGACATCGGGGTATCGCGGCACCTGTGCCAGCCACTTCTTGTAGAACGACGGATTGCCCGTGCGCAGGAACTGCCGGCCCGGTTTGCCGATGCCCTGCATGGCCAGCGCATAGGCCTCGAGACGGCCGACGAGATGGGAGTGCGTGCCGCGGATCTTGGGGCCGCCGAAGTAGACCGAAAGCGTCGTGCGCTTGTGCTGCCACTCCCGCGCCAAGGCCTTGATGGTGGAGACGGGAATGCCGGTGATCTCACTCGCCCACTTGGGCGTTTTCGGCAAGCCGTCGTCCTCGCCCAGCACGTGGCGCTTGTATTCGTCGAAGCCGACCGTGTGGGAGGCGATGTAGTCCTTGTCGTAGAGGCCCTCGTTGATCCACACGTAGGCGAGCGCGAGATAGAGAGCCGAATCCGTGTTGGGCTTGATCGGTATCCACTTGTCCGCGTGAACGGCGCAGGCGTAGTTGAGGTCGGGCGAGATCGCGACGATCTTGATGCCGGCCCGCTTCAGCCACTTCGGCATCTGAAGGGCGATCGAGCCCGACATGCCAAAGCCCGTCGCCTCAGGATCGTTACCCGAGAAGATCACCATTTCCGCGTGCTCGAGCACGTCGTCCCAGATCGCGTCCTGGATCGGCTCGCCGAGCTGGTCGTCGAAGCCCCAGACGTGCTTGGCACCCCAGTAGTAGCCTTCCCAGCTGTCCGGATTGCGCAACTGCTGCGTCCACCAGCCCCAGCCCAGATCCTTCTGGATGCTGTCGAACAGGTAGTGTCCCCAGAAGTGCAGCGAGTGCAGATAGCCGCTCTGGCCATGCCCGTCCGCCTGGACCAGGATAGGCTCCATCGAGCCATACTTGTCGCGGATGCGATGGATTTGTCCGACGACGATGTCGAGCGCCTCGTCCCAGCTTATGCGCTTGTAGCCGCTGCGACCGCGCTGGGAGGGATTGGGATTGTCGGGGCTCCAGTCGGTGCGGAGCAGGGGATACTTTACGCGCGTATCGGACCTGACACGGCGCTTGGCGGCGAACGCCAACGGCATCTGCACTTCCTTGCGGGGCCGCTCGTAGGTGCCGCGCGAGGTCTTGATCTGGTAGAGCTGCACGTCGTCGGGCACGAAGAACGGCAGCGACCGGACGATCTTTCCGTCGGCGATGTGGGTCTCGAGCGGGAAGTTCGAGCGGCCCAGACCGCTGCCCGGATGCGAGATGTACACGACCTTGTGTGCTGGCTCTCGTGCCATTGCTTTCCCTTGCCTTCCTGCTCGGCGCGTCGGTCGGTAAGCCGCGATAGCGGGCGATCGTGCCGGCGCCGAATTGTACCCGTCAGTGTTCTCGTGCTGGAGCCGATGAGCCGGCTCGCCGGCGGCCCCACCGGAGCTGGATGCGATGATCCCGCACGGCGAGGCGACAGGCTCCAATGAATTCTGGACACCCCGACGCTAGCTCCCGCGGCCAGCGATGGCAACCGGCCGGGCCGAGCCTATGCGCACGCGTCGCAGCCCCGGATCGGATGCAGCAGGGCAGCGCGTCCCCTTCAGCCCCGCGGCGGCGGTGTCTTTTCGGTAAAGCGGCACAGATCCGCGATCGGGCAGCGCCAGCATTCGGGCTTCCGCGCCTTGCACACGTAGCGACCGTGCAGGATCAGCCAGTGATGCGCTGGAATGCCATGCTCGGGAGGGATCACCTTCATGAGCTGCTTTTCGGTGTCGAGCGGCGTTTTCGACTTCGCGAGGCCGATCCGGTTCGCGATGCGAAACACGTGCGTGTCGACCGCCATCGTCGGTTGCCCGAAGGCCATGTTCATGACCACGTTGGCCGTCTTGCGTCCGACGCCTGGTAGCGTCTCCAGCACGTCGCGGTCGGCCGGCACCTGCCCGCCGTGCTCCTCGATCAGCTTCCTCGAAAGCGCGATGACGTTCTTGGCCTTGTTGCGGAAGAGCCCGATCGTCTTGATGTGCGCGATCAGGCCCTCCTCGCCGAGCGCGGCCATCTTCTCCGGCGTTTCGGCAACCTTGAACAGCGCCCGCGTGGCCTTGTTGACGCCGGCGTCGGTAGCCTGCGCGGACAGCACGACGGCCACCAGCAGCGTAAACACGTTGACGCTCTCGAGCTCGCCCTTGGGATCGGGCTCGATGCGATGGAACCGCGCGAAGATCTCCGCGATCTCGTCCTTCGAGAGACGCGGGCGCGGCGACTGTTTCGGCTTCGGCTTGGCGGCGGGCTTCTTGGTCGCAGCGGCGGCGCGGGCTGTCATGCGTCTTTTTTCCGGCTCAGGAAGGGGCTATCTCATTGGCATGAGCGACGACACCTTGCAAAGCGTCCGCGCCGACGCGCCCGGCCCCGTCCGTTTCGTCCTGACGCCTCACCGGTCGCTGAGCCGTTCGGGCTTCCTGGTGCTGATGAGCTTCATCGGCGCGGTCAGCTTCGTTGCCGGCGTCGCCTTCGCCTTGATGGGCGCCTGGCCGGTGCTCGGCTTCTTCGGCCTCGACGTCGTGCTCATCTGGTACGCATTTCACCGCAACTATCGCGCGGCCCGGCAGCTCGAGGTGGTCGAGATCGCCGATGGGCTTCTCACGCTGACGCGCCAGGACGCGCGCGGGGGCTCCCGCTCGACCGCGCTGACGGCCGCCTGGGTCGATGTCCGCCTGCGGCAGGCCCACGACGGCCGCACGGCAATCGCGCTGGCGAGCCACGGCCGCGAGCACGCGTTCGGTGGCTTCCTGAACGACGACGAGCGCCGCGAGTTGGCCCCTGCCCTGCGCGAAGCGCTGCTCGTCGCCCGGGGCGGTCCCCGGATTTGACGCGTTTGCGATCCTGAAACGGGTCGCGCTGCCGCAGCGCATGGCCTAGCTTGATCCCAGCCCGCCTCGGGGGCGGACCCGCGAGGCCGAAACAGCCCCTCACGACACCGGGTCTCAGCCATGCTCGACGCCGCAGCCCCCGTCACCGTCCCCGTCTCCACTCGAGAAGCCCGCGACTATGACCTCGTGCGACGCGCCATCCGCTTTCTCACCGAGCAGTGGGCCGAGCAGCCCGAGCTCGATCGGCTGGCCGCGCACCTTGGTCTCGCCGCGCCGCACGTGCAGCGCCTGTTCAAGCGCTGGTGCGGCTTGACGCCGAAGGCGTTCGTGCAGGCGATCACCATCGATCACGCTCGCGCGCTGCTCACCGATTCCGCCAGCGTTCTGGAGGCCGCGCACGAGGTCGGCCTGTCGGGCAGCGGCCGCCTGCACGATCTGTTCGTCGCCCACGAGGCGATGACGCCGGGCGACATCAGGCGGCGTGGCGCCGGCCTCACGATAGCCTATGGCTTTCACCCCACGCCGTTCGGCGATGCTGTGCTGCTGGCGACCGATCGCGGGCTGGCCGGGCTCGCGTTCGTCGACGAGGATGCCGGCCAGACCCGCGCCGATGCGCTCGCCGACATGACACGTCGCTGGCCGGCCGCAGCCTTCATCGAGGATGGCCCTCGCACAGCCCCCCACGTCGCCCACGTCTTCGACCCCGGCCAGTGGCGGGCCGAGCAACCCGTGCGCCTCGTTCTGATCGGCACGGACTTCGAGGTCCGCGTCTGGGAGGCGCTGCTCCGAATCCCGATGGGCCGCGCGGTCACCTATGCCGACATCGCCCGCCACATCGGCCAGCCGACGGCTTCCAGAGCGGTCGGCTCTGCTGTCGGCCGTAACCCGATCTCGTTCGTGGTCCCCTGCCATCGCGTACTGCGCGGCGACGGTAGTCTCGGCGGCTATCACTGGGGCCTCACCCGCAAGCGTGCCCTGATCGGCTGGGAGACGGGGCGGCTGCTCGGTAGGTCGAGCCCGCGAACGAGCGTCTGCATGAGTGGGCAGCTCGGCCTGGGACAGGACGATGATCGAGGGCGCTCATATCCCCGGAACCTGCGTTTTTCGTAGCTCCCCGCCTTATGCAAGCCTCGCATGCTGGCTTGGTGATTGCCCGATTGTGCGGCGCACTTCATGGTGGCGACCATGAATTTCCTCTTCTTACTCGCAACGAGCTGTTTCGTCGGCTCCCTGTCGCTGCGGTTGCTCGACCCCGTGGTGCCCGACGTCGCACGCGATCTGGCGACCTCGCCGGAAGCGGTCGCGCTGTTGTCGACCGCTTTCATGCTCACCTATGCGATGACGCAGCCTTTTGTCGGCGCGATTGCAGATGCATTCGGCAAAGTCCGCATTCTGAAGCTGTGCAGCGCAGCGCTGGCGCTGATGCTTGTTGTGATGGCGCTCGCGCCATCGATCGAGGTGATGTACGCCGCACGTATTCTCGGCGGTGCTTTCGGCGGCGGCGTGTTCACGGTGGCGCTTTCCATCGTCGGGGATCGCGTGGCCTACGCCGAGCGTCAGGTCGCGCTGTCCAAGCTGATCATGGCGTCGCAGTTCGCCCAGCTTTTCGGCGTGATCGCCGCGGCGATGATCGCGAGCTTCGTCGGCTGGCGGGTTGCCGTTGCTTCCGCCGCCGTCGTAGCGATCGCCGCTGCCATTATGCTCGAGCGCAACCTGAAGCCCCGGCCCGACGCCGTCCGCCATCCCATCAACATGGCGCGCATCCGCTCCACCCTGTCGCGCCTGTTCTCCAATCCTCGCACCCAGACCTGCTATTCGGGCGTCCTGCTCGACGGCATGGCGGTGATGGGCATCGTGCCGTTCGTCGCCATCCTGCTCGAGATGCGTGGTGAGGGCGGTCTGCGCGAAGCCGGCTTCGTGATTTCAGGCCTCGCGATGGGCGGGCTGCTCTACACCCTGACCGTCGGCCGCACGATGGCGCTCGTCGGCGGTATGCACAACATGCTGCGCTTCGGTGGCGCGCTGGCTGCGATCGGCATGGCTGTCGTCGCCCACGGCGGGCCGTGGCCGCTGCAGATGGCGATGTTCGCGCTGATCGGCTTCGGCTTCTTCATGCTGCATGGCTCGCTGCAGGCCCAGGCCACCGACGTCGCCCCCGAGCTGCGCAGCACCTCGGTGTCGATGCACTCCTGCGCCTTCACCCTCGGCAACGCGATCGGCCCCGCGCTCTACGCGATCGGCATCAATACGATCGGCGCGAAGCCTTCGATCCTGATCGGCGCATTGGCTATACTCGCCGTCGGCATTTTCACCGCGGCCCAGCTCGAGGCGATCGACGCCGCCGACCCGGTAACCCCGATCCCGGCCGAGTGATCCCGAGCGCGGGACGATCTATCTCGGGGCTGCACCCCGCCTAAGCCGGTCGTTGATCGCCTCGCCCATGCCCGTGTCCGGTATCGGCATTACCGCGATGGCGCCGGGCCGCGCCGCATCGAGCAGCCGCAGCGCGGCGAACAGATTGGCGGCAGCCTCCACCAGATCGCCCGACGGGCTGAGATTGAACGTCGGCCCGTCGTGGTCGGCGACGCCCGGACCGAACGCGAGCAGCGCCTCGTCCGGCATCGCGCTGGCAGCCCCGAGCCTGAGCGGCGCGCGTGGTGCGTAATGGCTGGCGAGCTGCCCTGGCGCCGCGGGGCGCTCACCTGTCGAGGGATCGACGGCCTCGCTCGCACGCAGAATACGCACGCCCAG
The DNA here is from genome assembly GCA_945862355.1 of Devosia equisanguinis. Lineage (GTDB taxonomy): Bacteria > Pseudomonadota > Alphaproteobacteria > Rhizobiales > Hyphomicrobiaceae > CAMDPA01. The sequence continues at coordinate 5,009 of CAMAYR010000136.1, read as the reverse complement.
CACCCGCTCGACCTCCTCGGCAGGCAGCGCGCCGGCCCGCAGTTGCACGATCTCCTGCTCGCCCGCATCCAGGATCGTCGACTCTAGCCCGAGTGTCGTCGGCCCCCCGTCGAGAATGAAGGCCGGCACGTCGCCGAGGTCGTCGAGCACGTGTTGGGCCAGCGTCGGGCTGACGTGTCCGGATTTGTTCGCCGAAGGTGCGGCAATCGGCACCCCCGCCGCAGCGAGCAGCGCCAAGGCCACCGGATGACCCGGCACACGCACGGCAATCGTCTCCAGCCCGACCGTCACGAAATCGCAGATCTTGCCCGCTGGCCGCCGTCGCAGAACGAGGGTCAGCGGCCCCGGCCAGAATGCCTCGGCCAGCCGCCGTGCGTGCGCGGGAAAATATGCGATCCGCTCGGCGGCCTCGAGATCGGCAACGTGCGCGATCAGCGGATTGAAGCGCGGCCGGCCCTTGGCCTCGAACACGCGGGCCACGGCTCGCGCGTTGGTCGCGTCCGCGCCGAGGCCGTAAACGGTCTCTGTCGGAAACGCCACGAGTTCACCCCGCCGCAGCGCTTCCGCGGCGGCCGAGATCGTCTCAGGGCTGGGCTTCACGATCGGCATCGTATCGTTCGACCTTCGGTTGGCTTTGCGGCCGCGAGCGGTTCGGCCTAGTGTGATGATCCAGAAATTCGCTACCGCTTCCAGCAATCGTCCGAGCGAATTTCTGGATTTGAATCACACTAGTGTTCCGGTTCTGACATTTGCTTCCCGTTGCGGCGAGGCTCGGTGCAAATGTCAGAACCATAAGGAACACTAGCAAGGCTATGATTCTAGTGTAGCTTCTTCATCTGACGTTTGGTTGAGAGCCCAGCCGCAAGCGGGTACCAAACGTCAGATGCGCTACACTAGCAACTCTCTGATTCTAGTGTCCCTCTTGTTTCCGAAGTTCGCACGAGAGCTTGCGACAGGGTGGATGCGAACTTCGGAAACGGGACACTAGGTTGCCGTCATCCTGGACAATCGAGGCGTCGCCTATGGCCTATGCCGCTCCCGTAGACGACATGATGCTCGCGCTCAAGACTGCGGGTGATCTCGATGGCATGATCGCGCGCGGCATTTACGGCGGTCTCGATGCCGAGACCGTGCGCGCCGTGATCGAGGAGGCCGGCCGGTTCGGTGCGGAGGTGCTGGCCCCGCTCAATACGCCGGGTGACCGCACGGGCTCGAAGCTCGTCGATGGCAAGGTCGTCACCCCGCCGGGCTGGAAGGAGGCCTACCAGGCATTCAAGGACGGCGGCTGGGTGTCGCTTCCGGGCGCGGAGAAGTGGGGCGGCCAAGGCCTGCCCGAGGTCGTCTCGATGGCCGCCTGCGAGATCTGGAACGCCTCGAACCTCGCCTTCGGCCTGTGCCCGCTCTTGAGCCAGGGTGCCGTCCACGCCCTGGTCTCCCACGGTGACGACTACGTGCAGCGGACCTATATCCCAAAGCTCGTGTCGGGCGAGTGGACCGGCACCATGAACCTGACCGAGCCGCACGCCGGCTCCGATCTCGGCGCGCTCACCACCCGCGCTGAGCGCCAGCCGGACGGCACCTATCGCCTGTTCGGCACCAAGATCTTCATCACCTACGGCGAGCATGAACTGACCGACAACATCGTGCATCTGGTCCTGGCACGCCTGCCCGACGCGCCTGCTGGTACGCGCGGCATCTCGCTGTTCGTGGTGCCGAAGTTTCTCGTGAATGCCGACGGCTCGATAGGTGCGAGGAACGATGTCGTCTGCGCCGGTCTCGAGCACAAGCTCGGCATCCACGCGAGTCCCACCTGCGTGATGAAGTACGGCGAGAACGACGGCGCGACCGGCTGGCTGGTCGGCGAGGAGAACCGCGGCCTCGCCGTCATGTTCATCATGATGAATGCAGCCCGTCTCGGCGTGGGCGTGCAGGGCGTGGCACTGGCCGACCGCGCCTTGCAGCACGCGCTGGCCTACGCCAAGGAGCGCCGGCAGGGCCGATCCTTGGTGCCGCGCGTCGCGGCCGGCTCCCCGCAGGGGAGTCGCGACGCGCCGGCAATGAGTCCGATCATCGAGCACGCCGACGTCCGCCGCACGCTGCTCACCATGCAATCGATGACGCAGGCCGCGCGCATGATCTGTACCGCGACCGCAGCCGCTCTCGACCTCGCCCACCTGAGCACAGACCCTGCCGAGCGCGCCCAGGCCCAGGCGCGTGTCGCCCTTCTCACCCCCGTCGCCAAGGCTTTCTCCACCGACGTCGGCGTCGAGGTCGCCTCGATGGGCGTCCAACTTCACGGCGGCATGGGCTTCATCGAGGAGACCGGCGCGGCACAGTTCTATCGCGACGCGCGCATCCTGCCGATCTACGAGGGCACCAACGGCATCCAGGCGATCGACCTCGTGACCCGCAAGCTGCCGCTGGAGAACGGCCGCGTCGTTTCAGCTTTCATCGCTGAACTCGAGCGCACCGTCGCAGACGTGAAGGCATCCAACCAGCCCGCGTTCGGACGTATGGCCGACCGCCTCGCCGACGCCGTCGATGCACTCAAGGAAGCCTCGATGTGGCTCGGCCGCGCGCTGGCGAAGAACCCGGAGGCAGCGCTCGCCGGCGCGACGCCCTACCTTCGCCTGTTCGGCCTGACGGCGGGCGGTGCCTACCTCGCCCGCGGCGCGCTCGCCGCCGCACGCGAAGGCCATTCACCCCACGCGATCGCGCAGGCTCGCTTCTTCGCCGAGAACCTGCTCACCGCGACCAGCGGCCTCGCCTCGACCATAACTGGCGGCGCCGACGTCGTGATCGAGACCACGGCGGAAAAGCTCGGCGGCTGAGAGGGAGCTTCGCGGCGGACACCTCGCAAGCAACTCGCGGCGAGGCCGCGACCGGGGCCATTTGTCTGACGAGCGCCGCTGCGGTGGTGCTTATCGCGGCGGAGTATTTCGCGGCGAGGCCGCGACCGGGGCCAGCCCCAGTCCCCGCTGGCGGGGACACCCCGCCAGACCACCCCGCTTTTGTGACTTTGGGATGGGTGGGGTTATACGGGGGCGGCTCCCGGGCAATCTCTGTCGATGCGGCTTGGCCGCCTGCGCATCATGTCCGCAGCTGAGGGAGGTCCGGCTGAACGGTGACGGGGGCTGATGCTTGTAGGTGACCCATATGTATGGTCCGGCCGTGCGTCGCAAGAGATTTCGGCGATCTGGTTTTCGGTCTTGCATTAATGTATCCGGCCTCTGATTGGAGCGGTTCGTGGCTCCGGGTCATCATGGATATCAGCGTACGGTCGAGCTTTTTACCGGCCAGGCCTCGATTGGGCCATTTGGGTCACCAGTTTTCGACCGTATCGGGTGGACCGTTCTCCATCTCTCCGTTCACTCTCGCAGACCTCGGCGGGAAGGTCGTGTCATGCAGGCATGGTGGCCTCCGCATACATTTCCTTGTTCGACTGATCTGGCCTTTCCCCGTCCCGACCGTGCGCGTCTTCGAAGGCGTCGTGTCGAGGGCTGGTCAAGGCCGGCGCTCCTTCAGTGCCGCCGTAGGCTTGGCCTTGACGAGGCCGAGTACGGCGCCAGGCTCACGCGGGTTGGGGCATCGATCTGTCCTTTGATGAGACCTCGAAGTTGCGGCTCTTCGCGAGCACTGCCCACGCAATGCGGGCAAGCTTGTTGGCGAGCGCAATCGCCAGCACGTTGTGGTGCAGGCGTTGCCTGGCGGCCTCGATCCAGACTTTGAGGCCGTGTCGCTCCCAGCTCTGCGGTCGCAGCAGCACAACGCGCGCGGCCTGCACAAACAGCACGCGCAGATAGCGGTTCCCGCGCTTGGAGATCTTGCCGAGGATCGTGCGGTCTCCGGTCGACATCTGCTTGGGCACGAGGCCCAACCACGCCGCGAAGTCGCGTCCCTTCGAGAAGCCGTCGCCGGAGCCGATGCCGGCCACCACGGCACTGGAGATGATCGGCCCGATGCCCGGCACCGTCATCAGCCGCTCACAACCGGGCTCGTCCTGCCCGAGCGCCTGGATCTCGGCGGAGATGTTCTCGATGCGCCGGTCGAGGTTGCGCCAGTCATCGGCCAGATCCTCGATCGTGCGCATCATGCGCGGCGAAAGCACATCGGGGAGCTCCTTGCGCAGCGCCAGTGCGCCTTGCCGCACGGCAACGCCGCGCTCCAGCATGAAGGCGCGGATCTGATTGATCACCGCGGTGCGTTGCGAGACGAGCTTCTCGCGCACCCGATGCAACGCCTGCAGGTCGAGCTGCTCGACGGTCTTCACCGCGACGAACTTCATCGTCGGCCGCTGTACGGCTTCCGCGATCGCCTCAGCATCGTTGAAATCGTTCTTTTGGCCCTTGGCATAGGGGCGAACGTACTTCGCCGGCATCAGCCGCGTGGTATGGCCGAACGCTGCAAGCTTGCGCGCTAAGTGATGCGCGCCGACGCATGCCTCCATTCCGATCAGACACGGCGGCATGTTTGCAAGTCGCGCCTCCACTTGGCTGCGTGACCACTTCTGCCGCAGCACGATTTTACCGCGGCGATCGAACCCAACGACGTGGAACGAGTACTTGCCGATATCGATCCCGATCACGGCAATCACGGGTTCTGACGCAGCTGGCTTCGCCGTCGACTTCGCGCTCGACTTGACGCCTGTGATCCTCGGCATGGGTGTGCTCCAGTGGTTGCACTCCCTCCGACGGGCACCATCGCCCGCAGTTGGGGCAGGAGCACGGCCGGACCATTCCATTACCTGCCCTCGGCTGAAGGGGCGGAGCGGACGAGTTCTCGTCAGCTCGTCAGAGCATAAGCAGGCGCGCGAGCGGTCCAATATCTGAAGGAACGCGTTTGTCGGGTTCCTCGGCTGGCTGAGAAGTATCACCCGCTGCCGTGGGACCTTGAAGTACATCCTGAATCGGTGACTTTGCGCACCGTTCGGCTGGCTGCTTTGCAAGTGGCTGGATCGGGGTGGCCGGTGGCAGAAGGGCGAAAGCGCGCAGGCTTCGCACTTCGCGGGG
>CAMAYR010000135.1 GCA_945862355.1 Devosia equisanguinis | reverse complement strand
AGCACCGGCAGCACCGGCAGCACCGGCGGCACCGGCGGCACCGGCTGCCAAGGCGGCTGCGACGCCGCGTGCTCCAGCTCCGAAGGCTCCGCCGGCACTGGCCAAGTAACAAGCTTCAGAGCGGTCTTGCCGGCTGAAGCTCGCGACTGACTTCAATGCTACGGCGCCGCGCTTTGCGGCGCCGTACTCGTTTGCGGTCAATTGCGAGAGCGGTTGGAAATGGGTGCAAAGGGTAACATCCAGCTCCAGGCTTCAGCGAGCGCCTGCATCTGGCTTGTGGCAGAGGGGGCCTGCCCCATCAGAGGCATGATGATCTGAGCCGAAGCGTGGCCTCCCGCTGTTCGGTACGCGGCATAGGCGGCGCTGAAGTCGATCACATTGGCGGTGGCAGAAAGGCTGCTCGGGGAAGGCAAAGTCGGCATCGCGGACAGCACTGATCTGGCGGGCTGAAAGAATTGACCGAACGGACCTTGCAAGGCCGACTGCAACGAAGCATTCGGCATCATCCCCGGCGCAAAAGCGCACAGTCCCAGCGCCAGCCAGTCCCCGGGGTGATCCACCGGATGGCCCGGGGTGAGCCAAAAGAGCGGATCGAATGGCGAGCGGTATGGTGCCCGGTACCAGGACCGCGACTTTGCTGACCGAGACGGTGGCGACTGAGAGCGGGCAGGCGCGAGAGGTAGCACTGGGTCGGGATCACTGGAAGGTGCGTCGACCGGCACCGAAAGACAGGCCATCGTCGCCCGTGCCGTCGAGGTTGCCAGATGCATGGACGCTTCGGTCATTGCCAAGCCGACCGCCGTCCAGGCTTCCAGCGGATTGAACGCTCTATTGGAATCCATGTTGGAATTCTGCATTTTTCAAAGCCTTCGATGACGAAGTGTGAGACAGAATAGCTCATATGCTGCGCCGCAACAATGGTTGTCGCAATGCAATATCCGCGGTGAGTTGGTGACGTGGGATCGTGCTCCCAACGGGGCGCGAAGGCGGGGGCAGGGCGCGGGGGCCTATTTCAGTCGTGGCTCGCGCAGCGGGCCGTGGATCTCGATCACCTTCTGGGGAGACAACGTGGCAGGGCCGGCGCCAACTCCGGCTCGGCTCAACCGCAGGTCGATGCGGTCAGCGGTCAGGTTGACGACACCGACCGCATTCCAAGCAGCATCGCCTGATCGTGCTTCGGCTGTCTCGGTCAGGATCGTTCCGTCCCGCAGGATCAGTCGCAAGTCCAGGCTGTCGTAGGGCATGGTATTGCGCGCGGCCTCGGCCCAGCCAATCACTCCGCCGGTGTCTGTCGGGCCTCCCAATGTGCGAAGATCGACACCGATGCGGCCGGCTGATTGCGACCGAATGGTGAGCTTGCCAGACAGCGCCCGCGCGACCTCGTGGAGGGTGCTGCCGTAGCCATTCAGGTCAACCACTGCGGCGGCTTTGCCCTGCAACAGTTGGCCAGCGCCGAGTGTTCCGCCCAGAAGCCCGAGATCGACGCTCTCCAGCTTGCCACGAACTCCGACTTTCGGAATGAAGCCGGTAAAATCTGCAGTCAACTGTCCGCCACCTTCGCCGCCGGTGAAGCGCATGTCCGCTATGTCGGCGAGCAGCTTGCCGTCTTTCAGCGCGATCGTGGTCGCCAAGCGGCCAAGCTCCAGCTTGCCGACCAGAACGCGGTCCGCGGAGATCCGCAGATCTGCGTCCATGTGCATCCCGAGTGGGACGGTGAGCGCGCCCGCAGCAAGTGAGGACCAGTTGAAGCCTCTGGGCGCATACGGCACCACTGCCGACAAGTACGGCTCGGTATCGAACGCCTTGAAGGCGAGGGTTCCTGTCAGGCTCGGACGAGGCCCGCGCAGGCTGAGCCCCAGAACGCCCGTGCCCTCGTTGCCGTCGATACCTGCCGCTGCGTTGTCGACTGCGATCGCGCCGCGGGAAAGTTTAAGCTGGCCCCGGATCGATAGATCACGCAGCCCGGGTCCGCTCGTCCAATAGGCGCCGAACCAGCGTGCCAGCGCACGGCCGCTGGGAATGGTCGCCTCGGTTTGCCCCTGGAGCTCCAATTCATTCGGGCCGGAGAACAGCCGACCATCGACAGCAAGGTGGAGATCCTGGCTCTTGAGCGCCAGCTTAATTGGAATACGGTGCAGGTGCTTCCCACGCACGTCCGCCTGCGCCGCGCCAGTCGTCGTATCGAATGCAACGCGCCGGCCTCGTAGCTGGCCCGTCCCCTTGACGGTGACCAAGCCTCGCCGGCGCAAAGAGACGTCCGCATTGACGTCGGTCAGCGTGACGGGCCCGCCGAGAATATGATGAAGAGTGACGTTCGATCGTCGGAGGCTCAGCTGCTCGTATTGGCCGGCAGCGAGCGTCGCCATGAATGGCGAAGGGGGAAAACCTGGTTGGGAAAGCGTGCCGGCAGTCGTTTCATTCGGAAAAGCGCCGACCGACAGGGCCGCATTGTAAAGCTTGATGCTCTGGCTCAACTGCTGGGGCGCCCGCTCGCCGGTCTCGGGCGGCTGCAGCGGTTTTCCGGCAGCATCGACGAAAGCTACGGTGCCTCGTTCCAAGACGATCGCAGGGTTGGCGAACAGGACGACGCGCTGCGTCAGCGTGAACGCCTCTCCAGGCGCGGCCTCGACCGCGTCACTCGATCCATCCGTCGAATAAAGGCTCATAACAACCGGCAGCACCAATCCGAGGCTAAGCCAAAGGACCAATGCCAGCAATACCGAGAAGAACCGAGCCCACCGCCTGTGGGCCATTGAGCAGACTTTCCCAATCCTGGCTTCGCCGCCCTCGTGCGCCGCCATCCTAAATCGAGACACGCATGGCGTTTCGTCGCCAGCGCGATCCTCAGGAACCCGTCTCCACCCTCGTCAAGTCGTACCGGGCATTAACGACATGGGCAAGACCGGTGTTCGTCTCCATCAACCAAAGTCAGTGGTGCGGATGTGCAAGTGTTTCGCCGTTATGGAACTCAGACCGCAGCCGCCAGCTGCGCGCTGGCGGGGGATTTGGCCGCCGTTCCGCCGCGCTTCCCGCGCTATTGCACAGCGGCGCCGGTGCTCCGCTTCATCTCGTCCAAAGTCACGCCTGGGGCCAGCTCGACGATCGTCAAGCCGTGAGGGGTCACGTCGAGAACACCAAGGTCGGTGATGATGCGGTCGACCACGCCGACGCCGGTGAGCGGCAACGTGCATTTGGGCAGGATCTTGATGTCCTCCCCGCCGTCCTTCTTCTTGGCCGTATGCTCCATCAGCACCACGACACGCTTGACGCCGGCGACCAGATCCATCGCGCCGCCCATGCCTTTCACCATTTTGCCGGGGATCATCCAGTTGGCGAGGTCGCCCTTCTCCGACACCTGCATGGCGCCGAGAATGGCGAGATTGATGTGGCCACCGCGGATCATGCCGAAGCTGTCGGCAGAGGAAAAGAAGCTCGAGCCGGCCAGCGTCGTGACGGTCTGCTTGCCGGCGTTGATGAGGTCGGCGTCGACCTCGTTCTCCATCGGGAACGGGCCGATCCCGAGCAGGCCGTTCTCCGACTGCAGCATCACCTCGATGCCCTCGGGGATGTAGTTGGCAACCAACGTCGGCAGGCCGATGCCGAGGTTGACGTAGAAGCCGTCCTGCAGCTCCTTGGCGGCGCGCTGCGCCATCTGCTCACGGGTCCAGGGCATCGGTGCATCCTCGGGCGTGGGGGAGTGAATATGGGAATTCGGAATTTGGACTGCGGGGCGATTGCTCGCGGCTATTTCCGAACCGTGCGCTGCTCGATACGCCTCTCGGGCACGGTGTTGTGAACGACGCGCTTCACGAAGATGCCGGGCGTATGGATGTGGTCGGGGTCGATGCTGCCGGGTTCGACCAAATGCTCCACCTCGGCGATCGTCATCTTGGAGGCGGTCGCCACCATCGGATTGAAGTTGCGCGCAGTCATCCGGTAGACGAGGTTGCCTTGCGTATCGCCCTTCCATGCTTTCACAAGGGAGAGATCGGCGACGAGGCCACGCTCCATCACGAAGTGCTCGCCGTCGAACTGGCGCGTTTCCTTGCCTTGCGCGACGATCGTTCCGTAGCCGGTCTTGGTGTAGAAGGCGGGAATGCCTGCGCCGCCCGCCCGTAGCCGTTCGGCCAACGTGCCTTGCGGAGTGAACTCCAGCTCGAGCTCGCCGGCGAGATACTGGCGTTCGAATTCCTTGTTCTCGCCGACGTAGGACGAGACCATCTTTTTCACTTGACGCGTCTTGAGCAGAACGCCCAGGCCGAAGTCGTCGACGCCGGCATTGTTCGAGACGACGGTCAGATCTTTGACGCCGGTGTCGCGCAGCGCCGCGATCAACGCTTCCGGTATCCCGCAGAGACCGAATCCGCCGACGGCGATCGTCATGCCGTCCTTCACGACGCCAGCGAGCGCGGTCGCAGCGTCCGGGTAAACTTTCTTCATCTCAGCAATCCTTGCCCAGGCCTGCTGGCCGCTGTTCGCCGCACTCTGCCGTTTCGGATACCCTTTTAGTTTGCCGGTCGCAGAACAGGCAAGCGCACTTCTGCCGAGCAAATGGATGGCAGGGGAAAGCAAAGACTGACACCGACCCACAGAAGGTTCGATTCGGATCGTCCTGTGGTGTGCAGGTGGCACAATTCAGCGTGCGCGTCCGACCGGGCCAACCCTGTATGCGCGCATACCTCCAAATCAAATGCCCGACGAAGGGGCGAACGGATTGTTTTTCCGGTGTGACATCATTTCTGCGTCGCGTCCTACAACATGCCGATAAAACTGAATCTTTCTTGCATCACTTCCAGTGATGCCGTGCTTGCGGGCATGGGCGAACACCAGCATCGTCCAGCCGGGGCAGCAATCAAGCTGTCGTTGCCGCGATGCGCCATGACCGATATCGACAACGCGAGAATGAAGTTGCAATACGGGACCGGGCGTCGTGCCACCGCTTTGGACCGCGTCGCGCTTGTGCTCCGGAAGGCGGCCGCCCTGATGGGCAAGGCGCTCGAGACGTCAGCGGCAACGGTCAGCGCTCACGAACACGACAAGATCGGGATGGGCAAGCTCGATCCGCCACCCCAGATCGGCCGTCTGTCGGATGTGGTGGACAACGCGGCCCGGCACAGCGCGCGCGCGCAGGAATGCCACGAGGGCGCCAGTGTGCGGGTCGATGCGGCGCTCTACGAGCTCGAGCAGTTGAAGAACGAGTTGAGCACTGTCATCGACCCAAGGCTTCTGGCACGAACGAGCGGAATTCTCGAGGTTGAGACATCGCGCGAACGTGGGGTCGATGCAGACTTCGGGCCGAGGGCCGAAGTCGTCAAGGCCGGCCCAGCAGGATCAAAACGATCGGCAGCGTGAGCATCGATAAGGCAGTGCTGAGTGCGACGCTGGCCGAGGTGGTCTCTACCGCCAGGCGATTCTGCAATGCGAAGAGGAACGTCGCGGTTCCCGTGGGCATCGCTGCGAACAGGATTATGACCGCGGCGGGCAGGCGAGGCAGCTCGAAAACGTGAACGGCGAAAATCCAAGCAAGCAGCGGCATCGCGAGGTTCTTCAGGATGCTCGATGCTGCCAGCGCTGCCGTCTCGCCGGCGATGCGGAAGCCGGCGAGCGTGAAGCCGACGGCAAAAAGTGCGCAGGGAACGCTCGCCTGGGTGAGCAGCGACATGGTCTTGTCGATCGTCACATGCAGGCCGAGGCCCGTCGCACGCCAGAGCGCTGCCAGGACTATGGCCACGACGATAGGATTGCGCGCGAACTCGGTCACGATCGAGCGGAGAAGGCCGCCTGAGGTGCTCGATCGGCCGCGATCGGCCAGTGCGAGGTGGATGCAGGCAGCCAGCCAGAGTGCGGCGACATGCAGCGATACGATGATCGCGGCGGTGGGAGCGGCGCGCTCGCCGTAAGCGCCGAGTGCGATCGGTATGCCGAGCAGGACGATGTTACCGTAGCTCGCCGTCATGGCGAAGACGGCGCCTTCCGCAGCGGGCCGGCGCAGCACCAGCAGGGAGGCGAGGGTCGCGAGCACCCATATCGTCGCGACGGTGGCGAAGTAGCTCGACAGCAGCGAAAGCGGGGCTGCGTCGCCCATGTTGGAGCCGACGATGGTGCGAAAGAGAAGAGCGGGCATGGCGACGAGGAACGTGAATTCGGCAACCCCCTTACCCGCGCTTTGACCGAGCCAGCCAAAGCGTGCTGCTGCAAAGCCCAGGGCGATGAGCGCGAATATCGGGGCGACGGTCGTCGCCACCGCGCTCACGCGAGGCTCTCCAACACCGGGAGGCGCTGGGCGGATAGTTCGCGGGCGCAGATCATCAATTCACCCGTGCGGGTGCCGCATCGCCACTCGTGGCGATGGCAGGTGGTGGTGCAACGGTAGCCGACGTTCCGCTGTCGGTCGCGGTTGCACTTGCTGCCGGTCCGCCGATGGGATCTACCGCTCGTGCACCGAACGACTGCACCTCGTAAACGGCGAGCGAACGGGTCACCGTTCCGTCCTGCAGGAACCGAATATTGCCGTCGGCTCCCGAAAAACCGGAAGAGCGCATGAGCCCGGCGGGGGTGAAGCGCGTGGCTGCGGGGGCCCCCGATAGCGCCAGCGCGATCCCCACGGCGTCGAAGGCGACGGTGGCTATCCGCGGCGGCGACGTTCCGAATGTCTTGGAGAACTTCTCGGAGAAAGCCTGCCAGCCGCGCTGGTCGGGCGCTGGATACCAAGCGCCGAGAAACGTCACGTCGCGTCCGATGTTGGGAGCGTCCCAGCCGCCGGTGCCCAGCAGTTTCACGCGGGTCGTGTCGATGCGGGCGTAGGCGATGAGGGGGCCGATGCTCGCCAGGGATTCGGGCTCGCCAGGGATCAGCAATGCGTCGGCAGCGACGGTGACGCCATCCATAGTGGGATTGTTCAGCGCCTCGCCGAGCCGCCTGGTCGCCTCGAGAAGTCCGGATGAGCCGCCGCGACCGTAGCGCTCGATTGCTGCGACATTGCCATGAGCGGCGCCGACGGCGCGGGTGAAGGCGTCCTCTACGATCTTGCCGTAGGCGTCGTCGGGCAGGAGGGCTGCGAAGCTACGGCGGCCCTGGGCTACGGCGTATGCGACGACGCGCTCCACGTCCTGCTCGGGCATGAAGCTCAACAGCCAAGTCCCGGGCCTGGCCACACGCCTGTCGTTGGAGAAGGCGATCACGGGGACGCGAGCAGCAGCGGCGATCGGCGAAACGGTGTCGACGGAAGCGGCAAGCAGTGGGCCGAGAATGAGCTCTGCGCCTTCCTTGATGGCTTCCTCTGCGGCGGCCTTGGCGCCTTCCTGCGTGCCGCGGTCGTCCTTGACCATGAGCTGGAACTCGGGAACCGAGCGCTCGAAGACGGCCATCTCGCCGGCTTGCTTCATTGCTCGGGCGATCGTGGCGATATTGCCAGAGCCGGTGAGCGGAAGCAAAAGGGCGACCTTGGCCTTCCCGGGTGCGTTCGGTGCGGCTGATGCTGGGGATGTGGCCGTCGTGGGGCCGGCGGGCACGAAGGAGCCGGTGGCTTCGGATGTGCCCAGTGAGGGGCCTGACACGGCGCAAGCGGCAAGGCTTATGGCGGCGGCCAAGACTGCCAGCCGGCCGCGCCAGCGGTGCAGGGGGCGCCAGTGGCTCAGTGGGGTCGCCAGCATCGTCATCGTCCCTCGAAGAAGTGCACGCTGTCGCCGCCTGCCGGCAACGCGGGCCATAGTGTCAACGTGGGCCATCATGTTCGCGCCAAACGCTAATTTCCGTCGGTATGGGTCAAGCTCTGGGCGGACAACACGAACCAATGCGAACTGGTGGACCGTATCGATGGACCGTATCGATGGGCCGGGCAGATACTTGATCACCCGCAGGGCAACAAGTTTCAGGGGCGGTACACCATTTGCCGATGTGATAATTCGTGATGCCAGACGGAGCCAGCACAAATATGGCACATGTCGACAGGTAGAGGTGGAAAGTGGAGCGGGTCAGGAGGGAATGGAGAAAACGACGCCTTGGTGCAGGTGGTGAGTGGGCGGAGGAGTAGCATCGAGGAGGAGGATGGATCGCTGGTGCAGTCGGGGGATTGCACTTCGTGCAAAGTGGCTAGACGATAGAGGGCATGTCCAGAACCAAACTACCCGAAGCGAATGAACCGTCGACGGGCATACGGCCGTCTCGGCACGCAGTTGCCGAGCGTGTCGCCGACGAACTCGACGGCCGATTGCTGGAGAGCCTCGCGCCAGGGCTCTATCTCGTTGCCACGCCGATCGGAAATCTCGCCGACATCTCTTTGCGCGCGCTGGCCGTGCTGGTGCGTGCTGGTCGCGTCTATTGCGAGGACACGCGACAGAGCGCCAAGCTGCTGCAACGGTATGGCATACAACAGCGAATGGAGACCTATCACGAGCACAACGCGGAGCGTGAGCGGCCGAGAATTCTCGACACTCTGGCCCGCGGGCAGTCGGTTGCGCTCATCAGCGATGCGGGCACTCCGCTCATCTCCGATCCTGGCTACAAGCTGGTTCGAGATGCTGCGGAGGCGGGGCACGCCGTCTACGCGGTGCCAGGGGCATCGGCGGTGTTTGCCGGTCTAGTGGGGTCGGGCTTGCCGACGGACAGCTTCCACTTCGTGGGTTTCCTGCCACCGAAAGGTGGCGCACGTCAGGGGCGCATCGCTGCGCTGGCATCAATCCCCGGCACCCTCGTTCTGTTCGAGGGGCCGACGCGTCTGGCTGCCTGTCTTGCGGATCTTGCCAATGGGTTGGGCGAGCGTCCGGCCGTGGTGGCGCGGGAACTCACCAAGATCAACGAGTGTTATGCGCGCGGTGGGCTGGCGTCGCTGGCCGCTTGGGCGCAGGGGCAGGATTTCAGGGGCGAGATCGTCGTTCTCGTCGGCCCTCGGGGCGTGGTCGAAGTCGGCGACTGCGCGATCGCAGAGGCTCTGGAGACGGCGCTCGCCGGCAGCTCCGTTCGTGATGCTTCGACGGAGATCGCGGTGCGACTTGGCGTTCCCCGGCGTCGCGTGTACGATATGGCAGTCGCCATGAGTGAGAAGATGCGTTCCGAGGGCGAGTGAGGATGGCTACATTCAAGACAGCTGATGTCGCCGTATCCCTCCGCCAGCGGCAGGGGGCAACGATACCAGCTCAGAAACGGCAGAAGGCGGAACGGAGAGGCAGGCTGGCCGAATGGCTCGCTGCCGGACTGCTGATGCTGAAAGGCTATCGCATCATCGACCGACGGCTTCGCGGCCCGTTCGGCGAGATCGACCTAGTCGCAGTGCGCGGCAAGCGTCTGGCCTTCGTCGAGGTGAAGCAGCGGCGCACCCTGGACGATGCTGCGGCGGCGCTGAGCGACCGGCAGGCCGACCGACTGGGCAATGCCGCCGAGCGCTGGCTCTGGCAGAATGCTCGTTACCGCGATCACGTCGTGGGTCTCGATGCGATCATGCTAGGACACAGGATGCTGCCTCGACATGTGCCGAACGCTCTGAACGCCTGGTAGTTCAGCGAACGAAACTCTTCGTGCTGCCGAACGCCGCAGACCGGTGATAGCCGGTGCGGCCGGCCCCAATCTCGCGAGTTCTTCATGCCCTTGCGCGTAGCCTGCCAAATGGATCCGATCGATCGGATCGACATACGCGGTGATTCCACATTCGCGCTACTGCTCGAAGCACAGCAGCGGGGGCATGAGCTGCTCTACTACACGCCCCAGGATCTGGCGCTTTCAGGGGCGAGGTTGATCGCGCGGGGAGCCAACATGAGCGTGGTCGACGAGATCGGCCGGCACTATCGTCTCGGCGACAAGCGGATCGAGGATCTGGCAACCTGGGATGTCGTGATGCTGCGCCAGGATCCACCGTTCGACATGGCGTATATAACCACGACGCATCTGTTGGAGCGGATACATCCCAAGACGCTGGTGGTGAACGATCCTGCGCACGTGCGCAATGCGCCTGAGAAGGTCTTCGTTCTCGACTTTCCCGAATTGATGCCGCCGACGCTCGTGACGCGCAATCCGGAGGATGTTCGAGCATTTCGTGCAGAGTTCAAGGACGTGATCGTTAAGCCGCTCTATGGCAACGGCGGCACCGGCGTATTCCGCCTCCGGGAGGGTGACACCAACCTCAACTCTCTCATCGAGCTGTTCCAGACGGTTTTCCGCGAGCCATTCATGGTGCAGCAGTACAGACCGGAAGTGCGGCAAGGCGACAAGCGCATCATCCTGATCGACGGGGAGATCGCAGGTGCCATAAACCGTGTGCCGGCGGCCGACGAGGCGCGCTCCAACATGCATGTCGGCGGCACCGCGGTGCAGACGTTTCTGACCGATCGCGACCGGGAGATCTGCAACAGGATCGGGCCGGAACTGAAACGACGGGGCCTGCTCTTTACCGGCATAGATGTCATCGGCCCATATCTCACCGAGATCAATGTGACGTCGCCGACCGGCATCCGGCAGGTCAAGGCTTTCGGCGGGGCGGACATCGCTGCCCTATATTGGGATGCTGTCGAGCAGAAGGTCGCCAGCGGTAGGCAGTAGGCAGTTCCCGGTCGTTAGCGGAAGGGGGAGGGCGTGGTGCTCTTGCTCAAGCTGCAGCGCCTCAAGGTCGAAGCTATCAGGTGTGTCGGGCTGCCTGTCATCGAGCCGCTCGGCCAGCTTGCGCCCCAGAATGTCGGGTCGATTTCGTTCGTACCTGGCCGGATCAGGTTGGCGAGTGTGTTTCTACGGCTTGACCAAAGTATCAACGACCATCGAGTGCGGAGGGTATTAAAAATTTTGTTCTGTTAATGTTCTTGACTTGGTCGTTCGGGTTTTCTAAGTTGACTATAGTTGCGGTGGCGTCGGGCGTGGGGCATGGGGCGGCGATGTACGGCCAGATCTCGACAGTTGCGTTGGTCGGCATAGAGGCGCGTCCGGTACAGGTCGAGGTGAGGATCACTTCCGGCAAGCAGGCGTTCAATGTCGTAGGATTGCCGGACAAGGCGGTGGCTGAAAGCCGTGAACGTGTGCGAAGCGCTTTGCATGCACTCGGACTCGGGCTTCCGTGGACGCGGATTACCGCGAATCTGGCACCGGCCGACCTGCCTAAAGAGGGCAGTCATTTCGACTTGCCAATCGCGCTTGCCATGATGGTGGCAATGGAGGCGATTACCCCCGATACGGTAGAGCGCTTCGCTGCTATCGGGGAGCTGTCGTTGGACGGCTCTATCCGTGCGGTGCCGGGCGCGCTTCCTGCGGCGATGGGCGCCAATGCGATGGGGAAGGGATTAATCTGTCCTGCGGCGTCCGGTCCGGAGGCGGCGTGGGCTGGCGAGGAGGTTGATCTCATTGCTGCGCCGCACCTGCTTTCGCTGATCAATCACTTTCGTGGGATGCAGACCTTGCGGCGGCCTGAGCCCAATGTTGCTCGCGAGACCGGACCTCGTCCTGATCTCAAGGACATCAAAGGGCAGGAAGCAGCCAAGCGAGTCCTCGAGGTGGCGGCTGCGGGTGGGCACAATCTGCTGATGGTCGGACCGCCGGGCTCGGGCAAGTCGATGCTTGCGGCCCGGCTGCCCTCGATCCTGCCTCCACTCGAGACCGCTGAGATGCTGGAGGTCTCGATGGTGCACTCGCTTGCGGGAGAGTTGATGGGTGGACAGTTGCGCGTCGACCGTCCGTTTCGTGCGCCGCATCATTCGGCTAGTATGCCGGCGCTGGTCGGCGGGGGCTCGCGTCCGAAGCCTGGGGAGGCCAGTCTTGCTCATCTGGGCGTACTATTCCTCGACGAGTTGCCAGAATTCTCGCCGCAAGTGCTCGACAGTCTCCGACAGCCACTGGAAACCGGGGAGGTCGTAATTGCGCGAGCAAATCATCGCGTGGCCTATCCGGCCCGGATGCAACTCATCGCTGCGATGAACCCTTGCCGATGCGGTGGCGGACCTGGACATGCATGCAAGCGTGGGCCGCGGTGTGCTGCCGACTATCAGGCCAGGATTTCCGGTCCGCTGCTCGATCGAATCGATCTCCAGATCGAGGTGCCCGCCGTGTCTGCGGCAGATCTTGTGCTGCCGTCGCCGGCGGAAGGAAGTGCGGAGGTGGCTGCTCGTGTGCATGCTGCCCGGCAGATCCAGCGTCAGCGCTATGCGATGTTGGGGCCTGGTGCGCCGCGTACAAACGCGGAGGCGTCGGGCCAGGTACTGGAGGCGGTTGCGATGCCCGACGCAGCAGGGGTGGAACTCATGCAGCGGGCGGCAACGGCATTGTCGCTTTCTGCGCGAGGCTTTCATCGGACGTTACGTGTGGCGCGAACGCTCGCCGATCTGGACGGGCTCGAAAAGGTCGCTCGGGCTCATATTGCGGAAGCGTTGGGCTACCGGCGTGAGATGCTGCAGCAGAGGCAGGTTGCATGAAATCTCTGCGATGGTGCACTGCATGGCCGCATAATGCCATCTTGGATCTGCATCGAGCCGTTGATTGTCGCATCGACAGAGGCGCGCAATCGACGGCTACGCGTGATGTCTTTCGCGAGAGGTCTTGCCATGTTCTCGAGGGCTCATCGTGGTGGATAGACGATCAGCAGAGGTTTGGAGCCGTGGTGGGGTGAGGTCGGTCTTTCGTCAGGATCGTCCGGTGTTCCTTTTGACCGGTTTCGGCCCTTTTCCTGGTGCGCCTCGGAACGCCTCCAGCATGCTGATCGAGGCGCTCGCCAGGTCGGCGCCACGAAGGCTGCCCGGTTTCGCGGTGCATGCGGAGACGCTGCCGACGGAGTGGCACGCGGGTCCGCAGATTCTTGCGGCTCTGCTGGAGCGTCTAGAGCCTGCTGTCGTGTTGCATTTCGGCGTTTCTCATCGAGCGCGCGGTTTCGTCGTGGAGACGCGGGCGCGTAATCTGCGGCACGACGTGGTCGATGCCTGTGGTGAGGCGCCGGAGAATGACTGCGTGGTCAGCGAAGGGCCTGCTGAGCTGCCGGTGATGCTGCCAACAGGATTGATCGTCGAGAGGCTCCGACGCAAAGGGCTTCCTGTGCAGGTGTCGCGGGATGCCGGCGGTTATCTGTGCAACGCAATTCTCTATCATTCGCTGGCGGCCGCGCGGCGTCGCTATCTGGAGACGGGAGTATCGCGCAGTGGTGGCGGGCGTGGCGACAGGATTGGTGTTCGGCTTGGTGTCAGGCGGGGGTTTATTCACATTCCCGACAAGCTGGCGGGCGCACAGGGCGGCGGGGGGCGCCGTGCTAGGCTCTGTCAGCTCGGCTGGGAGCAGGCCGTCGAGGGCGGTATTGCCATCATGGAGCTGGCGGCAGGCGTGATTGCCAGTGAGTAGTTGGGTTTCCGGCAAATCTGCCTGAACAAGGAGTACAGCACCCCACCTCGGGAGGCTGGGTGCCAGATCCGTCGATCGTCACTTCTTGGTGGCCATGAACTGCTTCAGCCGCTGGCCGATCCTCGGGTCACCGGTGTACTCGTTGCGAAGCTTCTCGATGACGCTCTGACTGCCGGGGCCGTCGACGATCTCGTAGTCCGACTTGAACACGGCCTGGAGCGTGCGGCGGGCCTCAGGATCGTCCAGGCCAGCGTTCACGGCTTTGCGCAGGGTTTC
>CAMAYR010000134.1 GCA_945862355.1 Devosia equisanguinis | reverse complement strand
CTCGACCGTAAAGCTGCCGACGCGATCAACCGCATGGGCGAAGCCTCCCGGTTCAAAAAGGGCCTGTTCTCCTGGATC
The DNA here is from genome assembly GCA_945862355.1 of Devosia equisanguinis. Lineage (GTDB taxonomy): Bacteria > Pseudomonadota > Alphaproteobacteria > Rhizobiales > Hyphomicrobiaceae > CAMDPA01. Next base: position 13,687 of record CAMAYR010000134.1, on the reverse strand, counting down.
GGCTTCAAGAGCATCGGCGTGCCCTACACGGTGTCCGCGCGCGAAGGCAGCGGCGGCTCCCGCTGGAACCTGCGCCGGCTGATCAGCTTCGCCCTCGACGGCCTCACCTCGTTCTCGACGCTCCCGCTGCGGGTCTCCACGCTTTTCGGGCTGGTAATCTCGCTGATCGCGTTTGCCTACGCGATGCTGTTCATCGTCAAGACGATGATCTTCGGCACCGACGTGCCGGGCTTCCCCACCATCGTCATATCCGTCATGTTCTTATCCGGCGTGCAGCTCGTGTTCCTCGGGATCATCGGCGAGTACCTCGGCCGCATCTACGAGGAGGTGAAGGCCCGGCCGCTCTACCTCGTCGCCGACGAGATCGGATTGGAGACGCCGCCAGGCCGCGCCGAGCGCCCACGCGACCGCGCCGAGCACCCGCGCGACCGCTCTGTCGACACGACACACCCATGAAGCTGGTTCCGCGCCGTACCGAGACCGCTGACGACAAGGCGGTGATGGCGAGCCTGGAGCCGGGTGCCAATGTCATTTTGTGCGCCGACGACTTCGCAATGAGCGAGGGCGTTAGCAAGGGCATCGAGGAGCTTGCGCTCGCCCGCCGCCTGTCCGCGACGAGCGCTATCGTCACGCTCGAGACATGGCCTGCCCACGCCCGCCGTCTGGTGGCTTTGCGGGCGTTCCTGGCAACCGGACTGCATCTCAATCTCACGCTCGGAGCTCCGCTGGGTCCTGCCTCCTCTATCGCTCCGGATGGTGAGTTCGGCACCAACGCTGCACTGCTGCGCCGCTGCCTTACCGGTGCCGCGTCGCACGACGAGATCGCCGCGGAGATCGACCGCCAAGTCGCTCTGTTCGAGGAGACGACGGGCTTCCCCCCCGACTTCATCGACGGCCACCAGCATGTCCACACATTGCCCAAGGTGCGGAAGGCACTGCTGACCGTGTTGGCCGCGCGCTACACGGACTACAAGCCTCTCGTGCGCGACCCGTGGGACAACCCGTTGCGGATCCTGTGGCGCGGGGCCGCCGCGCCCAAAGCGATCGTCATCGCGAAGCTCGCCTATAACTTCGGCCGAGCGATGCGGGCTGCAGGGTTTCCAACGAACCACGGTTTTTCCGGCGTGTCCCCGTTCCGGCTCGACATCCCCTACGCCCAAGAGCTGGGCCGTTTCTTCCTGGCGCGCGGCGCCCGCCATCTCGTGATGTGCCACCCGGGCTATCCCGATGCCGCTCTGGCCGAGCTCGACGACGTCGTGGCGCGGCGGCATCACGAACTGGACGCCCTGTTCGCCGCCCCGTGCCTCGATCAGGCCATCTGGCACGTCGAGGCGCGCGCGGACCGCGCACCGGTCAAGTGGACAAAGGCCTTGCCGGTATGATCGAGCAACTATGATCGAGCACCTCGAAACCTGGCGCCGGATGGCGATCGAGCGCGGATATGTGCGCCACTACGGCGGCTTCGTGCTCGCAGGGCTATGCGCACTTGCGACCGATACCGCAGTGCTCGCCGCTCTTACCCGCGGCGCCGGCCTGTCGCCGTTCGTCGCGCGCCCGTTCGGCATCGCACTCGCCATGATCGTGTCTTGGCTGATCAATCGCACCATCACGTTCGAGGCCGCTGCCCCGCCCAGCATCGCCGAATTCTCCCGCTTCGCAGGCGTTTCGGTCACCTCCCAGATCGTAAATTACGGCGTGTTCGCAGCGTTGCTGCTCGCCATGCCCGTGCTGATGCCGGAGCTCGCCTTGCTGGCTGCGTGCTTCGTGTCGATGTTCGTCTCTTACGCCGGCTTTCGCTTCGGCGTATTCGGGGCGGCCGGCCCGCGCGGCAAAGGAAACCAAAGATGACGCGCATCATCTCGAGCGCTGCCGACCTCTTGTCCCAATTCGACGTGCTGATCTGCGACGTGTGGGGTGTCGTCCACGACGGTGCGCGTGCCTACCCAGGGGCGGGCGATGCTTTCGCACGGTTCCGCGAGCGCGGCGGCACAGTGCTGCTCCTGTCGAACGCACCGATGCCGTCCCAATGGGTCGCAAGCGTGCTCGACGAGAAGGGTGTGCGCCGCGACAGCTGGGACGCCATCGTGTCCTCCGGAGACATCACGCTGGCCCACATCGGCGAGAAGAGCTACCGGCGCATCCTGCACATCGGGACTGAGCGCGACCTGCCGCTCATCGACGCCATGTCGGCTGCCAGCACTGCGTTCCAGGACGCGGAGGCCATCGTCTGCACCGGGCTCGAGGACGACCGCAACGAGACGGCGGAGACCTACCGTCCGCTGCTCGAGCGCGCGCTCGGCCGCCGGATGCCGTTCGTCTGTGCCAACCCCGACCTCGTCGTCGATGTCGGCGGCGAGTTGCTGCCGTGCGCGGGCATCGTCGCGCAACTCTACGAGCAGATGGGCGGCGAGGTGTACTGGGCCGGCAAGCCCCACGCCCCTGCCTACAAGCTGGCCCTACGCACTATCGCGAAAATACGGGGCTCCCATGCCGACCCTCAGCGCATCCTGGCGATCGGCGACGCTGTCCGCACCGACCTCGCAGGCGCCGCCGCCGCCGGGCTCGCCTCGATGTTCATCGCGCAAGGCATTCATCGTGACGAGGTTCTACGACACGGCAGCATCGAGCCGGCAGCCCTGAAGGAGTTGTTGGCTACCTTGACCGTAAAACCGGTCGCCGCGATGATCGGCGTAGAATGGTGACACCGCGGCGCCTCACATCCGGAATACGCCGAACCGCGTCTCGGGAATCGGCGCATTGAGCGCCACCGCCAGCGACAACCCCAGCACGTCACGCGTTCGCGGCGGCGCGACGACGCCATCGTCCCACAGCCGCGCCGAAGCATAGAGCGGGTGGCCCTGCCGCTCGAACTGCTCGATGAGCGGCTGCTTGTACTCGGCCTCCTGTTCGGCGCTCCACGCCTTGCCCGAACGCTCGAATCCGTCGCGGCGTACCGTCGCCAGTACGCTTGCCGCCTGCTCGCCGCCCATGACCGAGATGCGCGCGTTCGGCCAAGTCCACAGGAAGCGCGGCGCAAATGCGCGCCCACACATGCCGTAATTGCCGGCGCCGAACGAGCCGCCGATGATCACCGAGAGCTTGGGCACCTGCGCGGTCGCAACGGCGGTGACGAGCTTGGCGCCGTCCTTGGCGATGCCGCCGGCCTCGTATTTGCGACCGACCATGAAGCCGGTGATGTTCTGCAGGAACACGAGCGGGACCCTGCGCTGGCAGCACAGCTCGATGAAGTGCGCACCCTTCAGCGCACTCTCGGAGAACAGTATCCCGTTGTTGGCGATGATCCCGACGTGGATGCCGTGGATGTGGGCGAAACCCGTCACCAGCGTCGTGCCGTAGCGCGCCTTGAACTCGTCGAAGCGCGAGCCGTCGACAATCCGCGCGATCACCTCGCGCGCGTCGTAGGGCGTGCGGCCGTCGGCAGGAACGATGCCTGCCAACTCCTCGGGATCATAGGCCGGCGGTTCCCCGCCGTAGCGCGCTTGCGCGCCTGAGGCGAACGAAGGAACACCGTAGCGCGCTTGCGCGCCTGAGGCTCTCCCGAGATTCCCGATTGCCCTCCGAGCAAGCGCCAGCGCGTGGGCATCGTCGAGCGCCAGATGATCGGCGACGCCCGAAAGTCGCGTATGAACATCGCCACCGCCCAAGTCCTCCGCGCTGACGATCTCGCCCGTCGCAGCCTTTACGAGGGGCGGCCCGCCGAGGAAGATCGTGCCCTGATCCTTGACGATGATGCTCTCGTCCGACATCGCCGGCACGTAGGCGCCACCGGCCGTACACGAGCCCATGACGACGGCAATCTGGGCAATTCCCTTCGCACTCATGTTCGCTTGGTTGAAGAAGATGCGGCCGAAATGATCGCGATCGGGAAACACCTCGTCCTGGCTCGGCAGGTGCGCACCACCCGAATCCACGAGGTAGACGCAAGGGAGATGATTGGCTTCTGCGATCTCCTGCGCGCGCAGGTGCTTCTTGACCGTCATCGGATAGTAAGTACCGCCCTTCACCGTCGCGTCGTTGGCGACGATCATGCAGTGGCGCCCTTCGACGAGACCCACGCCCGTGACTATGCCGGCGGAAGGCGCCTGGCCGTCGTACATTCCGTGCGCGGCGAACAGTCCGCATTCCAGAAAGGGCGACGCCGGGTCGAGCAGGCGGTCGATGCGCTCGCGTGGCAACAGCTTGCCCCGCGCCACATGTCGATTGCGCGCCGCCTCGCCGCCGCCGGCCATCGCCAGCGCGGCCGCGACTTCCACCAGCTCGGCAGCAGCCTGCATCGCCGCGACATTTGCACGAAACGCTTCGGAGCGAACGGCAACCTGTGAACTCAACACCGACATCGGATCATCCCTGCTCATGCCCCAGATCGCCCCGGCCGCCGCCGGGACATCGCGTCAGTGGGCCCGACCTCATCGCCCCGCCGCATCAGACGTTTGGAATAAGCGTTTTCGTTTTGACAGCGGACGCAGAGCCTGACAACCTGTCGCAATCCGTCAAACGGCCAGCTCAGTGCCTCTGCGGCGGTCCGTCTGTGAAAAAGCATTTCGTTCTGCACAAGTGCGCACAAGTCTGTACGAGGGAGAGAAGGCATGCAGTCACGTTCCATAGGATTTATCTCGGCGGTCGCCGGCCTGGTAATGGCCGCGCAGCCGGGTCTGGCTCGCGAAGAGCTGACCGCCGTCACTGCGCTCGAGCAGAACAACACGCTGACGCGGGGCTTTCTCGCCACCTACGTCAAGCCCGTAAACGACACCGGCAAGGGCGTCGTGACAATCAAGTACCTCGGCGGGCAGGAGGTCGTGCCGCCCGACAAAGCCGCCAACGCACTGCGCCGCGGTCAATTCGACATCCTCTCGGGGCCTGCTTCCTACTGGGTCGGCCAGTTTCCCGAGGCCTACGCGTTCCTGGCTTCAAACCAGGGCCCCAAGCAGATGCGCGCCAACGGCTCCTGGAAGATGATGCAGGAGATCGTCGAGAAGCGGCTCGGCGTCCATCTGCTGGCCTGGGGTCACTCGATGACGTCCTACTACATGATGTTGTCCAAGGAGCCCAAGCTCAACAAGGAAGGCCTGCCCGACCTCACCGGCATCAAGATGCGGGCGACCGGCACCTATCGGCCGCTGTTCCGTGCGCTCGGCGCCACCACCATCAACATCAAGTCCTCCGAGCTGTTCACCGCGCTCGAGCGCGGAACGGTCGATGGTTTGGGCTTTACCGACGTGACGATCCCGGGCCTGGGCGTCACCAAGTACGCGAAATATCGCGTGCTTCCGAACTTCTACAACACCAACACGGTCGAGTTCGTGAACCTCGAAGTCTGGAAATCGCTGAGCGAAAAGCAGCGCCAGCTCATGACCGCGCAGGCCATCAAGTTCGAGACGGATTCGGTGCACTGGATCGAGGCCGAGCGCCTCAAGGAGGACGTCCAGTCCAAGAAGGAAGGGATGGTCGAGTTCGTCCTCAAGGGCGCGGCAGCCAAGCGCTATGTCGACCTTGCCCACGAGGAGATCTGGAAAGAGTACAAGACACGCGCACCGGAGAGCCACGACCAGCTCAAGAACCTGATGTACATCCCCGGCAAGCCAGACCGCCAAGCCAATATCCCCTCGGCCAGCGAGCGTCTGCGTGATTGAACGGTCCTAGTGGCCCGTCGCGCCGAAATCGCACCATCGCCGCAACCGCCTTCCGATTTTGGCGCGACACTAGTTTTGGCGCGGCACTAGGGCCACTAGATAAATCAAAAGCTTAGCGTGGCGTTCATCGCGCCTTGATCGACACCGACCTCGCCGCACGAAACGGTCGATCAAGGCGCGCCGCCACACCAGAAACTCGCTCGAGAACCTGATCCGAGTACTTTACCTGGGGACTTTGCATGGGGGCGTTCGACTGGCTTCTGGGGCGCCTCACACTGGCGCTGGCGTGGGTTGCCTGCGCCATCGTGGTGGCGATGCTCGTCATGATCGTCACTGACGTTTCGATGCGCTATCTCGCCATCCGACCGCCGGACTGGACATCGACATACGTGGAGTACCTGCTGCTCTACGTGACGATGTTGCCGGCGCCATGGCTCGTTCGCGAACGCGGGCATGTCGCGATCGAGGCATTGGTGGCGTCGTTGCCACGTCTGCTGCAGGTCGCGCTCGCCAACCTCGTCTACGTCGTCTGCATCCTGGTAGCGTTCCTGTGCAGCTATCTTTCCTGGGGCCTCCTCGTCGAGGCTTGGGAAACGAACGCCTTGGATGTGAGAGGCGTGGATATTCCGACGTGGCTCCAATTCGCTCCACTAACAGTTTGCTTCGCCCTCGTCGGGCTGGAGTTCCTGATGTTCCTGTTGGGGCGGCGGCGCTACTACTCCTACGATCTCGGCGAAGTGAAGGACGGCGTTTAGGTCATGGAATGGTATTGGGCCGGCGCCATCCTCATGGGCAGCGTCATGATCGGCATGTCGCTGGGGTTTCCCGTCGCCATGACGTTCCTGATCACGAACATCATCGGCACGCTCGTCTTCGTCATCAAGGACTACTCGTCAGTCCAGGCATTCGCGCGGGAAGCCCAGTTCAAGCTCCCCCAGATCCTCGATAGCGCGACGGATTCGATCACCTCCTTCACGCTGGTGCCGATCCCGATGTTCGTGCTGATGGGGGCGCTGTTCTTCCACACCGGCCTCGCGCTAGGCGTGTTCGACACGCTCGACAAACTGCTCGGCAACCTGCGTGGCAGGCTGTGCTATCTCACCGTGATGGGCGGCGCGCTGTTCTCCACGCTGACCGGCTCCACGATGGCCAACACGGCCATGCTCGGCTCGCTGATGGTGCCGGAGATGCAACGGCGGGGCTATTCCAAGCACATGTCGATGGGCCCGGTGCTGGGCACCGGCGGGCTGGCGATGATCATCCCGCCGTCCTCCCTCGGCGTTTTGCTGGCCAGCATCGCCGGCCTCGACGTGGGCAAGGTGCTGATCGCGGGCATCATCCCAGGCTTCCTGCTTGCCGTATTCTATGCTTGCGCCATCTGGATCCAGATCCGCATCAACCCGGATTCAGCACCCGTCTACGCCGTCGAGAAGACGCCATTCCTGCAGAAGCTGTGGCTGGTCGTCGCGCACATCATGCCGATGGGCCTGATCGTATTCATGGTGATCGGCTTCATCGTGCTGGGGATCGCCACTCCGTCGGAGTCCGCCTGCTTCGGCGTAACGGGCGTGATCCTGCTGGCGATCATCAAGGGCAAGCTGACTTGGCCGGCGATGTCGAAATCGCTGATCGCGACCATCCGCACCGTCGGCATGGTGTTCTTCATCCTGATGAACTCGATCGTGTTCAGCCAGCTACTCTCGCTGTCCGGCGCGAGCCGGGGCTTCGTCGGCTGGGCGACCGCGTTCCAGCTCGCTCCCATCCTCATCCTGATCGCCATGTTCGTCGTGCTTCTTCTGCTCGGCATGTTCATGGACCAGGTGTCGATGATGATGATCACGACGCCGATCTTCTTTCCGATCGCCATCGCGCTCGGCTACGACCCGATCTGGTTCGCCCTCATCGTGCTGCTGGCGCTGGAGATGAGCGCGACGACGCCGCCCTTCGGTCTCCTGCTGTTCATCATGATGGGGCTCGTGCGCGGAACGACGCTCGGTCAAGTGGCACTTGCCGCAGCGCCTTATCTCGCCTGCGACCTGGTTCTGGTGGTTATGCTGATCGTGTTCCCACCGCTCGCGCTGTGGTTACCCAGTATGATCGGGTAGCCGGGGCGGGTCTGCCTGAGCCGGCGCGCCCTGCTCGCCGGTCACACCGTCTCGCCGAAAATCTCCCGGCCGATCAACATGCGCCGGATCTCGCTCGTGCCAGCACCGATCTCATAGAGCTTGGCGTCCCTCAACAGGCGGCCCGTTGGGAAGTCGTTGGTATAGCCCACACCGCCCAACGCCTGGATCGCCTCCAACGCCACCTGCGTCGCCTTCTCGGCCGCGTAGAGGATGCAGCCCGCCGCGTCCTTCCGCGTTGTCTCGCCTCTGTCGCAGGCAGCGGCCACCGCGTACACATACGCGCGGCAGGCATTCATCGTCGTGTACATGTCGGCCAGCTTGCCTTGCATGAGCTGGAACTCGCCGATCGCCTGACCGAACTGGCGTCTCTCGTGCACGAACGGCACCACGACATCGAGCGCGGCGGCCATGATGCCTACCGGGCCTGCCGCCAGTACCACGCGCTCGTAATCGAGGCCCGACATCAGCACGCCGACGCCGCGGCCTACCTCGCCCAATACGTTCTGGGCGGGCACCTCGCAGTCTGTGAAAACCAGCTCGGCGGTGTTCGAGCCACGCATCCCGAGCTTGTCGAGCTTCTGGCCCGTCGAGAACCCTTTGAAGCTCTTCTCCACGAGAAACGCCGTTATCCCGCGCGATCCCGCGTTCGCGTCGGTCCTGGCGTAGACCACGAGCGTGTCGGCGTCGGGTCCGTTGGTGATCCACATCTTCGTGCCGTTGAGCACGTAGCGGTCGCCCCGCTTGTCCGCGCGCAGCTTCATCGACACCACGTCGGACCCCGCACCCGGTTCCGACATGGCGAGTGCCCCTACATGCTCGCCCGCGATCAGCTTCGGCAGATAACGCGACTTCTGCTCTGGCGTGCCGTGCCGATCAATCTGGTTGACGCACAGGTTCGAGTGCGCGCCGTAGGATAGGCCCACGGACGCAGATGCACGCGAAACCTCCTCCATCACGACCGCGTGCGCCAGGTAACCCATGCCGGCGCCACCATAGGCGGGGTCGGCGGTTACGCCGAGGATGCCGAGCGCACCCATCTTGCTCCAAAGGTCGGGGGGAAACTGATTGGTGCGGTCGATCTCGGCGGCCCGCGGCGCAATCTCGGCCTGCGCGAAGCGATGCACGGTTTCGCGCAGGGCTTCGATCTCGTCGGCCAAGCCAAATCTCATGCCCGTCGTGAACATGCCCGTCGTGAACATGATGTAGGCACTCCTGAGGCCGTGCTCACGGCTTCAGAAACGAAGCCCTGCCCCCTCGTTACACCCGTCGACCGATCCCTCAAATCCCCCCTCTATCGGAAGCCCCCCCCCGCGCAAGGCCTTCCAGGACGCCGCCTCAGCCAAGTCAACGACCGAACCGCACAACGCTGTCGCCCATCAGTTGCCATCGGCTGCCGTAGCGCCGGTTCCGCCCGCTGGTGACGGAAGCCAGGTCCTCCAGGGACGTAGCGGCCTGCTCGCGGCGGGGGCGCGAGAGAAAGAACTCGGCATGGTAGAAGCCTTCAGCCTCCTTGCCCGCAGTCTTGATCCCCAACTGATCGAGGATCGCGAGGGCCTCGGTGCATTCCTGCTGGGAATGGAACCGCCGCTGGATGAACGTGACGCCGTCCAGCTTCTCCGTCACGAACGCCCCCTGCTCGGCCAACGCGCGCGCTATCGGCGCGTAGGTGAACATCCGCAGCACGAACGACGCGATCCACGGCCTGGGACCATCGATTGCCGCCAGCACGCGGGCAAACGTGCGCTCCGTGACGTAGCCGACACAGCCCGTCGATACGATGAGATCGACCCCTTGCAGCATCTCCTTCAATCGCGCCGACGGTGGCGAACGCTCGAGATCCTCGGCAGCGCCAGCATCGAGCAGGCCGACGTTGCAGGCATAGTCGATCGCCGGCTCCGACACGTCGAGCCCGACGATCTCCACGTCGCGTCCAGGCCAGGAACGATAGTACTCCCGATCGAGCACCGCGACCTGCTCCGCCGTCAGTCCAGCACCGTCGAGATCACGGTAGCGCTGCGCCAGACGATCGATATCGAGCGGATAGCGTAGAAGCGCTGCGTTGTTGCCGTAGCTGCAGCCGATGTCGAGCACCTTGATCCTGCGGCCGCGCAACTCCTCCAGGGCGTCCACAGTGTTGCGGAAGACCCCTTTCGCAAGATCCGGGATCACGTAGTCCAAACCACACAATACTCGATAGTATTCGCGAGGATCTGGTTGAAAATACAGCCTGTCGAAATTTGCTTTGGCCTCGTTGACCTCATCGTACTTGACGGCTGGTCCAGTGCTCATTTCACCAAAACCTTTCTGGCGACGGCGGAGATCGCTCCGCGGTCCTGGTATGTCGGTTCTCTGCTGGGGTGAATGTCTTTTACCAACTTCGTCGTTCGAGGGCTATCCGTAGTGTCCCTCCCTTACGGAGCACCCCGGCACGACTGGCCGCCGCGGAACCTTTAGCCCCGTCGGATCGTTATCCACCTTACAACCGATGGAGATATCGATGGCCGACACCGACAAATCCAAGCAGCAGCGCCCCGGCGAGAAACCCCAGGGCAAGTTCCACTACAATCCGGTAGGCATGTCAGGCAAGAAGGCGGAGGGCGGCAAGGAAACCTGCGCGGAGGAGGCCCCCGATCGCGAAGCCAGCACCGATCCCGATCCGGAAGAGGCGAAGAACTCCGGCAAATTCCACTATGATCCCGTCGGCATGGCCGGCAAGAAGGCCGGGATCTGCAAGGATGACGCCGTCGACGACGAGGACGACAAGAACCGCCGCTGACGACCAGCCTCGCCGCACGAAACGGTCGATTAAGGCGCGACATTGAGGGCCACTGGAATCAACAATGGCGTAGAGAGGCGTTCATCGCGCCTTAGTTGACACCTGCCTCCCCGCACCGTCGGTCAACTAAGGCACGACGCCTCACGAGTGTAGCGCATCTGACGTTTGGTACCCGCTTGCGGCTGGGCTCTCAACCAAACGCCAGATGAATAATCTACAATAAAATCATTGACTTGCTAGTGCTCCTTATGGTTCTGACATTTGCACCGAGCCTCGCCGCAACGGGAAGCAAATGTCAGAACCGGAACACTAGTCCGGTCGCGATGCCTCCCGATCCCAAGCACCACATCTCGCAGCCGAAGCGACGGAATCCGATGTCCTCGTCCGTCTGATCGTTCGGGTGCTGCAACCGCGGCGCACCAGCTCGACGCCCTGAAACACGAGACACACCATGCAACCCACACGACGCATCCTGATCGGCTCGGCCGCCGCCGCCATGAGCGCGCCTGCAACCGCATTCGCACAGCGCCGCGGGGGCGGGGGGCGAGGAGAAAGCACCGCGAAGGACGCCCCGCCCCTTGCCATGAACGATGCCGAAAAGCGGGCGTTGGACGTGCTCGACGACATCGAGAAGCGCCAGAGCTACTACAATATCTCCCAGCAGGACGGCCGCCTGCTGCGCACGCTCGCCCATTCGACGCGAGCTCAGCGCGCCATCGAGGTCGGCACCTCGACCGGCTACTCGGGTATCTGGCTTGCGCTCGGCCTGCGCTCGACAGGCGGCAAGCTGACGACCTTCGAGATCGACAAGCCGCGCGCAGCAACGGCCGCGGCGAACTTCAAGCGCGCAGGCGTCGAGGCGAGCATCGACATCGTGGTCGGCGATGCCCACACCGAGGTGCCGAAACTGACGGGGCCTGTCGATCTCGTGTTCATCGACGCCGACAAGGACGGTTATCTGCACTACCTCACGACGCTGCTGCCGATGCTGCGGCCGGGCGGTCTCGTGATTGCGGACAACATGCAGGTGCCAGCCCCCGATCCCCGCTACGTCAAGGCTGTGACTACCGAACCCGGTCTGGAGACGTTGTTCCTCAACATGCACGGCACGGGCCTCGCCGTGACGCTGAAGAAGGCATGATGGCGCGCTTGACCCCGACAGAAACTCTGCGCCACATTTGACGGCAGCGCGCACTCGGCTCAAAGTTGCGGCAACACGCACCGCGGTGGAGCAACGCGCATGAAATTCGGCCTGTGGGACCACTTCGATCGCGGCGAGCGACCTTTCAACAAAGCGATCGACGAGCGGCTGGCATTCCTCGTCGCCGGCGATCAGGCCGGCTTCTACGGCTTCCACGTCGCCGAGCACCACTGCACGCCGCTCAACCTGGTGCCGGTGCCGGGCGTCTATCTCGGCGCCGTCGCCCGCCTCACGCAGCGCATGAGGCTCGGCACGCTTTGCTATCTCCTGCCGCTCTACTCGCCGCTGCGGCTGATCGAGGAGATCGCGATCCTCGACAACATGTGTGACGGCCGCTTCGACATCGGCGTCGGCCGCGGCGTGTCGCCATTCGAGCTCAACTTCCACAACGTCGATCCGGAAACCTCGCGCGAGGTGTTTCTCGAGGCCCTCGACGTGCTCGAGAAGGGTTTGGTGACAGAGCGCCTCGATCACCAGGGCAAGCGCTTCAGCTACAAGGCAGTCCCCATCGAGGTGCGGTGCGTGCAGAAGCCGCATCCGCCCATCTGGTATCCTTCATCGAACCCTGAGGGCTCCGCATTCGCCGGCGCGCGCGGCTATAACTTCATGACCCTCGGGTCGCTCCCCGTCGCCCGCAAGAACATCGATGCGTTCCGGGCAGCCTATGCCAAGCGCGGCGCACCACAGGTGCCGCGCTCGGCCTTCGAAGGTGGGGTCGCGATCGGTGTCAACCGGCACATCGTCATCGCCGACACCGACGCCGACGCGCTGAGGATCGCCAAGCCCGCGCACGAGTCGTTTCACGCAAGTATCACCAAGCTCTGGCGCGAGAACCACGCGACCACAGCGGTCGCCAAGGCCGCCATCGGCGACATCCAGGAGGCGATCGACGCTGGTTCGATCATCGTCGGCTCGCCCGATACCGTGGCCAGGGAAATTCAGCGGCAGATCGATGCCCTCGGCATCAACTACATGACGCTCGGCATGTTCTTCGGCTCGATGAGCTACGAGCACGCGATGCGCTCACAAAGCCTGTTCGCCAGCGAGGTGATGGCGCGCATCAGGTCTGCTGCACCACGCGCGGAGGCTGCCGAATGAGCCGCTCCCTCCACCTCACCGCCGCCGACGGCCACCGCTTCGAGATCGCCCGCGCCGACCCATCGGGGTCGCCCAAGGGCGGCGTCATCGTGCTGCACGCCATCTACGGCCTGACTCCGCACATCGCCCACGTGTGCGATCTGTGGGCTGATGCGGGCTATGCGGCCATCGCGCCTGCACACTTCGACCGTGTCGGACCGGGCCGCGTATTCGGATACGCGCCCGAAGGCGCCGATGCCGGCCGGGCATGTTACGCGGCGACGAGTGAAGCCAACATTCTGGCCGAGATCGCCGCCTGCCGCGACGCATTGGCCGATGCCGGCCCGGTCGTGGTGTCAGGCTTCTGTACCGGTGGCAGCTTTGCCTGGGTCGCATCCGCGAAGCTCGACGGCATCGCGGCACAGGTGAATTTCTACGGCAGCCACGTGGCGTCGCGTCACCTCGACCTGCATCCACGCTGTCCCACCATCATCCACTACGGCGACCACGACCACGTCGTGCCGATCGCCGACGTCGAGCGCATCCGTTCAGCCAACCCCGGCATCGAGTTGCACATCTATCCTGGCGCCGGCCACGCCTTCTTCAATCCCGAGCAGTCCCACCACGAGCCCGCCGCCGCTGCCCTCGTCTGGCAGCGCTCGCTGGAATTTCTCGAACGGAACTTCGCCAGCAGCGCCGGTTGAGACTGCCCAATCGTCCATCGGGATCGACCATGCCTTCGAGCCGCCGCACAATCCTCACCTGCGCCGTGACGGGCAACCTCACGCGCCTCGACATGAACCCGAAGCTGCCCTGCACGCCGCAGCAGATCGCCGACGATTGCCTCGCCGCGGCC
>CAMAYR010000133.1 GCA_945862355.1 Devosia equisanguinis | reverse complement strand
GCCCTGGGCGCGGGCGAGCGCTGCCAGCCCGGCCTTTATGTCCCCGCTCACGTTGCGTCGGCAGCCGAAAGGCGCGAGGTCCCGGCGATGAAACCGCCGCCGAGCAGTCGCGCCTGCTCGCCTCCATCCTCGTAGAGCACGCACGCCTGCCCGCGCGCCACGCCGAGCTCGCCTCCGGGCAGCCGCACGTGTAGCGCGCCGGTCTGCGCATCGCGCACGAGTGTTGCCGGCCGCAACGCCTGCGTCGAGCGCACCCGCACGAACAGGTCGAGCCCGCAGCCCTGCCCGCCCAGGTATTCCTCTAGCGGGGCATCTCCGAGCCAGTTGACGTCGCGCAGTAAGATGTCATCCACAGCCAGGAATTCGCGTGGGCCCACGATGATGCGCCGGTTGTCGGGTTCGATGCGGACGACGAACAAGGGCTCGCCAGTCGCCACGCCCAGCCCCTTGCGCTGCCCCACCGTAAAATGGATGACGCCCTCGTGCCGGCCTAGCACACGCCCGTCGACGTGAACGATCTCGCCCGGCTCGGCAGCTTGCGGCCGCAACCTGGCCACCACGTCGGCATATCGACCTCCCGCCACGAAGCAGATGTCCTGGCTGTCGGGCTTGGCGGCGATGGGCAGGCCGAGATCGGCTGCCATGCGGCGCACCTCGGGCTTGGTCATCCCGCCGAGCGGAAAGTCGAGCAACTCGAGCTGGGCACGCGTCGTGGCGAACAGAAAATAGCTCTGGTCTCGCGCAGTGTCGGCTGCACGGAAGAGTCCTGGCCCGCTACCCGTATCCCGTCGTTCGATATAGTGGCCGGTCACGAGAAGGTCAGCGCCAAGGTCCCGTGCCGTCCCGAGCAGGTCGTTGAACTTGACCTCCTGGTTGCACGTTACGCACGGGATCGGCGTCTCCCCACGCACATAGCTGTCGGCGAACGTCTCGATGACCGCCGACCGGAACCGGCTCTCGTAATCGAGCACGTAGTGCGCGATCCCGAGCCGCTCGGCCGCTCGGCGCGCATCGTGGATGTCCTGCCCCGCACAGCACGCGCCCGTCCGCCGCGTCGCCTCGCCGTGATCGTAGAGTTGCAGGGTGATGCCAATCACCTCGTGGCCTTGCTGCTGCATCAACGCGGCCGCCACCGCGCTGTCGACGCCGCCGGACATGGCTGCCACGACGCGCAGGCGCGCCTTGCTCACAGCAGGCAGTGTATTCCCATATGGTGAACGTGCAGCAGGCATCTTTAGCGAACTTGATTTTATTAAGGTTGCGACAAGAGTTGCCGGCCGGCCTTTACCATGTCGTTGCACAGTGCGGGCGAACGCCGATGCGAGGGCTTAGCATCTAATGCACTCGAAGGCCAAAAAAAGCAGCTCCCGCCGAGCCATCGACCCGATTTCGGCAGTCGCCGCAGGGGCGGTTGGCCTGGGTGCGCGCAGTGTGAACGGCGCGCATTAACGCTGGGCGAAAACCCTATGTTGAACAACAAGAAAATAAAGGTTAAGATGTCGATCGTCATGGATTGAGACGCTCTCTGATGGTATCTTTACCTCGACCCTTAGAGCGCGCTTAATCTCAATAGGTTACGTTGCGGGTCTGGTCAGAAATCGTGTTAAGAGTGTCATGACCGATCAAGGTTTCAGGTCTCGAGTTCGCTACGTTATGGGTCCCGATGGAAGTCCGCTGACGATCGCGAATCTTCCACCGAGCGATACCAAACGATGGGTCATCCGTCGCAAGGCGGAGGTGGTAGCGGCCGTACGCGGCGGCTTGCTGAGCCTCGAAGAGGCCTGTGAGCGCTATAAGCTCACCGTCGATGAGTTCTTGAGCTGGCAGCGGTCGATCGACCAGCATGGCCTGCCAGGGCTCCGCGCGACGCGCATCCAGGATTATCGCCGCGAGGAATAGCACGCGGACGGCTCTCGTCGCTCGACGAGACCGTGCGGAGGCTATCCCATTCGCGTGCGATACAGCACGGTGATCAGGCACGCGCTTCCGGCCTTTCGGGAGCGCGTTCGCTTGTGTGCTGGTCGATTTTCGCCCGCGCCGTCCACGCCCGCGCCTGGCTCCCCTGTTCGGCTACTCCGCTGCCTTTTGCGGCACGGCCTCCGCGACGGTGGTGGCCTTGCGCGTCGGCTCACCTCTCCACCAGTCGCTTGCGCGCCGGCCGATCCGGTCCATCGTGAGATAGATGACGGGCGTGGTATAGAGCGTCAGCAGCTGGCTGAGCAGCAATCCGCCGATGATCGTGATGCCGAGCGGCATGCGCAACTCCGAGCCCGCCCCAGGCGACAGCGCCAACGGCAGCGCGCCCAGCAGCGCGGCCAGCGTCGTCATCATGATCGGCCGGAAGCGCAGCATCGCAGCCTCCAGGATCGCATCGCGCGGCGCCATGCCTCTCTCTCGCTCCGCCTCCAGGGCGAAGTCGATCATCATGATGGCGTTCTTCTTGACGATGCCCATCAGCAGGATGATGCCGATCAGCGCCATCAGCGACATGTCGAGGCCCGTCAGCAGCAGCGCGAGTACCGCGCCGATGCCCGCCGACGGCAGCGTCGAGAGGATCGTCACGGGGTGGATCAGGCTCTCGTAGAGCACGCCCAGCACGATATAGATCGCGATCACGGCTGCCAGGATCAGCCACGGCTGCCCCGCGAGCGAGCGCTCGAACTCGGCCGTGTCACCCGTGAACGTGCCTGTCACCGAGCCCGGCATCTCGATCCGCCTCGTTGCCTCGGAAATGGCCAGGATGGCAGCGCCGAGAGATTGGCCCTGCGCCAGGTTGAAGCTTAGCGTCACCGCTGGGAACTGACCTTGCCGTTGAACGACGAGCGGCGCTGTCTGCCTCTCGATCCGTGCGATCGAGCCGAGCGGCACCTGCTGGCCATTTGTCGACGGCACGTATATCCGCGCCAGTGCTGCCGGGTCGGTCTGGTAGCGGGGATCGGCCTCTAGCACGACGCGGTACTGGTTCGACTGTGCATAGATCGTCGAGATCTGGCGCTGGCCGAACGCGCTGTTGAGAGTGTCGCCGATCGCCTGCATCGAAACGCCCAGCCGTCCGGCGACGGACCGGTCGACATTGATGAAGGCGCGCAGCCCGCCCTCCTGTGCCTCGCTGGCGACGTCGCTGAGCCGCCGGTCGGCGCGGAGTTCGCCATGCAGCCGCCGCGCCCATTGCAGAACCTCGTCCTTGTCCGAACCGACGAGGGTGTACTGGAACAGCGCGCGCGCCGGCCGCGTCGAGATCTGCACGTCCTGCACCGGCTGCATGTGCACCACCGCACCAGGTATCCCCGCGAGCCCTTGCCTGAGCCGCGCGATGATCTTCTCGACCCTGTCCCGGCCCTCGTCCAATGGCCGCAGGATGATGCTGACCCGGCCGGCGTTTGGCGTCGGATTGAGCGGGCTGACGCCGATCACGGAGACGACGCCGGCGACCGCCGAGTCTTTCGAGATCAGCTCCGCCACTCTTGCCTGCTGCCGGCGCATCTCCTCGAACGACGCCTCCGGCTGAGCCTCCAGCACGGCCGTTATCATGCCGGTGTCTTGTAGCGGCAGGAAGCCCTTCGGGACGACGAAATAGAGCCATACGATGACGGCTATCGTCATGCCCGTGAATGCGAGCGTCAGCCCTTCGCGCGCCACCACCCACTCCAGTGTGCGCCGGTAGCCAGCGACGATCCGGTCGACGACAGCATCGGCCGCCCGCAATGGCCCACGAGGCCCACGGTGGGCGGCCTTGGTTCGGCCGAGCAGGCGCGAGCACATCATCGGCGTCAGCGTCAGCGACACCACCATCGAGACCAGCACAGCGATCGTCAGCGTCAACGCCACCTCGCGGAACATGCGCCCGACGAGACCGCTCATGAACAGCAGTGGAATGAACACTGCGACCAGCGACATGGTGAGCGAGATGACCGTGAAGCCGATCTCGCGCGAGCCGTCTAGCGCGGCCTGGAAGGGAGGTACGCCATCCTCGATATGCCGGTGGATGTTCTCCACCATCACGATCACGTCGTCGACGATGAACCCGGCGCTGATCGTGAGCGCCATCAAGGAAAGGTTGTCGAGGCTGAAGCCGGCGAGCCACATCACGCCGAAGGTGGCGATCAACGAGATGGGCAGCGCCACGCCCGCGATTATCGTTGCCCTGAATGAGCGCAAGAACAGCAGCACGACCAGGATGACGAGGCCGACGCTCAAGACGAGAGTGAGCTGGACCTCGTGGATCGAGGCACGAATAGTGCCGGTGCGGTCGTGGACGAGTTGCAGCTCTGCCCCAGCCGGCAGTGCACGCGCCAGCCTCGGCAGCTCGCCGCGGATGCGCGCTACCGTCTCGATCACGTTGGCGCCGGGCTGGCGCTGGATGTCGATCACCACGGCCGGACGCCCCTGGTACCAGGCGCCCACCCGGTCGTTGACGAGCCCATCGACCACGGTGGCCACATCCCGCAGCAGCACCGGATTGCCGCCGCGATAGGCGATGATCAGCGACCGATAGGCCTCCGCCGCCGCAAGCTGGTCGTTGGCCGCGATCGTGTAGGATTGCGACGGCCCGTCCAGAGAGCCGCGCGGGCCGGTCACATTCGCAGCCGCGATTGCAGTCCGGATGTCCTCCAGGCCGAGGCCCGCCACGGCGAGCCGCGACAGGTCGGCCTGGATGCGTACTGCCGGCCGGATGCCGCCCTGCACCGAGACGCTGCCTACCCCCGAAACCGAGCTCAATCGTTGCGCAACGAGAGTGTCGGCGAGATCGCTCAAGTCGCGCAACGGCAGCGTGACCGAGGCGAGGGCGACCGTCGCGATCGGTGCGTCCGCCGGGTTCACCTTGGCGTAGATCGGCGGATAGGGGAGGTTTCGCAGCAAGGTCGAGGCCGCCGCGTTGATCGCCGACTGCACGTCCTGGGAGGCCGCGTCGATGTCTCGCGAGAGATCGAATTGCAGCGTGATCTGCGTGATTCCGAACGAGCTCGACGAGGTCATCAGCTGCAGCGCCGGGATCTGCCCGAGCTGACGCTCGAGCGGGGCGGCGACTAGGTTCGCCATCGTGTCGGGGTTGGCGCCGGGTAGCTGGGTAGTGACCTGAATGGTAGGGAAGTCGACCTGCGGCAGCGACGACACTGGTAGCCAAAGGTAGCCGAGGACACCCCACAGCGTCACGGCGAGCGCGATGAGCGCGGTTGCGATCGGACGCAGGATGCTTGGCGCGGAGACGTTCATTGCGAGACGCTACCCCTCGCCGCGCCGTCGCCAGCTCCGACGCCGCCGGATGCTGTAGCCGCGCCGCCCACATTCGCCTGCGGCCCAGCCAGTGGCTGCAAGGTCACCGAGACCGGCGTATCGTCGCGCAGCCGCGAGAAACTCGACGTCACGACCTGATCACCGACCCTGACCCCTTCCGCGACGGTCGCGATACGCTCGTCCTGCGTCGCGATGCGCACCTTCCGCACCTTCGCGTTGCCGTTGGCCGCGACGACATAGACGAACGGGCCGCTAGGTCCTTGCTGCACCGACGCCGTCGGTACGATGACGGCATCGCGCAGGTTGTCGATCTGGATGCGCACGTTGACGAACTGCCCGGGCCACAGCGCCAGCCCCGCGTTCGGGAACTCGGCCTTGAGCCGGATGGTGCCTGTCGTCTGGTCGACCAGGTTGTCGACGACGCGCAGCACGCCGCGCTCGATGATGGAGCGCCCGTCCGGCCCGAGCGCGTCTGCCGCCAGCTCCGCGCCCGCTCCCCGTGCGAGCACAGCCGCGTTGATGCGCGAGAGCTGTTGTTGGGGCAGGTTGAACAGCACCGCGATCGGCTGGACCTGTGCGATCGTGACGATGCCGGACGTGGCCGACGCCCTGACGACGTTGCCGACGTCCACCGTGCGGATGCCCGTGCGACCGTCGATCGGCGCGGTGATGCGTGTGTAGTCGAGGTTGGTCTGCGCGAGATCGATCGTGGCATCGTCGGCCTTCACGAGCGCCTCGAACTGGGCGACCTTGGCGCGCGCGGTGTCCACCGACTTCTGCAAAGTGGCGATCGGGCCGACGCGCGAGACGCGATCGAGCTCCCGGCGGGCATCGGCGAGCTGGGCCTCGTTCTGTGCCTTTCTGGCGACCGCTTGCGCGAGCTGGGCCGCATAGATGGCCGGCTCGATGCGGGCGAGCAGGTCGCCGCGCTTCACGTCCTGGCCTTCCTTGAAATCGATGCTGATGAGCCGTCCGTCCACCATCGGCTGCACGTTCACGGTGTTGAGCGCGCGGGCACTGCCAAGGCCATCGAGATAGATGGGTACATCGGTCTTCTCTGCGACCGAGGCGAGCACCGGCACGGCATCGGACGGCGCCCGCTTGCCGCGGCCCTTCATGCTGCCACCTTTGCCTGCCGCCCGCCGCGCCCCTGCGCTGCCGTCGCCCTGCGGAGCGACGAGCGAGTAGGTAGTCGCGCCGATCGCCGCCACGAGGGTGAGGCCGATCGCCCATTTCAGAATCTTGGACAAAGATGCACCTGCGCTGTCCGACTGCACGAAACCACCATCCTAATCCTCGCCGATCGCGTTCCGAAGTCACATCCCGGTCATCGGACAGGCGGAAGTCACCCCAGGGTTAAGGTGGCGGCGCAAGGGCGGCTTCCCGACTGTGCGCCGCGACCGTAGGCACTTCGAGAGAACAACGGTCGAGGGCCCTGATCTCCGGCGATCGCGCCAAGATAGAGGTGGGCAGTGGCTGGATCGAGGCTGAGGCGAGGTCGGAAGAACAGCCATGCGCCGGCCGTTCCGGCAGTTTCAGTCGTTGCGCAGCGATGCGCTGGTAGCCTGTCAGGCTGCCACGACCGCCACCTTGACAGCCTTGGGCGTCCCCGACGAGGCACCGGCCTTGTCGACCACGCACACCTCGAAGCGCGCCTCTCCGCCGTCGCTGCCGTCGTGGGCGAACACGATGTGGCCGGCCATCAGCTCCGCCTGCGTGAAGTTCTGGATCGCCGCACCGGGCGATGTTGCCCGCGCAACATGGCCGCTTGCTGGGTTCGAGACGGTGAAGGTGAGGTCCCCGGCGTGGTCGTCTGGATCATGTGCGGCGACATCCGCGCCGGTGATGACGACATTTCTGCCGCGCCGGACGACGATCTCGAAGTCGCCCACGATCTCCGGCGGAATGTTGCGCAGCTCAGCGGTGAGCTCCCCGCCGACAGCCATCGTGATCTGGCCGTAGCGGACGTCACCGCGGACGATCCCGGTTCCACCGATGCCGAGCAATTGCCGCACGGAGACATTGCCCTGCACGAGGCCGTGCACCTCAGCGATACCCGCTGCCAGGATGCCGATCACGCGACCGCCGGGATTAACGATGACACGCTCGGCCGAGACCTTCCCTTCGATCGTGCCATGAACGCCGATGGTGCCGCCGTTGCTGATCTCCCCCTTCACCAGAAGGTCCTCGCCGATCACGGCATCGCGGGGGGTGTAGCTCACAACTATATCTCTCCGATGCAACGCGCACTCGAGCGCTGCGCAACGATCATGTCAGACTGCGTTGGACTGGCAAGGGCGACATAATCCGCAACCCGTGATTGTCGTCGCATGTGGCGGATCGGCCGCGAGCTTCATACCGCGCTACCATTCGATCTTTTTGACGCTCGTCTCCGGCTCGAGGCCGCCGCGCTGGCGGGCAAGCGTTTCCTCGCCGTTGGCCTCCCAGTCGCCGGCCACGGTGCGTTTGGCGAACCGCTCCCAGGTGTCCGTCCAGTCGCCCAGTGTATAGCCGTGCCACGGCGACGACATCTTGAGGGCGGGCAGCCCCAGCTCAGCCCATATCTCCTGCGCGCGTTCCATGTGCTCTTTGGCCGGCAGCGCGAGCGGCGGCATCGGCCGTTTGCGCGTCGCGTCGATCATCAGCGTCGATTCCATGCTGCGCGCAGCCCCTTCGCGCACGGCGTACTGGCTGCCCTGTCCCCCGCCGCGCCACGGTCCCACGTGCACGTCGTCCGTCGCATTGCAGCGATAGGCCATCGACCACAACACGGCATCGACGCTCGCTGGGTCGATGTCGTCGCTGATCGCGATCACCACCTTGCCGACGCCGGCCATGAACGAGGACACGCCCGACATTCCCCGCCACACCTCCGCGCGCGGCGTGCCGTAGGCGTACTGTACGAACACGACCGGCCTGAGATTAGTCAGCGGCTCGTGCAAGGCGACCTTGAGCACGCCCTTGATGCCCATCGTCTTCGTCAGATGCGTGAGGAACAGCGGCTCGTATGCGACCTTCTTGATCACGCTCGATTCCGACGGCGTCACCTGGCTGATGATCGCGTTGAATATCGGGTTCCGCCGGTGGGTGATCGCCGTTACCTTCATCGGCATGTTGAACGCTTCGAGCGCGACGTAGCCGTTGCTCTCTCCGAACGGTGCCTCCGGCTCGAGCACGTCAGTGTCGATCACGCCCTCGATGACGATCTCCGAGCGCGCCGGCACGATTAGGTCGATGGTGCGACAGCGCAGTGCCTCCACCGGCTTGCCCATGATGCCGCCAGCCACCGCCAGCTCGTCGATATCCTGCATCAGTTTCTGCGGCGAGGTGTAGACGACAGATGGGGCCGCGCCGAGCACGATGGCGATCGGCATCGGCTTCTTCATCTCGCGGTATTTCAGCCAGTGCATATAGCCGCCCGCACCGCCCGGCCGCGCCACCATGCGCACCGCGACGCGGTCCTTGGCCTTGAGACCTGCCCGGTACATGCCGATGTTCTGGACGCCCGTTTCCGGGTCCTTGGTGATGCACAGCGTTGCGGTGAGGTAGGGGGCTGCGTCGAACCCTGGCGTGGACACCGGCACGGGGAGAAGACCGACGCCGCCCGCTTTCGCCAGCGCCTCGCCGGTCAGCACCACCTCCTGAGCCGGCCCCTCCGCGACAATCTTGGGCGGGATCGGGTTGGCGATCGCAGCCACCCAAGCATCGCCGATTTCGCTCACGTCGCGGCCCATCCCCATCGCGTAGATGCGCGGAGAGGCCGACAGCGCGCCGAGCAGCACGGGCATGTCGTAGCGGCGGCCTTTGGCGTCGACGACGTTGGTGAATAAGAACGCCTTACGCTCGTTCTCGGGGATGCCACCGAGAAACTGCAGGCGCACGAGGGGATGCAGCTCGCTGTCCTTGTCGATCGGCCGGTCCACGCGGACGAGCAGCCCCGCCGCCTCGAGCCGGGCAAGGTGCTCCTGCAGATCCTCGGGCGGCAGGATGGCCTTGGTCAAGGTGCTCGGATCGACGTGCTCGTTGGCCATCTGCATCTCCACCGGGCTTTGCCGCCCTGCGCTCCCTCGATAGGATGGGTATGTCGGAGGCCAATGGATGGCCAAGCGCGGCCTCTGTCAAGCAACCGCGACCTGTGTAAAATGCCGTTTCAATGGAAGCACTCATCGAGCCGCCCGTGAGTGCGTGCCGGAAGAGTGTGTAAGCTTTGGAGACGCTCGACATGCCCAACCGCCTGGAAGGCAAGATCGCCCTCGTGACCGGAGCCGCGCAAGGCATCGGCGCTACCTATGCAGCCGCCCTCGGCGCGGAAGGCGCCCGCGTGTGCATCTCCGACGTCTCGGACACGGCGGCCTCCGTGAAGGCGGTCGAGGCCGCCGGCGGCGAGGCCTTCGGTATCAACTGCGACGTAACGGACGCCGCCAGCGTCAAGGCGATGGTCGATGCCGCGATCGCGCGCTGGGGCCGCATCGACATCCTCGTGAACAACGCAGGCCTGTTCGGCAATCTCTCCTTGAAGCCGCTGACCGAGATCTCGTCTGCCGAGTTCGACAAGGTGATGAGTGTCAACGTCCGCGGCAGCTTCGAGTGCGCGAAGGCGGTGGTGCCGCACATGCGCCGCCAGGGCTACGGTAAGATCATGAACGTCGCATCGGGCACCGTGTTCAAGGGCCCGCCGATGCTGCTGCACTACGTAACGTCGAAAGGCGCCATCGTCGCCATGACGCGTAGCCTCGCCCGCGAGCTCGGCGACAGCGGCATCCGCGTCAACGCCATCGCACCTGGCCTCGTGATGAGCGAGAATGTCGTCGCCAACCCGTCGTGGAAAGGCACCGTGGTGGACAACAACACGGCGAGCCGCTGCATCAAGCGCGAGGCCGAGCCGGACGATATGATCGGCACGCTGGTCTTTCTGTGTTCGCCGGAAAGCGACTTCATCACCGGCCAGACGATCGTCGTCGATGGCGGCTCGGTGATGCACTGATAACGAGCAACCGGATGCTCGGGCGACCGAGGGCGGATCGCCCGGATGTAAGTCTGCGCATTGCCCAATGCCCGCGCCGCACCTATTGTACCGGCCAACAACAATGACGATGCATTCGAGCCGGGGAGGAAATCGCGTGAAATTTGCGAGAGGCGTATGGCCGTTGCTTGGCCTGGGCAGTGCACTGGTAGTCACGCCCGCCACCGCCCAGGACTTCTACGCCGGCAAGACCTTGACCGTGATCGCCGGCTCGGGCGTGGGCGGAGGTTTCGACCTCTACGCGCGCACCGTCGCGCGCCACATCGTCAAGCATCTCCCCGGCAAGCCCAATGCCATCGTACAGAACATGCCGGGCGCGGGCAGCATGAAGGCGACCGAGTTCATCTACACCCTGGCGCCCAAGGACGGCACTGCCTTCGCAATCGTCTTCCCCGGCGCGCTCGTCGAGCCGCTCTTGATCGGGCGTGAAAAGTTCCGCTTCGATCCGCCGAAGCTGGAGTTCCTCGGTAGCGCCAACAGCGGCGCTCGGCTTTGCATCACGTTCCATACCTCCAAGGTGAAGACGTTCGAGGACGCGCGGCGCATGACCGCCACGATGGGCGGCAGCGCCCCGGGCGATTCCACCACCGACTACACGCTGATGCTGAATGCCCTTTCAGGCGCCAAGTTCAAGTCGATCCAGGGCTACAAGTCGACGTCCGAGACCCTGCTCGCCGTCGAGCGCGGCGAGCTCGACGGGCTGTGCGGGCTCGATGCCTCCTCGTTCCAGGCGCAGCGGCCGACATGGTACGGCACGAAGCTGTCGAACATGCTCATCCAGGTGAGCCTCGAGCCGAAGCCAGACCTTACGAAGCTCGGCGCGCCCTCCGTGTGGAAGTACGTCCCGGAGGAGAACCGCAAGGTGATGGAGCTGATCCTTGCCCAGCAGGAGTTCCATCGTCCGTTCATCGCACCGCCGGGCACACCGCCTCCGCGCCTCGCCGAGCTGCGCAAGGCGTTCGCAGCAACCATGAACGACAAAGACTTTCTCGCCGACGCCAAGCGCCAGAACCTCGACATCGCGCCGAAGTCGGCCGAGGTGGTGAGCAAGCTCGTTCGCGACATGTACGCCGCGCCGGCGGATATCGTTCAGCGCGCCGCTAAGGCCCTGCGACAGCAGTGATGGTGCAAAGTCGGGACGGCTCGATTTCGCGAGAGTTCGAGCTTCCCCACCCCTGGTCTACCCGCCAAGGCATACCCAGCTCGTGAATTCGATCTGCCCCGAATTGAACTATGGTGCGCGCATGGCCCGGCTCGTCACGAATATCGCAACGTCGGACGCCACCAGCATCACCGTGCGCGGCCGCGATCTCGGTGGCGATCTGATCGGCAAGTGCTCCTACACCGAGATGCTGTATTTCCTCACCGTCGGACGGATGCCGACGGCCGGCGAGACGCGCGTGCTCGACGCTTGCCTCGTCACGCTGATGGAGCACGGCTTTACACCGGCAGCCGTCGTCTCCCGCCTGATGGCGGCCAGCGTGCCCGACCAGATCCAGGTTTCTATCGCCGCAGGCCTGCTGGCGGTCGGCAGCGTCAACGCCGGTACGATGGAAGGCTGTGCGGGCCTTCTCGCAGAGGGCGTGGAGGAGAAGGACTGGGCGCAATGGTGCCGCCGCACGGTCGAGGATCATCAGCGCCGAAAGAAATTCGTGCCGGGCTTCGGTCATGCCCAGCACAAGCCGGACGATCCGCGCACGCCTGCCCTTTTCCGCGTCGCCGCCGAGACCGGTTTCGACAAGCGCCACGTCGCCCTGCTCGTGCAACTCTCCCGAGAGATCGACGACAGCGCGGGCCGTCACGTGACGATAAACGCGACCGGCGCGATAGCAGCGCTGCTGCTCGAGATCGCCGTTCCCGCCGAGATCGTGCGTGCCATCGCTGTGGTCTCGCGTGCGGGCGGCCTCGTCGGCCACGTCATGGAGGAGGCCCGCACGGCTTCGTCGCGAGCACTCGTCACTGCAGCACACGAACGCATTCCATACGAGGCCCCTTGACGTGCGCACTGAAAAATCAGGCCGCCGCGCAAACCTCGTTGGCGAGGGAGCACACGGTGTTCCACCAGGGCGCCGGGCAGGATAGTCTCGAACCTGCGAAGCGACGAGCATAGGTAAAGGGAGGAACGACATGACGAGATCGAGTGAGACGTCGATGATGCGAGCCGTGATGATGGCGCGACGCATCGCACGCAAGCGGCCGCAGTCTGGATCTGTCATGGCTGCAGCGCTCGCACTGAGCGTTGCCGCGTCAGTTCTCGCAAGCCCGATAGCTGCCCAGGCCCAGTCGCCCGAGCAGTTCTACAAGGGCAAGAACGTGACGATGCTGATCCCGTTCGACGTCGGCAGCGGCTACGACACCTACGGGCGCGCCGTCGCTCGTCACATCGGCAAGCACATTCCCGGCAACCCGACGATCGTGCCGAGCAACATGCTGGGCGGCGGCGGTCTCGTGATGGCCAATCATCTCTACAACGTCGCCCCGAAGGACGGGTCGACCATCGCCCTGATGAGCCGCTCCAACAACGCAGAGCCGTTGCTCGGTAACACCGCCGCGCGCTTCGATCCACGCAACTTCAGTTGGATCGGGAACATCAGCGACGAAGTCAGTATCTGCGGTGCGTGGCACACATCGGGCTTCAAGACATGGGAGGATCTGAAGAATAAGGAGTTCATCGCCACCTCCTCCGGAGCGTCGGCCGACAACAACGTCTATCCGCTGCTGTTCAACGCGTTCCTCGGCACGAAGTTCAAGGTCGTCATCGGCTACAAGGGCGGAGCCTCGATGAACAAGGCGATCGAGAGCGGCGAGGCCAACGGCCGCTGCGGCTGGTCATGGACCTCGATCAAGACGACGCAGAGCGACTGGTTGACCGACAAGAAGATCGTCGTGTTGTTGCAGGCGGCGCTGAAGAAGTCGGCTGACCTGCCCAACGTGCCGCTCGTCCTCGATCTGGCGAAGACGCCGGCCGACCGTCAGGCTCTCGAGTTCCTATTCTCGCCGCAGGCGATCGCTTGGGCGATGGCCGGCCCTCCGACGATGCCAGCCGACAGGCTCGGCGCGATGCGTAAGGCGTTCTTGGATACGATGAAGGACGCGAGCTTCCTGGAAGATGCCAAGCGGCTGAAGCTTGAAATCGACCCTATGCCTGCCGAGGCGGTCATCGCTGTGCTCAACAAGATGTACGCAGCCCCGCCCGAGGCGATCGCAAAGGTGCGCAATATCATGAAGCCGGCAAAGAAATAGCGGTGTCGCTGACCAAGGGCATGCAAATCGAGATGGACTACGGTCTAAAACGCAGTCCATCGGGCCGAGTTGACCTACGTGTCGGTGCTGGTGTCCGATGTCGCATCGGTCGAGTGCTTTGACAGATTTTCAAACAGGGGAATCGCATGAACGATTTCACTCGGCACCGGTGACGAGACTTTCGAGGTAGGCGTCGTCCCAGGCGGCGAGGCGGCGTTTGACGCGCATGGAGTTTTTGTCGGCCTTGGCTCGCATCAGGTTGGCCGCGATGTGCTTGATCGTC
>CAMAYR010000132.1 GCA_945862355.1 Devosia equisanguinis | reverse complement strand
CGAAACGCGACAGGTCGGGAATGAGCGGCATCGTCTCGTTGTCGAGCTTCATCTCCTGCAGGCCGGCATCGAGCACGACGTAGACGGGTGCCGTCGGCGCCGAGCGCGTCATTATGTTGGCGCGGCACATGCTCTCGACCAGCGCCTGCGGCGAGGAAGGCTGGTCGTCCCACTTCACGAACGAGCGCACGAGGCCGCCCTGGTCGCGCGAGGTGTGGATCCAGTCGATCCAGGGCCGGCGCTTGGGCGCGTCGAGCGGGCCGGTCGCGCCCAGGATCAGCATCGGCGCGCGGTCGAGCCAGGCATTGTACATGCTCATGGCGCCATGCAGCAGGCCGACGT
The DNA here is from genome assembly GCA_945862355.1 of Devosia equisanguinis. Classification (GTDB taxonomy): domain Bacteria; phylum Pseudomonadota; class Alphaproteobacteria; order Rhizobiales; family Hyphomicrobiaceae; genus CAMDPA01. The sequence continues at coordinate 13,509 of CAMAYR010000132.1, read as the reverse complement.
TGGAGTGCAGCACGCAGGCCATCGGCTCGCCGGTGGCCTTGGCGTAGCCGTGGGCGATCGCAACCGAATGATCCTCGTGCAGGCACAGGATCATGCCCGGCGTCTCGTTGCCGAGATGGTTGACGATGGAATCGTGAAAGCCGCGATAGCTGGCGCCGGGGTTGAGGCTGATGAACGGCACCTTGAATTGGCGCAACATCTGCGCGGCGACATCGCTGCCCCAGGCGACTTCGCCGTCCGGCTTGCCCTTGATCTTGTCCAAATGCATGGCCGTCTCGTCCCTTTCGTTCGGTTTTGCAATACGATCCGATCGGTGCGCGCCGGCCGTTGCGTCCGGCGGCCGGCAGCATTGCACCACGGGTTCGATCATGGATCGGGCAGGGGCCACTATGCAACCGGGATGTCAGGGATGGCACGGATGGCACGAAATGCAACGCTGTTTCAAAACGGGCGAGCGCCGCGAGCCCTGCCCCCATCGCACCGCGAAAGACACGGTCTACGCCTTCCGGCTGAGTTGAATGAGTTGCCGTCTGTTTGCAAAGCTCGCCCCCATAGTGGAGGATACCTAATAAGGCGCTTGGGAATGTCGGCCGAAGCACAATGCTCTATGCTCGACCGATAGCCACAAGTCCCCGGGGAGGAAGCTGGAATGACGGCATCAGGGAAGTTGCGTCCGCCTATCGGGACGCCCACGCATTCATCGTCGAGACCAGCACTCTCACTCGTGACTTTTCACCATCGGGTGCTACCTGCCGCTGAAACATCGCGGCGGCCTAGCTCCTGTCGTTCGAGCACCCGTTGAAGTCACTATCCCGTTTCCCGGCTCATTTCCCGGGTTGAAACCACCAGCAACTCAGCCATACAGCCATCGAGGCAGCACTCAATGGACACAGCAGGACTAATGCTCACCGCTGCCGGTGAGGCCCTGATCATCATCCTTGATCCATATCGATTGATGTTCCTGTCGATCGGTTGTGTTCTGGGGCTGATTCTGGGCATCCTTCCTGGTATCGGCGGCCTCGCCGGTACGGCCATGCTGCTGCCGTTCACCTTCAGCATGGACCCCTACACGGCGTTCGCGTTCCTGCTGGGCCTCGCCTCGACAACGGCCACGGGCGACCCGATCCCCGCGGTCATGTTCGGTGTGCCGGGAGGTGCCGGTTCGGCGGCGACCGTTCTCGACGGCCTTCCGATGGCCAAGCGAGGCGAGGCGGGACGCGCGCTGAGCGCCTGCTACATGTCCTCCCTGATGGGAGGCCTGTTCGGCGCAGCCCTGATGGCGATCTCGATCCCGATCCTCAGGCCGTTGATGCTGTCGTTCGGCTCACCGGAGATGTTAGCGCTGGCTGTATTCGGAATATCCACCGTCTCAGTCCTATCGGGGCGAGCGCCCCTGAAAGGTATCAGTGCGGCCGGCCTCGGCATCATGCTGGCCATGATCGGCTCCGACCCTCAGACGGGCACGCTGCGCTGGACGATGGACAGCCTCTACCTGTGGGAGGGCATGAAGCTCCTGCCGCTGGTGCTCGGCATCTTCGCACTGCCCGAGCTGGCCGACCTCATGATCTCCCGCACCGCTATCTCCGGCGACAACAAGATCTCGATCAAGGGCGGCATGCTGCAAGGCGCCCGTGACTGCTTCAAGCACTGGTGGCTGATCTGCCGCTGCTCGTGGATCGGCGCGTTCTTCGGTGCCGTGCCCGGTATCGGCGGCTCGATCATCGACTGGCTGGCCTACGGTCATGCGCTGAAGACCGAGAAGGGTGCGCGCGAGACGTTCGGCAAGGGCGACGTTCGAGGCCTGATCGCCTCGGAGGCGTCCAACAACGCCAAGGAAGGCGGCGCGCTGGTGCCAACCGTCGCGTTCGGTATTCCCGGCAGCGCCGGCATGGCCATCCTGCTCGGCGCGTTCCTGATCCACGGGCTCGTCCCCGGACCGGACATGCTGACCAAGAACCTCAAGTTCACCTACTCGATGGTCTGGTCGGTGGCACTGGCCAACGTGCTCGGCGCCGGCATGTGCTATCTGTTCTCGAGCCAGTTCGCCAAGCTCGCCACACTGCGCTACTCGCTCATCCTGCCGTCGGTGCTGGCGATCATCTACATCGGCGCCTTCGAGGGCTCGCGCAACTGGGGCGACCTCTACTCGCTGCTCGCGTTCGGCCTGCTCGGCTGGACGATGAAGCAGCTCAAGTGGCCGCGTCCACCGTTCATCCTGGGCTACGTGCTGGGCGACATCCTCGAGCGCTACCTGTTCATCTCGATGGAGCGCTACGGCACGGAGTGGCTCATCCCGACGTCGTGGGACAGCGTCCGCTGGGCCGTGCTGATCATCTTCGCTGCCGCCATCGCCTCGCTGCTGAAGCCGGTCTACGAGACGATCCGGTCCAAAGGCCTTCGGCTCTACGGCGCGCCAAAGTTCGTTCCCTCGGACTTGTTCGCCGTCTTCATGATCGCGCTGATGGGCTACATGCTGTGGGAAGCCTCCGAGTGGAATTTCAAGGCGAGGATCGTCCCGACGATCGTCGGCTCGATGGCGATCTTCTTCGCCGGCTTCTCCCTCCTGCACAACATCTTCGCTCGCCGCATCGAGGAGGCGGAGCGCGCCTCGGGCAATCTCGCCGGCGAGGCCGTACACATGGATCTGGAATCCGACACCGGCCACCTGGAGACCAAGGTCATCCTGACACGCGCAGCCATGTTCTTCGGCTGGCTGGTTGGGTTCATGGCTTCGATGGCGACCATCGGCCTGATCCCGACGGTGCCGCTGTTCGTGATCCTGTTCATGCGCTTCGAGGGCAAGGAGCCGTGGCGCCTGATCATCCCGCAGGCCGTGTTCCTGACCGCCTTCATCTACGTAATGTTCGATCAGATGCTGACGATCCCATGGCCGCCCACGCTGCTCGGCGACTTCTTCCCGGGGCTCAAGGGCATGATCCCCTCGGTTTGAGCCTCGGCGCAAACGCGATAGCCAAGAAAATCGGGCGGGACCGCGAGGTCCCGCCCGATTTGATTTCCAGGTTGCGATGGCCGCTCCGATCCGTCGCCAATCGAGTCGGTCCTGCTATCAGGCCAGCGCTCGCAGCAGCGCCGCTATTCTGTCGCGCATCTCGCCGATCTGGCTCTCGCTGACGATCAGGGGCGGCGCCGTCACCAGCGTATCGGTGGCGAGGCGAATGTAGAGATCGTGCTCGAAGAAGGCACGCTCCAGCGCATCGTAGCCCCGCGCGCCCACCTTGCCCGGAACGCTTTCGAGATCGATGCCGCACATCATGCCGATCGGCCGGATGTCGGCCACATGCGGCAATCCCTTCAGGCTCATCATCGCGTCCGCGAACGGCTTTTCCAGCCCCCTCGCCCGCTCGAACAGCCCTTCGTCCTTGTAGAGGCGCAGCGTGGCCAGCCCCGCCGCGACCGCCAGCGGATGGCCCGAGTAGGTGAACCCGTGGAACAGCTCGACGGCATAATCCGGCCCCGTCATGTGCGCGTCGTAGATCCCTTTGCGCACCATCACGCCCGACATCGGAACCGCACCGTTGGTGACGCCCTTGGCAAACGTGATCATGTCGGGCACTACGCCGAACCGCTCGGCAGAGAACGCGCCTCCGATGCGTCCGAACCCCGTGATCACCTCGTCGAAGATCAGCAGAATGCCGTGCTGCTCGGTGATCTGGCGAAGCCGCTCGAGGTACCCTTTGGGCGGGGGAATGCAGCCTGTCGAGCCAGCGACCGGCTCGACGATGACAGCGGCGATGTTCGAGGCGTCGTGCAGCCCGATCAGCTTGACGAGGTCCTCTGCCGTCTCCGCGCCCCAATCGGGCTCACCCACCGCATAGGCCTGCTTGGCCCGGTTGTAGGTCGTCGGCAGATGATCCACGCCGCCGATCATGTTGCCGAACGCCTTGCGGTTGTTGACCATGCCGCCGACCGAGATGCCACCGAAGCAGACGCCGTGATAGCCCCGCTCGCGCCCGATGAAGCGGGTGCGAGCGCCTTCGCCGCGGATCTTATGGTAGCTCAGCGCCACCTTCATCGCTGTTTCGACGGCCTCCGAGCCAGAATTGGCGAACAGCACGTGATCGAGGTCGCCCGGTGCAAGCAGGGCGAGTTGGCTCGATAGCTGGAACACCTCCGGCGTCGCGAACTGGAAGGCCGGCGCGTAGTCGAGCCGGCCAGCCGCCTCCTGGATCGCCTTGACGATCGGCTCGCGGCAGTGACCCGCGTTGACGCAATACAGCCCCGACGTTGCATCGAGCACCTTACGGCCGTCCGGCGTGTGAAAATGCATGTCCTTCGCGCCGGAGATGAGGCGCGGCCGCTTCTTGAACGACCTGTTGGCGGTGAAGGGCAGCCAGTACGATTCGATCTCGTTAGGCTTGGCATCCAGCGGGGGCATGTGCATCTCCTGCGATTGGCTGGGGCGGTCGGCTGGGGCGGTCGGCTGGGGCTCGCGGATCCGGCGAGCCGGTGCGGCCAATCTAACTGCTGGGGTCGTGTTGGAACAGGCGGCGTTCTGCCCGGCGGCGTGCTACCCGGCCGGGTCGCTGACGCCCCGTGCCTGGTGACTGTCGTGATTGGTGATTGGCCAACTCCCCCCACAGCCGCCCTGTCAGTTGGCAATCGTCTGCGACCTCGCGGTCGGCCTCTGCAGAGGTCTTGCGCGCGCGGCGTGGGGCCTGTAAGACCCTGCCGCACCACCATCGCGGTTGCTTGCACGGCATAGTTGTCGCAAGCGTCCGCAATAGTCTTGCGGCCGATCCGGACGAGTTGACGCCTCTGGCCCGCCAGAGCTGTACCCGGGTTTGCCCGCACCCCCTGGAGAGGTGGCAGAGTGGTCGATTGCACCGCACTCGAAATGCGGCAGGCTGGGGGACTGGCCTCGGGGGTTCGACTCCCCCCCTCTCCGCCATATGTACATTGATCTAAAATAAGAAAATTACATTTTACCTAGGCCGCCCCAACATCCGCCCTAACGCGATTGGCGGATTGTGACGGCTTAATCTGAACGGTTGCGACCAAACGGGTCGCATTTGAGCTGCTGACCGGGCTACCCTGTTTTGGTTATCGGACAACCGGGTGGGCACGATGCGGGGCAGGCTCAAGAGGTCGAAGTCGCATGAGTGACTCGGTTCGCGGTCCGTCCCGATGCCTACTTCACGAAATTCGGTAGGCCCTTGGCCTGCGCCGACGTTACATCGAGAACCACGCGGTCAACCATGAGCTTGAACTGAGCCGGCATAACTCGGACGTGAGTCTCGCCCAGGCCGAGGAAGCCGCCGATGCCAGCGTGCAGCTCGGTGACCGTGTTGTCGGCACCGCGCGCGAGGGCGATGACCTCGCCGATCTTCTTGTCGTCACTGCTGTAGACCGGCTTGCCAATCCACGTCTTGGCCTGCTCCGCCGTCAGCGTCAATTTCGCGGCCGATGCAGCCGCTGCGACCGGCGCCGTCGCCGGCTGGTTCGCGCTCTCTGGCCCGATTGCATTTGGATGGTTTGGTGCCATTGGACAATCGATAGCGGCGCGAACATCGTCGCCGTCCCGCTTCGCCGGAGGTTCACCCGCAGACGGAAGTATAATCGATTGCTCCGCAGGGCGCCCGGCCGCAACTGCCGTATCGTCACTGCGCTTCTCGCCTATGGCGCGCGACTGTTCGGCGATCGAGGGGCATGGTGGCACCACAGTTGCCCCAGGAGCGGGAAGCGTCTGAGCAGTCGCGAGCATCGCGTTCGCGATCAAACCGATGAAGGCGACGCAACTTATCAGAATAACCGATCGGGTTCTCGGGTTGGCAGTGCGCATGCCTTGCTGCTCCTCTCGATGTCGCCAACGCCATCGCACCAATTGCAGCGATCGAAGCCAAGGTGCGAGATCGACGTGGCGTCTAGTGGCTCGGACCCAGTGAGATGGGGGGATCCGAGCCTTTGGCATAATGGGCGGACGCAAACGACACCACGCCCATAGTTGAAGGCTACACGCACAGCGACGTGTGGGGGCAGGATCGGAATGTACTCACAAAGGTACGCCCGCATACGCATGATGGGAACTACGGCCCGCGCGCGAGTTACAATACGAGTCGATCGTCAGCAACCGACGACTTGGCACGCACGTCACCGATGGGAACACCTTCCGAATTTGCTCGAACGGTCGCTACTGGTCGATCCGCCTGGTCAACTCGCCCGAATCCGACGATAGTAAAGCTCGCCCGAGAGGCACGGTCCACGGGCGCACCGTGACGTGCCGACGGGTGGGCAAGGGTACAATCTGTGACGGCCGCTCGGCTTTCTTCAGCCACAACCGCTCCATCGCTTCGTCGATGGCAGGCGGCCTGAGTGCCAAGTCTGACGTGTTCGTCATCCGCTTTTCGCGTCTGGCGCACCATTTCACGAGATACTCTGATCAAAGCGAGCAATCTCCGACGAAGGGAAACCGCCTCATTTGTTTGCCTGCCGTGCTCCCACGCGCCGTTAGCTTTCCCCTTTGGCGCTCCAGCTCGTGCGCCGTGCATGCGGCAGACACTCCGCCCCTTCACGGCGGGCGCCCGGCATCGGCAGCCCGACCGTTTGCTCTTGGCCGAGCAGCGTGGCGCCTTGTGCATCAATTGCGCCTGATGTTGCAGCCGATTCAAGTGCATGAGATTGGCTCGCGTTTTCATAAGCTCCCCCTCCCCCCTGGTTGATGCCGACAACTGCCCGGCTGGCCGTCACAGTCACATGCTGATGCGTGACCTTGACGCTCTCCTCGCCGGATGACCGGTAGCGCTTTAGCGCCTCGATCTGAGTGGCGAATGTCCTGGCCAACTTGTTCAACATGCCGGAGCACGAATCCTGCTGATCGATCGTCTCGGTATGATTGGGCCGGCGCGCCGCAACCATCGTTGCCTGATGGATATCCCCAGACCGCCGTCAATTCGCCCGCGCGCAACAGCTTGGCGAGGTTCTCGGCATCGCGCCGGTTCGTCTTCACCCGATCGCCTGCCTTCATGGGAATGAGAGACGGCGCAACCACGATGCACTCGTGCCCGAGGTCGCAGATCCACCTGAACAGCCCATAGCCCGTGGGACCAGCCTCGTAGCAGAACGTCATTTTCCTGTAGGTCTTGGACAGCTTCGCGATCAGGCGTCGTGTTGTCTCCGGCGTGTTCTCGATTTCACCGAGATAGCGCACTTCGCCGTTGCGCCCGCCTTCGGCGATAGCCACGGCATTCTTCGCCTTGGCCACGTCCAATCCGACGAAAACCTCGCTATGCTTCTCCATGGCTCGCCCTCCTTGCGTTGAGGATAGGCCCGGGACCTCCCGGGTAACCCTCGCGACTCGCATCGAGGGCGAGTCGCCTCAAGGGCGAGGACGGACATAGGGGCTTACGCTGGAGACGGCCGAGTCCGCGCTGGGCAGGGCCGGTGGGCCGAAGCTCGCCGATCCCGGTGCATCAGCGCTCGCCACCTACATCCGAGACGTGGCCGGGATCGCGGTGCCGGCCGAGCGGATCGCCGATTGGCTCGTGCTCGTGGCCTTGCTGGCGCTGGAGCCGGGCTCGGCGCTCGCCGTCGTGCTGATGTCCGCCGCCGACCAGCCGGGCAGTACGCGACGCGAGGCCGGGCGTGGGGCCAGCCAGGACGCGACGGTGCCGGCGGACGCGGCCGAGTCCGGTGCGTGTCCGCGGCCGTGGCTACCGGACGGATCGAGCCGGAAGCACCGGACGCGGCCTCACTGTAGCGTCCGCTCGCGCTGCCTCAGCCTGTACCGGCGCCCAGCGCAAGCGGCGGACACCGGCCGGATGCGTCCGCCGCGATGGACACCGGCTCGATCGAGGCCGGCCGCGCGCTCATCGATCTCGTGCGCAGACGAGGCGGCGTCCTGATGGCCAGCCAACGGTCGATCGGCGGCACGCTCGGCTGGTCCAAGTCGCGGACGGGGGAAGTGCTGCATGCGCTGGCCGCTGCCGGCCGTGTCCGGCTGACCACCACGAGCCGGGGGACGGTTGTGCAGTACTGCGTATTCCTATGGCTCAGCCGAGGACGCCTAATAAGCCTGCCCGCCTCGGGCATGTGAACTCTTGCGATGCAGAAAGCTCCCAAGAACTCAAAGGCTATGGCATGGTATCGTTGATCTTCCATCTCATAAGTGTCGGCGCTCTGCTGTTGTTCGGCTATCTGAGCCCGGTGCCATGGTTCTGGTATGCGGTCGCTGGCGGGGGTGCTCGCTCCTCTCGGCGTCTGGCCATCGAAGTCGCTCCTTGCTCTCACCGATCCAGATCGTGCGCGCGGCTCGGGCACTTACACTGGTATGGTGGCGGTAACGATGCCGGTAGTGATGTTGGCGTTATTACTTGGGTATGGGACTTAGCTCATCAGCGTGCCGAGTTGGGTGGTCCCGATGACCAACCGCCGCGATCGCGCGGCCTCCGGGCCAGACTCGACGGCACAGATGATGCACAACCCGCAGATGCCGCTGACGTTTCCGGAGCGGATACAGGCGTTCGAGGCGATACCGGAGACGGTGCGGGATCTCGTGAACCACGAGTTGTTCTGGGTCCTCCCGCCGAAGTCTTGACGGCTGAGCAGGCGGCGTTCGCGCACCTGTCTAAGCCGAATTGCGTTGATTTTCCGTAGTGTAGTGGCCACAGGTCAAACCGTCAGACTAAGTGCTTGGCTTCACGGTGGTGGTTCTCCTGGTTTCGCCGACGTCCATCCGCCGCGGCGTGAACTCCGTGGCTCAGTCTTGACTGAGCCGGCTTCCGGGATCGTAGCCTTCCATGAACGACGCCACCGGAAGAAAAACTACGCTGGGAATGCCACTACAGCCACGAGTGCGGCGCTGATCTGGCCCTCCACGTAGTGTGAGATTTCTTTGGATATCCCGGCGTCTAGCAACAACGCATCGAAACAGGCGCGGCCGATGGCGGCACCAGCGAACGTCAACAAAAGAGCTTGCCACCAACTCCGTGCAATGTAGGTCCCCACCAGCGCACCTAGGATCGACAGCCCCATCTTCTGTGATCTCCACCGTTTGATGCTCAGCGGCCATCATAGCCGGTTGGGCGGTTGCTACTCCGCCGGCTGCTCCTGCTCCTATTGGCCTGCTCCACGTGCTGTTCAAGCACAAGCGTCAGATAAGTAAGACGCAAGTTTTCGTTTCTCGGCATCTGCCAACGCCTGCAGTCGCCACTGCGAGGACGGCCGCCACTTCACTGAGCTTGCTCGCACAGGCTGAGGCTCAGGTGCCCGGGACGGTTCTCTCGTGGCTGGATCTGCCGCCGCGCGAAGAGCAGTTCCTCACTCTACTATTGCGCCTGACCCCGAACCGTACTGAGCCATCCGATCCCCCTGCGATAGGGTGTAAGCAACCCACCGAGCCAAGTCGAGCTTGCTCGGCTCCTGCCTGACCTCGACAGGGCCGCCGACGATGCCCGAGATTGCCATCGGCGACTTGCCATAGGCGCGATCGAGTAGCAGCTGGATGGCTGCCAACCGGACCGCCTCGGACTCTGCTTCGCCGACCGGACGGCCGGCTTCGTCCAGCACGAGGCCAGCCAAGGAAGCAGCCTTCTCTATGGCCTGTGGGCCCCAAGCGCCGGCAAGCTCCCGGATCTCGGCGGTCGTCTTGTTGACCGATCCAGCGGGCCGACCGGCACCGGGCCGACATCCGCCGTGCTTGAAACCGGTCGATAGTTTTTCAAGTTCGCTCGGCATTGCTCATGCTCCCGGCATTATCCGAGGCCTGACAGCCTTCCCCGTGTAGCATGCCTGGCGGGCGCTGCCAGTCGCGAGCGGCCGGGTTCGTGCAAGCTGCCTGGGGCTTAGTCCTGGCTGGCCGGCGCCGTCCAATCTGGCCGAGCGGCACGACATGGAAGCTCGACACGCTGAGCCCAGCGCGGGACTGGCCGTCCTGGCCGGTCCATTGACGCAGCGTGATCTTGCCCTCGACGTAGGCGCGACCGCCCTTTCGCAGGCGCTCTGCCACCTCCGGCACGCTGTCGCCGAACAGCGCGAAGCTGACGAACTTCACGGCATCACCGCTGCCGACGGCGACGTTCATGGCCAGCCAGGGTTTGCCGGACTTCCCCGTGCGCTGCACCGGGTCGGCCGTGAGCCTACCTGCCAGGGCGCACTCGATCTCGTGGTCGCTCATGTTTCGCGCTCCCCGATCAACGCGGTGCACTCCCACCACACCACCGAGCCCTCCGTGCCGTGGTAGCCGGCGCGATGCACCAGCTTCGCGCTGGGCGATCGGCAGGCCGTCACTATCTCGCTGGTCGTGACGCGCTCGATCCCGATCGGCGCCATCTTGCTCAGCGCGTGCGCCGTGATCGCGCCCCACGCCCCGATACGGACCAACGGCGCGAACGCGTGCACGCCGAATAGCTCGACCAACGGCCAGCCGCAAGCGATGGTTGGGCGCCAGTGTTCGGAGCCGAGGAAGTCGAGAGTTACCTTCATGAGCCGCCGGCCGTGGTCGCTCGACGGTGCCGGCAGGCAGTCTACGACAGCGCGGATCGCGGCAGCGTGCGCGTCAGCCAACTCACACCAGGATGCCAGGCCGAACTCGGCGAGTGCCCGGGAGTTGGCCTCGGCCCGGTCGCAGCCGTCGCCGTCCTCGGTGATCGCGGCGCGCTCGGTCACGGCAGTGGGGCATGGCGGGACCGGGCCAAACTGGTTCCGCCGCGTGACAAGATCGAGCAGTCCGTCGCGATGCCCGACGATCAAGGCGCGCGCCTCAGGCGTGATCCACTCGCGCGGTTCCACCCACAGCTTGCCGCCGCTAGGCAGCAGCAGAAGGCCCAAATTGACGAGCTTTGCATAGGCTTCTGTCGGCTGCATCAGAAAGCCTCCCCGCGCTCGGCCGAGGTGTGCGCGTGTTCGGCAGCAGAAACCGGCCCGAAATCATCGGCACTGATCGGCACTGCGGAATTAATGACCGGTTTCAGTGCGTTATGAGTGCCGATCCGCGGACAGGCATCGGCACTGGCATCGGCACTGGCATCGGCACTGGCCGGCCATTGCATTCGTTGGTTTTTTGCTCAGTGCCGATCAGTGCCGATGATTTGCCCCTACCTTCTGGTCCTGGAGCGCGTGTGTCCTCCCCATCGCTGCCGTTCGAATTTCGGGGGCACCCAGAGAGATCAGCGTCACTGACCGGCACATCGGTACTGGAACTCGATGACAACCTGGCGATGCTCAGCTGCCGTGGCTTGCCGTCGCTGCGAGCGCCAAACACGATGTTCACCCCGGTGCGTCGCAAGAACGTCGCGGCCCGCTTCAGGCGACCGCTCAAGACGTTCGGGGTGGTCGGCCAGGTCCGGGCCTTGCGCTCGTCGTCGCTGACGGAGCTGCTGAGGGCGCTCAACAGCTCGGATGTCGTACCGATCCAGCGCGCGTGCACCTGCATCAGCTTGCACACCGCATTCGCCACGGCGTCCGCCTCGAGCACGCTTTCAATTGTTGCGGTCCGGTTGGCGTCGTAGGCCCGCATGAACGCACCAGGCTCAACGTGCGCCGTCTCGCAGGCCGTGGCCCACAACGCGAAGTCCGCCATGCGCGGCAGCCGGTCGAGCTTCGTTCCTGGCAGATTGCGCAGCCCGATCGACACCGCGTCGGCGAGCGCACCGAAGATGGCCGGATGTGCTGCGTCGAAAGCACTCCACACCTCGCTTTCCGGGCGGCGCTTGTCCTCGGGGATCGCCAGCAGCGAGACGGTGATAGCGCGGTCGGCCAGATCGGCGCGCGTCAGGGCATCCTCGATGCCGTTGCAGACGATCGGCCGGCAGGCGTCGAACAGCATCTCATCCCCGTCTGTGTAGAGTGCGCGCACAGCGAAACCGCCGCTGGTGGCGAGACCGCATAGCGTGTCGGAGATCCAAGCGGGCAGCCCCGAGATGTTGTCGTAGGCCAGGACGAACGAGTTGTTGGCCGCGATGAACAGATCACGGTCCTCGCGCGGCAGGGCCCGCAGCGGTGCGGTGTTCGGGTCGATCAACTTGCGCAAGATTGCGGTGAATGTGCTCTTCGCAGCGCCCTGCTCGCCGGACAGAGCCAGCAGCGGATAAGGGCCGGTCGGCCGCATCGCCGCGAGCAGCCAGGACACCGCAAGCGTGAAGTCCGCATCGCTCCTCACGTTGAGCAGCTGGCCGAGATCGGCAATGCGGCCGCCCCGCTTGGGGAGCGGCAACGCCCGCATGCCGGCAGACCGGCGAAACCGGACCGGCGGCGTCTCGACGATGCGCCAGCCCTCGTCGTCTATCTCGACAGCGCGCCAGTCATCGGTGCCCAGATCGATATAGATCGTGCGGCCGATACCGCCAACGCGAACAAACACCTCGCGCTCGACGCCCTCATAGAGCGCGCGGGCCTCGATCACACCGAGCGCGGCCTGCATCGCCTCGGAATTCGGCGCGCCGCCGTCCTCTTCATAGAAGCGGCGCGCCAGGAAGTTGCGAAACGCTTTCGACCGAACGGGCATGGTCTCGCGATGGCCGGAAACGGCCACGTCAGCGAACGACCTCATGTCCTTCGAGCGGAACAGCTCGCAATCGACAGCGAACCCGATCAATATCTCGGACTGCGCTGGCCCGCGCCCGCCTTCTCCGGACGGAGAGATCGCCTTGTCGAGCTGGGTGACGCGACACCCCACCGCCTTCAGTTTCGCCCTGGTCGACTCGAACGCCGGGCGGTGCTTGATGCGCAGATCTGCCAGGAACTCGACGTTCGCGGTCTCGAATGTGGTTCCGGGATCGACGGTGGCACGCTCGATCAGCGCGGCGCTCTGTTCGTCGATAGTGAGGTTCATGTCGCGCATGGTCAGCGCCTCCCGACCAATCGACGAGCGCTCAGGAGCGCAGCGCGCACCGCGTCGACGCCGTGGTCGCGCAACAGGTCATTGAAGTCCTTGGTGCCCTCGGGCGGCGTTGCAATCAGCACGCGCCTGCCCTCAGCGAGACGCAGCGCGCCCCCTTTCTCGGCCGCCGCCTCCGCGCCGCGATCGGCGAGGAACACGACAGTGCGCCCGACGGGTAGCGGTGCGCGCCCGAGTGTGCCGACCGACAGCGTGGCGATGCCGGGCCGGCCCAGCGCCACGCAGGCCGACAGCGTCGTCTCGATTCCCTCGCCCTCGAGGATGGCGCGCGCCGTCGTGGCAAGATCGCCGAGCACGACAGCGGCGCCCGAGGTTGGGCGCGCGGCACCAGCGTTCGTCCAGCGATCTTGATGAGCTGTAGCTCACCTGCGTTTACCAGCGCGTAGAGTGATGTGCGCCCGATGCCGAGGGCATGGCAGGCCTCGTCGACGCGATAGGCGTAGCGGTCTCGCTGGGGAGAGAGCGGTGTCTGGTCGGAGCCCGTGAGGCGCCCGGGAATCGCGTTTGTCATGTGTCCTGCTTCCGTAACTCCGATCCGGTGGTGATGGCGTAAGGGTCTGGGTTGGTTTGCGAATCAGCTATTTCTCTTGTCGAGGGCGGCTCACTCGGCAGGTGATGGGATGCGAAGCTTCGAGATCGTGCAGTCGGACACCGACACG
>CAMAYR010000131.1 GCA_945862355.1 Devosia equisanguinis | reverse complement strand
CCGACTGCACGATCTCGAAGCTTCGCATCCCATCACCTGCCGAGTGAGCCGCCCTCGACAAGAGAAATAGCTGATTCGCAAACCAACCCAGACCCTTACGCCATCACCACCGGATCGGAGTTACGGAAGCAGGTGGATGCAAAGATCAGCGGTGGCGGTGCTGTCAGTAGTTGCTTTGACGGGCTACGTCAGAAGGCGTTGTCGGTCGGGAACTGCGCCGAAGTGCAGCGCATGGACCCGCTTGCGGGCGGTCAAAGCCAGTACCCCCGCTGCCGGTTCGATGTTGTCATGAAGAAAGGAACTGCACATGAACTTTACATTGCAGCAGGCACTTTCGAGCGGTCCGGCAAGCGCGATTGGGCAAACCAGGCATATGGAGAAATCTTAAAGCGCTATTCGAATGATCCGCTAGCGATCCGAGCAACCGACAACCTAAACGCGCTTGCCCGCACTGAGTCGATCGAGCGCTCGAACAACTCCGCCGCGAGCGCCGCAAAAGCAGCAGCCGAGGCCGAGGGCCGTGCTAACCGCGAGGCGATCGAGCGCGCGAGCCGCAATGCGGACGACCGCCAACGGCGGGCAAGAGCCGATTTCTGTCGCGGCAGCAGTGGTTGTCACGCGAGCTGTCACAGCCTAATTGGGGGTGCTCGAAATTTCTGTCACAGTCAGTGCTACGGTAAGTTCTCGGGCTGCTAATTGCCTGTAAATTGGTCGTCCATCACAGTGACAGTCTGTGTGCACAGTTCCTTGCCCGCGATAACCGTTGAAGTATCGAGAAGTCGTCCGTTTGTCGTTGTTTGTGGACTGAGTGCATTGCAGCGCCGGCATGGACACTGTGGCCACGCGCGGTTCCTGGCGTTGGAGAAACCAGCGCATTTACATACAAAGACCCGATACGCCGCGTAGATGCCGGGCAGGGTAATTGCGGTAATTGGGGACAGCCACCAATTTATCCCCCGTTCGTCCGTGTGCACATTTATGAGGTAGGCTAGCAAGCCACCAAGCGATGTGCTGCCTGTCCGCTTGACCCCGGGATAGCAGACAGGAATGCAAAATGAGTGTTTCCCCGGCTCATGGAAGCCCCTGACCCACCCCGTCCCCGCCCAGGCGGCGGCTTTCGGCGGACAGCGGCGAGGACGGACGTTCGCAAGCCGGTGCAATAAGGCCCCGGCTACCGCCCGTGCTCACGCTCGATCGCGCGCCAGCCGATATCGGAACGGCAGAAGCCGCCCGGCCAGTCGATCAGACGAACCGCCTCGTAGGCCCGCGCCTGCGCCTCAGCCACCGTCCGCCCACGCGCGGTGACGTTGAGCACGCGCCCGCCGTCGGCGACGAGCCGGTCCCCATCGAGCCGCGTACCGGCATGGAAGACCTCGACACCATCGAGCGCCGCCGCCCTGTCGAGCCCCTTGATCTCGGAGCCCTTTTGCGGCGTGCCGGGATAGCCGTTTGCAGCCATCACGACGGACAACGCCACATCGTCGTGCCAGCGCACATCGAACGTGTCGAGCACGCCGTCGCACGTCGCCACGAGCGCGGTCAGCAGGTCCGACTTGAGACGCATCATCAGCACCTGGCATTCAGGATCGCCGAAGCGCGCGTTGTACTCGATCAGCTTCGGCCCGTCTTTCGTCAGCATCAGACCGGCATAAAGAACGCCGACATAGGGCATCCCGCGCGCCGCCATCATGCGCACCGTCGGCTCGATGATCTCGCGCATCACGCGCCGGTCGATCTCGGGCGTGACGATCGCCGCCGGCGAATAGGCGCCCATGCCGCCGGTATTGGGACCCACGTCGCCGTCGCCGACCCGCTTGTGATCCTGTGCCGTGGCCAGCGGCATGGCGTGCACGCCATCCACGAGCGCGAAATAGCTCGCCTCCTCGCCTTCGAGGAACTCCTCGATCACCACCTCCGCGCCGGCCGCGCCGAAAGCGCCCGAGAAGCAGGCGTCGATCGCCGCCTCGGCTTCCTTGTGGCTCTCCGCGATCACCACGCCCTTGCCGGCCGCGATTCCGTCAGCCTTGACCACGATAGGCACGCTCTGACGCGCCACGAACGCCTTGGCCGCCGCCGCATCGCTGAAGCGCCCGTAGGCAGCCGTTGGGATGCCAGCTTCCG
This sequence comes from Devosia equisanguinis, assembly GCA_945862355.1. Classification (GTDB taxonomy): domain Bacteria; phylum Pseudomonadota; class Alphaproteobacteria; order Rhizobiales; family Hyphomicrobiaceae; genus CAMDPA01. The sequence continues at coordinate 12,191 of CAMAYR010000131.1, read as the reverse complement.
TGCAAAGGTCTTTCGTGAACCCCTTCGAGCCTTCCAGTTGCGCCGCCGCGTTGGACGGCCCGAACACCTTGATGCCGGCCGCACTCAAGTCGTCGGCGATGCCGGCCACGAGCGGCGCTTCCGGCCCGACGACGACGAGACCGACGCCCTTCTCCCGGCAGAACGCGATCACCTTCCCATGATCGGCGACGTCGAGCGCGACGCACGTGGCGAACGCCGAGATGCCCGGATTGCCGGGCGCGCAATATAGCGCTTCGAGCAGCGGGCTCGCCGATAGGGCCCACGCCAGGGCATGCTCGCGGCCACCGGAGCCGATCAGAAGAACGTTCATGGCTTCCCTGGCTTCGACTCGATCAGACTTGTAAGCAGCGCCTGCAGGAGCCCTGCCGATGCCACGCTCTGCTTGCTGTAGGCGATCCACGATGTTTGTTGGGCAAGTCGCAGCCAGCGCTCGTACTCATCGTACTTCATCGCCCGCGTCTTGACCCCGGCCATGTCGAAGGCGGCCAGCGCATGCGCCTCGATCTTCGCCTGGCTCTTGATGAACACCCGATCCGCGATCTCCGCCGCCGCCTCGACCGCCTTGCGCTCAGCCTCGCTGAGGCCGGCCCACGCCTTCGTCGATATCATCAGCGGATGCAACGAGATGTAGAGCGCATTGCCGCCGATCACCGCCGAGCGTGCCACCGACTGCATCTTCATGCTGAGCAACGTCTCGATCGATGCCTGCGCGACATTGAGGCGTTTCGCCTGCATCTCTGCGACAATCTGGGTCGAGGGCATGACCATCGGCACGGCGCCGGCCTTGGCGAACATGAGGTCGAACAGCTTGTCGCCGCTGCGCACATGAACGCCCTGCATCTCGTTCGGGCTGCCGATCTCCTCGTCGATGCTGACCATTCCGCCCTTGAGCCACCACCACGTCAGTATCCGCAAGCCCTTGGCCTCCACGACGGCCTGCAACCGCTTGTGGAACTCCGTACCCTTCAGTACGGCCGCCTGCTCGATCGTTGCCGGCACGCCCGGCAGCAGTGTCACGGAAACCTCGGGAATATTCGGCGAGACATAGAACAACGGAAATATGGCCGCCTCGATCCGCCCATCGAGCATGGCGTCGTATTGCTCGAGCGGCCCGATCCCGAGCTCGGACCTGGGATGCACGGAGACAGCGATGCCCGGTGCCCGCTTCTGGACCTCCGCTGCGAAGATCCGCGCGGCTCGGTCGCGCGCATCCGATTGCGCGCTCCATTGATGCGATATCCTGATCTTGGCGGCCTCCGCAGAGACCCATGCACCGGGCAGAACGAGAGCTGTCGCAGCGACGATTGCCGTTGCGACGGATCGAAATGAGTTCACGAATTAGCCTCTGCGGTTGCTGCACCGCAGCGAGGCTTAAGGCCTCGCTACCGCCAGTTCAAGCCGTTCGACAGCCTTACGACCCGGCGCCTCGTCGGTTGGGGATGGAGCGTCCTCGTCATCCGGCCGTCTCACTGCTGCCGCCTCGAACTGGCAAAGCCGGAGCAGCGGTCGGGCCCTTTGTCTCAGACCGGGTCGCCCCCACCGTAAAGCCATGCCGTCGACTTCAGCGCTTCCTCGGGCGTCCGCTCCTGGAAGAACTGGTCACGAAGCTCCGCGAGCACGTCGGCGGCATGGTAGAACTGGCCGTACACGCGCGACATCGTCTGAATGCGCGCGGTGCGCAGATAGCGCTTCTCGTTGTAGCGGGTGAACGCCCCATTCAGGTCGTCGGGCGTCGCGGCCACGTCGTGGGCGAGTTGCACGGCATCCTCGGTGGCCATGTTCGCCCCTTGTGCCAGATATTGCAACGTAGGATGTGCCGCATCGCCGAGAAGCGTCACGCGCCCCTTCGTCCAGTTCTTGACCGGGAGCCGGTCGCACAGCACCCACATCTTCCACGTCTCGATCTTTTGGAGAAGCTTCAAGACCTCGGGCCTTTGCCCGCGGAAGTGCGCCTCCATCTCCCCATAGCTCGCCTCGACGTTCCAGCCCTCCTCGTAACGGTCGGAATGGAACACGGCGACGAGATTGTAGAGCTCGCCGCGACGCATCGGATAGTGCACCAGATGCGTCTTGCGGCCAGCCCACAGCACCACATCAGGCCCCCACATGCCCTCCGGCACCTGGTCCCGCCGCAGCACCGCCCGGAAAGCGATATGCCCGGACACGACCGGCTTGCCATCGCCGACGATGGTTTCCCTGATGCGCGACCACAGCCCGTCGCAACCGATCAGCGCCCTGCCCTCTACGCTGCGACCGTCGCCGCAATGCACGACGACGCGGTCGCCCTTGTCCTCGTAGCCCGTCACCTCGCGAGATTTTTCGAGTTGTATGAGGGGGTTGGCCGCAGCCTTCAAAAGCATGCAGGCGTGCAGGTCTGCGCGATGCACGACCGCATAGTTCTCCCCGTAGTACTTGGGAAATACCTCCTTCACCGGAACGCGCGTGATTTCGTGGCCATCGAACGCACAGCGCATGAGGAGCGCGTTGGGCATCCAGGAGATGTCCATCACCTGCCGCTTGATGCCGAGCCGCTCGAGCGCACGCACGATGTTGGGGCCGAGCTGAATGCCAGCCCCGATCTCCGCGAACTCCGGCGCCTGCTCGATCACATGAACGGGGAAGCCTTTGTCGGCGAGCGCGATTGCCGCAGCAATGCCGCCGATGCCGCCGCCGACGATGATGAAGGGTTTGTCTGTCATGGTTTCCTCGAAGGTGCTGTCTTCACCACCGGGTCTCACACCCAGGCCTCTCACACCCAGACTTCTGAAACCCAGGCTTCTGACGCCATGTCGGCTGTTTGATTCAGGCTGGCATGGCGATTATCGGTTGCCGCCGGAACGTCGGCGACGAAGCGACTGACATCTACTCCGCGTCCGGCTGCTTCTCAGGCGCGGCATCCTGGAATGCCTTGTGCGCCTCGCATGCCTTGATCGCCTCCTGCAGGCGCGTCAGGTGCGAAATATCCGCCTTGAAGCGACGCGCATTGGCGACTTGCGGAATGAGGCAGATGTCCGCGAGCGTCGGCTCGACACCGAAGCAGAACGGCCCCTTCTCACCCTTGATCAGCTCGTTCGCCGCCTCCAGCCCCTCGAGGTTGATCGCGCGGGCCCAGGCAAGATCGTCCTGGCCGAGAGACTTTACCCGCTGCAGCACGCGCAGGTTCTGCACCGGATGCGTATCGCAGGCGATCGCCATCGCGAAGGCGCGGACCTTGGCGCGGCGGATCGGGTCCTTCGGCAACAACGGCGGGCTCGGTTGTATCTCCTCGAGCCACTCCATGATGGCGAGAGACTGCGTCAGGATCGTGCCGTCCTCCAGCACCAGCGCCGGCACCAGCCCCTGCGGGTTGATCTTCAGATATGCCGGATCGCGCTGCTCTCCATCGCGCAGATGCCGCGAGATGTGCTCGACGGCAATCCCCTTGAGATTGAGCGCAATCCGGACGCGATAGGCAGCACCGCTGCGAAAAAAGCCGTAGAGCTTCATCATGGGTCGTCTCCGACAAGGTTGCCTGCCACCGCAGCCCCAGAGGTGCCAGCCCCAGAGGGTGCGCAACAGCGCGCAATGAGCTACCTTGATAGCGCGCCCCGCCGAACGGTCAATGGATGCCCCGCTGCCAGCCTCGAACGGCCCTGCGCGACGATGCCGCCGGAGGGGTCAGATCAGGCCGCGTCCGGCCCGCTGCCAGTCGCTCCCCGGACCGATAAAAGAGGGTTGCGCGTTCGAAATGAATCCAGCCGACCCATATGACGCATTTGTCGAACGGGTGGATGCGCCCGCGCACGGTCCAGGCCCGCTGGCGGGCTTGCGCCTGGCCGTAAAGGACAACATCGCCGTTGCAGGCCTTCGCTGGACTGCCGGCCTCCCCCTCCTCGGCGACCGTATAGCCGGAAGCGACGCCCCATGCGTCGCCATGCTTCGCGAGGCTGGCGCCGCCGTGGCCGGGACAACGGTGACCGACGCAGCCGGTTTCGGCATGATGACCCCCGGCGTCCTCAATCCCCTCGCCCCCGGCCGCACGGCGGGTGGCTCGAGCGGCGGCAGCGCCGCAGCCGTCGCCGGCGGCCTGGTTGACGTCGCACTCGGCACCGACACCGGCGGCTCGGTGCGCGTTCCAGCGGCCTGCTGCGGCATCTACGGCCTGAAGCCGTCGTTCGGCAGCATCCCGGTCGACGGCGTCACGCCGCTCTCCTTTACGTTCGATCATATCGGGCTGCTCGCCGCCGGCATCGACATCCTCGATCGGACCGCGCGCATCATGCTGCCCGCCAGTCGCGGATCGCTCGACGACATCCGCCGCATCGGCTTCGATCCGAACCGCCTCGCCGCCTCCGACGACACCATCCGGTCGGCGGTGGAGCGAACGCTGTCCTGGCTAGCCGCCCAGGGCTTCGCGCTGACCGAGATCGAGCTACCCGACCGCCTCGCGCTGGCCGAGATGCACGGCGCCATCGTCTGCGCTGAGGCAGTAGAGATCTGGCGGGACCATTGGCCTCGTGACGCTGCGCGTTTCGCCGACACCGCCCGCCGCTCGCTCGCCTACGCCGCCACCTTGCCATCCGATGAACTGGCGTCGGCCCGGCAAAGCCTCGTTGAAATGCGCGCTGCGATCGGCCGTGCATTCGATGCCGCAGACGTTATCCTCAGCCCGACCATAGCAGTGCCCCCGCCACGCGTCGGCGCCCGCCGCGTGGCGCTCGAAGGCGAGGAAGTGCCCGTCGTGTTCGCTTTGCTCGCCGAAACGTGCCCCTTCAACGTGTCCGGACACCCCGCCCTGAGCCTGCCGCTCCCTTGGCCTGCCGCCGATGGCATTCCCACCGCATTGCAGATTGCCCTGCCCCATGACCACGAGCTGGCAGCCATCGACTTGGCCCGCCTGCTCGCCACCATTCCCACGCTCGCCTGATCCACCGCGCGCGACACTACCCGCTATCGCCGCAACGCCTCCGCCCGGCTCGAACCCGATGGCCGCTCCGATGCCGGGCTTGCTGGCAGCTTCCATGACGCCATTGTCTGGCATGGCTCAATCATGGCAGAATACAAAGATGGTGACCCGAACCAAGCGCCGCTCCTTCGAGCAAGGCCATCTCCGCAAGATGCTCGTCATCGTCGACGAGAGCACGGAGGTGGAGGCCGCGCTGTTGTATTGCGCCAGCCGCATCGCGCACACTTCCGGCATCATCGTGCTGTTGAACGTGATCGAGCCCCAGGACTTCCAGACCTGGATGGGCGTTCAAAAGCTCCATGTCGAGGAGGAGACGAACAAGGCCAAGGCCCGCTTCCGTCTGTTCCGGCGCAAGCTGAACCAGGCGGGCTTCGAGCATGTCGTAACCGAGGAGATGGTCCGCGAGGGCGTGATCACCGACGAGATCGCCAAGCTGATCGACGAGGACCCCGACATCGGCATTCTGGTTCTCGGTGCCGCAGTCGACGCCAAGGGGCCCGGACCCCTCGTCTCGTCGCTGGCTGCCGGCAATCACGCAGGCACGTTCCCGATCCCGATCACGATCGTCCCCGGCGACCTGACACTCGACGAGTTGCGGGCCCTCGCCTGATCGCTACCCGCCTGCGATCAGCGGAACCTGAATAGCAGGCCAGCAAGGCACGCTGCAGAACCTTGCGATTGCGGCAAGACTTCTCTCAAAACACATCGGGAGAAATTTCCCTGCGCCGTTGGGCCGCAAAATGCGTGAGCCTCGCCTGTGCTGGAGCTAATGCATTCAACGCCGCCTCCGCACTTGCTGCTTGGCCGGAGAAGCCCGTCCGGCTCGTCGTCGCCGTCGCCGCAGGCGGCCTCACCGACGACCTCGCCCGGACATTAGCTGGCGGCCTCACTGAGGTGATCGGCGGATCGTTCGTCGTGGAAAACCGCGAACACCATGCTCAACTATGCCTCACCCGGCACCGGCACCGTTGGCCACCTCGCCTCCGAGCTCCTGAAATTCCGTTCAGGCCTCGCCATGGCGCACGTTCCCCACACCGGCGCAGCCCCCGCACTGCAATCGCAGATGACCGGCGCCGTTCATGTGCTGGCAGCACCGGTTCCCGCCATTTCTTCAAAGATCGACGCGGGCAACTTCAAGGCACTTGCTGTGACCAGCGAGAAGCGCTGGCGCAACGTCGCCAGGCAAGCGGGCCTAGCCGTCAAATAGCCGGCGCCGCCTTGCCCTTCCACTCGGTCTCGCCGACGAACAGGTCGGCGAGCGAGAGCGGCTTGGCGAGGTAGTGCTGCTCGACCATATATCGCATCAGCGCTTCCAGCGTCGGCCGGTTGGCCTGCACGCCGTAAGGCCACGGATCGCGACCGAACACCTCGTACATCTCCTCAACGTCCGCCAACAGCCACGGCAGTATGTAGCGCGGCGCCACCTCTATGTTGATCATGTCGTAGCAGCGCTGTTTGGCGGCCATGAACGCCTTGTAGAGGCTTGCGGCCGCCCAAGGATGCGCCTCGTGGATCTCTCGCTTCATCGCGACGAGATGCATGATCGGATGTATCCGCGTGCGCTTGAAGTAGTCTCTCTCTGCCGCGCGAAAATCCGGGAACAGCCGAACGATATCCGGATTGCGGCCGAAGCACGCCGGCACGCGCGTGCCCGCAACCGCATCCAGCTCACCTTCGTCGAGCAATTGCTCGAGCGACTTTTCGCTCGTGTTCTGCACGACGCGCGGTGCTTTCAAGAGCTTCGGCGGATTGGGATTGCCGTGCGCCCCGGCCGCGCGCATCGAGCCCTCGACCCAGGTGATCGTATCGGGATCGACGCCGTATTCCGAAGCGAGCATTCCCCTGACCCACAGCATCGCCGTCTGCGTATAGAGCACGATGCCGATACGTTTTCCGTTGAGGTCCTGTGGCCGTGCAATACGCCTCCTGTTCACGAAAATGAAACCGTGGCGGAACACCCGGCTGGGAAACACCGGCAGTGCCACGAACGAGCGATCACCGCGAGAGATGCGCGAGATGTATTCCGTCGAAGAGAACTCCGACAGGTCGAACTCCGCCTTCCAGCCCATCCGATCGAAGATCGCGCGCGGGTTCTCGATCGCCTTGTATTCGAGATCTATCCCCTCCGGCTTCACGTCACCGGTCCGGAGCGCCAACATCCGGTCATAGGTCGAGCAGGCGAACGTGAGCTTGAGTTCAGGCATGGACGTCTCCCCGCGATGGCGGCTCTCCGAGCCGACACCTGATGCTTTGAAGAGCTCGAGCTTCGCCCCATGGCTCCTCCTTGTTCAGTATCATCGCCATCTTTCCAAGCGATGCAATTGCGCAAGTCGGCTCCTCATGCTCACTTCCGCGCCGAGCCAAGAGAGGAAACAAGAATGATCGACATGCGCATGGACAGGCGTTGCGCCCTGATTACTGGCGCCAGCAAGGGTATCGGCTACGCCGCGGCAGTGAACTTCATCAAGGCCGGCGGCGACGTCGCCATTGTCGCCCGCCGCCCCGATGTGCTGGAGGAAGCTCGCGCCAGCATTGCCGAAGAGGGCAAAGGCAAGGTCATCGGCATCGCCGGCGACGTAAGCAAGGCCGACGACTGCGCGCGCATCTTTGCAGAGGCGGAGAAGGCCCTCGGCCGCATCGACATCCTCGTCAACAACGCCGGCACGCACCAGAACGGCCCGTTCGAGGCTGCCACCGACGATATCTGGCAGGCCGACTTCGACCTCAAGCTGTTCGCCGCCATCCGCCTTTCGCGCGCCGCCCTTCCCGGAATGAAGGAGCGCAGATGGGGCCGCATCATCAATACGCTGAACAGCGGCGCGAAGTGGCAGCGCTTCGGCAGCGCACCAACCTCCGTCACGCGCGCCGCGGGCATGGCGCTGACCAAGGTGATCGCCAACGAGGGGGCCCCCCACAACGTGCTGTGCAACGCCGTGCTCGTCGGCCTCATCCAGACCGACCAGTGGGTGCGCGGCTACGCGAAAGAACAGGCAGAAGGCAAGATCAAGCGCTCGTTTGACGACTATCTTGCCGAGATGGCGAGCCGGATACCTATGAACCGCGTCGGCACGGCCGAGGAGTTCGCCAACATGATCCTGTTCCTCGCCTCCGACGCCGGCAGCTACGTCACCGGCACCGCCATTAATGTCGACGGTGGCATGTGCCCTGTGGTTTGACCCAGCAATGGTGTCTGGCTTGATGGTCAGACACCCTCACGAGACTACTGCGAGAAATTCGCACTGGATGGCCACGCCGGGCTCCATCTCCATCACGCATACCTGACGCGCCGGCCGCGACTCCGGGTCGGGAAACACCTTCACCCATTCCTCGTTGATCGGCTTCCTGTCGATTTTCTCCACCCAGATCGTCACCTTGATAATGTCCTCCGCGCGCCCGCCGCCTTTCTCGACGCAGCGCTTCATATGGCCGAACATCAGCGCGCATTGCTCCTGCAGTGTGGCCGCGAGCTTGCCCGTCGCCGGATCAGTGCCGCGAATGAACCCGGACGCGATAAGATTGCCGATGCGGCTCGCGTTGGGAATTGGGCTCGCATGGGCGAACTCGTCGATGTGAATGCTGCGGCGTTGCATCGGCAGGATACCTTCGTGAAGGCTATGTCAGTGATGGCCAAGCCAGTGTTGGTCGTGTCAGATGACGGGCCGGAACGTGCCGACTATATTGATCCAGACAAGCTGCGGCCAGCGACCGCGGCGGAGCTACGATCGAGGAAACGTCCATGCCCGAGGCCTCAGCCTCCCCAGTCGTCGTTTTGTCGGCCGGCGCCGTCGAGTACGTCATCCGCGATCTCGCTCGCCGCTTCACCGCCGACACGGGCATCCCCCTCGACTTCACTTTCCGCACCATTGCCGGCGTGAAGGCATTGCTGACCGAAGGCCGTGCCGCCGACTTGGTCGTCGGCACCTCGCCCTCCATCGCCGAGATGGAGGCGGCCGGCACGCTGATCGCAGGCAGTCGCGTCGACATCGGCTCGACCGAGACCGGCATTTGCGTTCGCCAAGGTGCAGCTGTGCCCGACATCTCGACGAAGGAAAGGCTCCGCGAGCTTCTTTTGGCGGCGCGCTCTGTCGCCTATTCCAATCCCCAGGTAGGCGGCTCTTCGGGCATATATCTGGTGAAACTGATGAGCGAGCTCGGCATCCTCGCCGACGTGCAGGCCAAATCCGTGCTGTGCAAGAACGGCGAGGACATCGTGAAAGCGGTCGCAAGTGGCGCAGCCGAGGTCGGCTCGACCTTCGTGAGCGAATTCCCCTTGGCCGGCGGCATCACGTCTGCCGGCGCCATCCCTGCAGCCTTCGGCAACGCCACCTCCTACGCAGCAGGCCTTCGCGCCGGCTGCCGCAATCAGGACAGCGCGCGCCGCTTCCTCGACATGCTGAAATCGAGCGAGAACCGGTCGGTGTGGCAAGCCGGCGGCTTCAAACCGGCAACATGAGACGACGAATGAGGAGCAGAACGCGATGCCGAAACTCAGCCGGTCGGCAGCCGACGCGGCGACATTCTCGGCCAAGATCAAGACTGACGCCGCCAATTGGGCAAAAGTGATCAAGAGCGCGGGATTGAAAATAAAGTAGCCGCATTGGGGGCGCGATCAGCGACTGCCGATTTCATGGGCCCATCCGCCGCGCGCATCTGTCGTGACGTGCGCAGCGTTTGCAGCTACGATGAGCACCGAGCGGTTCATGCCAGACCACATCCCGGACCACTTGGCAGACCGATCCTCGTGTGCAGTTCCAGTTGGAAGTCTTGACGTGACCAGCCTCGATCGACCCTCGCAACGGCAGCCTTCCGACTGAGAAGACATGGATAGCGCAGATCGCGCCAGACAGCACGAACAGGCTCTCAAGCCCGTTCTTATAATCCTCCATCAGGAGCAGTCGACGCCGGGCCACGTCGGCCGACTGCTGGCGGCCCGCGGTCACGCCCTCGACATCCGCCGTCCTCGCTTCGGCGAGCCGTTGCCTCCATCGCTGGAGCATCACGCTGGCACCGTCATATTCGGCGGGCCGATGAGCGCCAATGACCCCGACGAGTTCGTCAGGCAGGAAATCGCGCTGATCGATCTGGCGCTGCGCGAGGCAGCCCCCTTCCTCGGCATCTGCCTCGGCGCCCAGATGATGTCACTCTGCCTCGGTGCAAGTGTAGCCCCGGATCCGGAAGGCCATGTCGAGATGGGCTATTACGACGTAACGCCCTTGCCCACCGCCACGCTCGGCGGCCCTTGGCCCAGCCGCGTCTACCAGTGGCATAGCGAAGGCTTCGGCCTACCCGCCGGCGCCGAGCCACTGGTGACGGCTCAGGGCCCCTTCCCTAACCAGGCTTTCCGCTTCGGCCGCGCAGCAATCGGACTGCAATTCCACCCCGAGATCACCTACGCGATGGCTGCCCGGTGGTCTGGCCGCAATGAGACGAAACTCGCCCAGCGTCGCGGCGCCCGACTGAGACCGGCCCACCTCGCCGAGCACATCACCGCATCACCGCACGTGCAGGACTGGCTCGCGCGCTTCCTGGCGGATTGGATTTCGAACAGGCCCTCGGATTCCCACGGAAGCGCCCCACGCTGATCGGCATGTTTGCGATTCCGCAACACTTCAAGTCTAATGTTCTGTCTGCCGCGGGTAATGTTCAGCGTACCCGGCAGAGTTTGCGCGGCGGCCGGTCGCCTCATCGGTTGTGCCAGTGCCGCCGCGCATCCCACCTTGCTGCACGATGGATCATCCCCGCAGCTTTTTTCCCCGCCCTTTCCGGCGCTCGCTTGGCCCATGCCTTGCAAGAATTTCCGATGCAGCAGACCCAGCCCAGCATCGGAGAATCGCTCGATGGCCAGCCCCAGCTTCCAGGCTTACGACCGGACCCTTCGTCGCATCCACATGATGCGGCTCCTCGAGGCCATGGAGCACAGCCGCGGCACGAGCTTCCGTGCGTCGCTGGTCGTCCACCCGCGCACCGGCAAGCCGCTGCCGCTCGCCCCGGCCGACGAGCCGGCCGCCCGCAGCCTCGACTATCCAGGCTGATCGCGCGCCCTCTCGCCCGCCAGCACCAGCACGACCGCGCGCTACCGCCTAACGTCCCAGATCAGAACGAATGCTCCATTCTGGGAACCTTCGCGCAGATGCTGGCCCGCCCGTCTGCTCGATCCAGGGCGGACGCATCCGGCAGTATCGCCACGAGCCACGCAGCTTGAAGCTCGCCCCGGTCGACGCTCCTCAATACGGCGCATCGCCGATTACGGCAGTCCGCTCCATGCGGCGGCGATCGGGATAATAGTCGTTGGCCGCATAGTGCTGCGTCGCGGTGTTGTCCCAGAACACGAGATCTCCCGGTTGCCAGCGATGCCGGAACTGGTACTCGGGGATCTGGGCCTGCCTGAACAGTATGTCCAGCAGCCCCCGGCTCTCGTCCTCCGCCAGCCCCTCGATGTGGAGCGTGAACTGCGGGTTGACGAATAGGATCTTGTCACCGGTCTTTGGATGCGTGCGCACCACGGGATGCGTCGGATTGGGGTACAGCTCCTCCATTCGCCTGAGCCGCGCGCGATCCTCCTCGGAATTCTTGAACAGCACCCGGAAATTCTTGAAATCGTGCACGGCTCTGAGCCCCACGATCATCCGCCTGAACGTATCCGACAGCCCTCGATAGGCCGCAGTCATATCCGCCCAGAGCGTGTCGCCACCGGTCTTCGGCATGACCTGGCAGCGCAGGATCGTGTACTTGGTCGGCCTGACGCGGAACGTCGTGTCCGAGTGCCACACATCGGTCGACAGCACCGGATTGTCCCTGTGATTGTCGAGCACCATGATCTCGGGGAACTCGCCCTCGGGCCGGAAGGGATGCACCTCGAGCTCGCCGAACATCGCCGACAGCCGGACATGCTCGGCCGTGGTCAGGTCCTGCCCCCGCGCGAACAGCACCTTGTGCTCGACGAGTGCGGCTTCGAGCGCCTCGAAAGTCCCCAGATCCAGCGGCTGGCGGAGATTGATCCCCTTGATCTCCGCGCCCAGATGACGCCCGTGCCGCTCAATCTCGAAAAGTGCCGCACCAGAGTTTTTGATGTTTAATTTCAATGCGCTGACAGCATTGACCATAGCGATCACTCCCATGCGAGACCGGCGCTGCGGCCGCTTTCACCCTGACAATGCTCCCGCCGCAAGACGCAATCAAGCAGCAGCCCTGCAGAGGCATCCACTCCCGCCCATGTTAACTATCG
>CAMAYR010000130.1 GCA_945862355.1 Devosia equisanguinis | reverse complement strand
GATGTTCTTCCTGTCGAACATCATGAAGGTGCCCGACGGCGGATGGCTACCACTGTTCATCGCCGCCATTATCGCAATCCTGATGCAGACATGGCGGAAGGGCACGCGCGCCCTGACCAAGGCGACCCGCAAGAACGAGGCCGAGCTCCACTGGCTGATCCGCAAGCTCGAAGCCAAGCCACCGCATCGCGTTCCTGGCACAGCGGTGTTCCTGACAGGTGATCCCGAGTCTGCGCCGACAGCACTCATGCACAATCTCAAGCACAACCGCGTGCTACACGAGCGCAATATCGTCCTCACCATCCGGACGGAGGAGTCTCCGAGGGTTTTGCGGCACGAGCGCGTCGAGATCGAGCGTGTCTCGGACAACTTCGTCCGGGTTATTGCGCACTATGGCTTCATGGAGACGCCGAGCGTCCCGAAGATCCTGGAGCACTGCCGGCGCAAGGACCTCAACATAGAGATCGCGCAGACCTCGTTCTTCCTGTCGCGGCGATCGCTGAAAACGACGAGCCGCTCCGAGTTGCCGAGATGGCAGGAACGGCTGTTCATCATGCTTGCCGGCACCGCGGAGGATGCAACGGCCTATTTCCAGATTCCGACCGATCGCGTGGTCGAGGTGGGCACGCAGGTGATGGTGTAGGGGCTCGGCCCGCGAGCACGGCGGAGCCAAAAGAAACGAGCACGGCGGAGCCAAAAGAAAAAAGGGAGCGCGTCGCCGCGGCTCCCCTCGGAATTATCGCTCGGTCGAGCAGTCGTCGCCTACAGTTCACATCCAGGGGCGCTCGGCCCGCTCCTTGTCCTCGTAGGACTTGATCGACTTTTCTTTCTGCATGGTGAGGCCGATGTCGTCGAGGCCGTTCATCAGGCAGTGCTTGCGGAAGGGATCGACGTCGAACTTGATCACGCCGCCGTCCGGACCCTTGATCTCCTGCTTTTCGAGGTCGATCGTCATCGTTGCGTTGGCGCCGCGCTTGGCGTCGTCCATCAGCTTCTCCAGCTCTTCGGGCTTCACCTTGATCGGCAGGATGCCGTTCTGGAAGCAGTTGCTGAAGAAGATGTCGGCGAACGACGTCGAGATCACGCAGCGGATGCCGAAGTCCATCAGGGCCCACGGCGCGTGTTCCCGGCTCGAGCCGCAGCCGAAGTTGTCGCCGGCGACGAGGATCTTGGCTGCCCGGTAGGCCGGCTTGTTCAGGACGAAGTCCGGGCGCTCGTTGCCCTTCTCGTCGAAACGCAACTCCGACAGGAGGGCTTTGCCGAGCCCCGTGCGGCCGAGCGTTTTCAGGTACTGCTTCGGTATGATCATGTCGGTGTCGACGTTGATCATCTCGAGCGGCGCGGCAACGCCGGTAAGGGTGTTGAATTTTTCCATCGGGGGCTCTCCAGCAGTTTGGTTGGCTGATGCCATGAGCAGGCGCGGCTGTCCACTGTCGGGGCCGCAGGTTGGGGACCCGAGGCCCCCCGCCTGCTGTTCGGCGGGCGGGGTAGGCAGGGGGGGGCCGGCCTCAGCCTTTCTTGAACAGGCTCGTCTTTTTCAGCTCGGCGGCCAGCGCCTTCTTCTCCTCGGCGGTGAAGGCGGGGAAGGGCGGGAAGGGGTCGCCGAGTGGGATGTCGATCAGCTCCATCGCGGCCTTCATCACAGGCGCGAGGCCTTTAGCCTGGAATTTCGCCGGGAACAGCGCGAATTCCAGCTGCAACTTCGAGGCCAGCTCGTAGTCCTTGGCGTTGAAGGCGTCGATGATCTTCGCAGCGATGTAGCAGGCCGGCGGCGGCATGGTCGCCCCCGAGCCGCCCAGCATCAACGTGATCAACAGCATTTGCATGGTCGTGAAGTAGCGCGCGTGGCCGGCATGGTCGATCTCGACGATGAGCCGGGAGACGCGGGCGAGATCGCGCGAACTCTCCTTCACGTACTTGACCTTGGGGATCTTGGTGATGGCGACCGTCGCCTCCACGCCGACATCCGCGCCGGGGCCGGGGTTCAGGTAGAGCAGCAGGTCGAGCGGCGACTTGTCCGCGATCGCGCCGAAGTAGTCGACGAGCTCCTGCGTGCCTGGCTGTCCACCGTAGGGTCGTTGGGGGGCGAGAACCTGCACGGCTGCCGCATCGAGGCTGGCGGCGAGGTCGGCCAGCTCCAGCGCCGTCTTGGTGTTGGGGTGAGAGATGCCGACGACGAGGCCCGATCGCTTGCCGATCATCTTGGCGGTACGCTTGATAAGCTCCTTGCGGTCGGCGAAGGAGAGATAGTGATACTCGCTGGTCTCGACGCCGCTGACCGCGATCATTGCTGCCTTGCAGTCGTCGCAGATGTAGTCGATCTCGCGCTCCAGCGCCTTCCAGTCGACCGACAGGTCCGACTTGTTGAACGGCGTGAGCGGGGCAACGATCAGTCCGGGCAGCTTCATCCTGCATCTCCCTCGTGGGCGTTTCGAAGTTGGCGTGACGATAGCGACCGCCCGCAGCACGTCAACCGGTGCTGACACCGGCGATGGCGTGCGTTTGTTGCCCAGGCTGGACGTTGTAGAGTCAGAAACGGCGGGAGGGGCGCAGTAGATATGATGCCTGCTGACAGGGCCTGCGGCGTCCGGTAGCATGAAGGCCGGTGAGTGAGATGGGCGGTCGTCCGCGCCCCGGCTGGGATGCGGACGGCGATGCGAGGTGGCCGGTGAGCGTACAAGAGCCGCGGCAGTTCACGCCGGCGCAGGTGCTGGAAGCGGCCCGGCGCGCCGAGGGCGAGGGGCGCGTCGAATTCGCGCTGCAGCTCTATCGTCATCTCGCGACCAACCATCCCGGCAGCGGGGAAGCGTCTGCAGCACAAGGCGCGCTCGCCCGGCTCGGGAACAACCCAACCGCGGCGCCGGGTGTCCGCCGACCAGGGCCACCACCTTCTCAGGGGCAGCCGCCGCCGTTCGATCCGCCGCCCTTCGAGCCAGCGCTGGGGGGAGGGATGGGAAGCCCGATGGGTAATCCGTTGGGTAATCCATTCGATCATTCGCGCCCGCCCGATACCGGCTTCGGACCCGGTCCCGCGGCGCAAGGATACGGACAGCCCGCGGCGCGCCCACCGCCGGCCGAGGTCCACCATGCCCAAGAGCTGGCGTTGGAGTTGCCCTACGAGGTCAGAGACTACCGGACGGCTCGGCTGATCGCGGTTATTGTGACGTGGCTCGGCGGTTTGACGACGCTGGTGGGGCTCGGCTTGCTGCCGGTCACGGTGGTGAGCCCGAAAACGATTGCCGCCCTTCCGATCGTCGGCAAGCTCGTCGGCGGGCCGGCGACGGGGGCGTGGATGCTGGTCGGCGGACTTGCGACGATCGTTCTCGGCCAGCTCGTCAGGGCACTGCTCGACCAGGCGATCGCGACGCGGGACATGGCGGCACTGGCGCGCGCGGAGGCGGAAGCCCGCTATGGCGAGCCGGGACGGCGCCCGCGTCGTCGCCGAGGCTGATACTGTCGTTCATTCTGCCGCCAGGCCTCGCTGGGGTCGCGATACGCGGTGCCATTCGACAAGGGGTGCTCAATGAGCGACGCCACAATTGCCGGCGGCCTGCCTCCGGAAGCGGGAGCCGCTACCACGCGACAGCCGGCGGCAGCACCTGTCGAGACGCGGATCTCGCATTGGCGCTTCCTGCAATATGCGCTGGGCTTCTGGCGGGGCGATGACAAGCGTATCGCGTGGACGTGGACGCTGCTCGCCATCGGGCTGATCCTCGTGACACTGGCGATCAGCATCGGTCTCAATCACTGGAACCGGTTGTTCTTCGACAGTCTGGAGAAACGTCAGGGCGGACAATTGTTGCCACTTCTCGGCGCATTCGTATTCCTGATCGCTGCCGGCGCGGCGTGTGCCGGCTTGATGGTCCGCTGCCGGATGTCGCTGCAGGTGACGTGGCGGGCGTGGCTGACGCGGCAGCTCACGGGGAAATGGCTCGACGAGCAGCGTTTCTATCGGCTGGCAATCACCGACGACAAAGGGCTCAATCCGGAGTTCCGGCTGGCCGACGAGGTGCGGCTCGCGACGGAGCCTGTGGTGGACCTTGCCATCGGCTTCATCAATGCGCTGCTGTCTGCTGTGGCGTTCGTGGGCATCCTGTTCGCGGTCGGCGGATCGATCACGGTGCCGCTCGGCTCGGTCAGCGTGACGATCCCCGGCTACATCGCGCTGGCGGCCGTGCTCTATGCGCTCGTGGTATCTTCCTTGATGTTCTTCATCGGGGAACCGCTGGTCGGCAACGTCGAACGCAAGAACGAGGCCGAGGCACAGTTTCGCTACGAGATGACGAGGCTGCGTGAGAACGCCGAGACGATCGCCCTCATCAAGGGCGACGGTGACGAGAAGCGGCGGCTTGCGACCACGTTCGAACGCACAGTTGCGAGCTGGAAGGAGGTGATCCGGCACAACGCGCGGCTGACCTATGTGCTGAACGCCAGCGCGTTCTTCGCGCCGGTGTTGCCGCTGCTGCTTGCCACGCCGAAGTACATGGCCAACCAGATGACGCTCGGTGAGGTGATGCAGGTCGCGGCCGCGTTCATTTCCGTGCTCGGCGCGCTCAACTGGTTCACGGACAACTACATGCGGCTCGCCGAGTGGTCGGCTTCCGCACGCCGCGTCGACGAGCTCTACGTCGCGCTCGAGCTTGTCAGCATCGACGACAAGGCAGAGATGGCCGGCCCCATCAAAGTCGTTACCGGCGAAGGCCGGGGCGTGCGCATCGAGAACCTCTCGATCATCCATCGCGACGGGCGGGTCATGATCGGGGAGACGGAGCTCGCCATCGAGCCAGGCGAACGGATTCTGCTCGGGGGCGAGTCCGGTACCGGCAAGAGCACGCTGGTGAGGGCGATCGCCGGGCTGTGGCCGTGGGGGGAAGGGCGGATCGTGCTGCCGAGCGACGCCAAGGTCGCGTTCGTGCCGGAGCGTACCTACGTTCCGCAGGGTCGCTTGCGCGACGTTCTCGCCTACCCGGAGGAAGGCAGCACGGTGACGGACGAGAAGGCGGTGGAGGCACTCAATGCCGCCGGCCTCGGTCACATCGCCGATCGCCTCGACAAGACCGACCGGTGGGAACAGATGCTGTCGGGCGGCGAGCGCCAGCGGCTCGCGGTCGCGCGCCTGCTCATACAGCGCCCGCAGGTGATTGTGATGGACGAGGCGACTGCGGCGCTCGACGTCGATACCGAGCATCGGCTGCTGACACTTCTGTTCGAGGCGCTGCCCGAGAGCACGGTTATCAGCGTCGGTCAGCGCGAAGGCTTGCAGGAGCTGCACACGCGCACGCTGTCGCTCACGCGCCATCACACCGGGGCGCGCATCACGCAGTCGCGCGCGGCCAAGGCTCGGCCGCGCTGGAACAAGGTCAAATCCGCCGCGAAGAACACCCGCAACAAGCTGCGCAACATGCGTATCCTGCGGCGCAACCGGAAGGGCCAGATCGAAGAGGTGTTGCCCGATGCCAAGCCGGATGCCGGTATCGAGCGGGTCGGCTGAGGGAAGCCCACGTGGGGGCGACGCAGGGGAGAGCGCCGCCCCCACCACTCCCAGGTCACGCTAAGCCGAGCGCGCCGGGAAAAGGTGGTCGCCGTCGTGCGAGGGCAAGTGGCCTTCGAGCCGGCAGAGGATGGCCTCGACGCGCCCGCAAGCCAGCGTGAGCAGGTGCGCGGTCACGGGGTCCGCGTGGCGCTCCAGCTCGTAGATACTCAGGCGCAACTCGGTGGCGAACTCGGCTGCTCTCGAGGCGAGTTCCTCGATGTGCTCCCTATCATCGAGGCCGAGCACGGGGTACGGCTTCAGTCGCGAAGCGCCGGCGATGCTGTGGGCCACAGCGCGTGGGATGCCGCCCAGGGCGGCCGCGCGGTCGGCAAGCGACGTTGCGGCTGCCTCCAGCTCGTTAGAGATCTCAGCAAACAATCGGTGGAGCGACGTGAAGGCGCTACCCTGGACGTTCCATTGGGCTTGTCGGGCTGCGAGCGCCAGATCCATCGCCGTTGCGATGGCGCCATCGAGCAACTCGACGGATGCCTGGCGCGTTTGCCTGGCGATGAGATTGCGTGTGGAGCCGAGATGCATTGTGTTCAGCGCCAGCAACTTGTTTTCGCGCGATGACATTCGCGATGCTCCTCTGCATTCGGGGGGGCGGGGGCGGATCATATTTTGGCCGAAATCTGGCGTTCGACCTGCCATAGTGCGTGGTCGATGGCAGCATTGGCAGCAGTAAGAACTTCCGCCGTCACTGCATCTCCGAGGCTCTTGCAGTCGAGGATCGAAAGGCGGGCCTCCGCACTGAGCAACCCCAGCCTCATGGCCATCGCGTCCAGGTGTTCCTGGCCGTCCCGGATCGCGACGGGGTAGGGCTTGAAGCTGCTGCCCGCCGCGATCGTCTGGACCGTTGCGTGGGCGCTGCCCCCGAGCGCTCGGATACGCTCGGCGATGCTGTCCGCCTGGATCGCCATCGCGTCTGCAAGGGTGGCGAAGGTTTGCCGGGCACCGTTCGCATCGCCGCCACGCACGTTCCAGTTCGCGTGGCGGGCACACAGCATAACGTCCAGCACTTCGACCAGCAGCCTGTCCAGCACCTGGACGGCCGTCTCGCGACCGTGCTGGGGCATCTCGTTGCGCGTCAGGGTGACGAAGGGTAGCGGGCGGATCGAGGTTCTTTGGGCGAAAGTGGCCATGGGCTCGGCTCATTGAATGGTCTGATTGGGGGGATGAACGGGACTGGTATGATCAGCTGCCGCGGGAGCGGAGCCAGTCGGTGGCCGCCTCGGCGAGGCCGCCGCCGATGCCTGTGCCCTGGAGCATCTCGGACAACTGGTTGGGGTCGATGACGCTCGGGTCGATGCCGTACTGCTGCAGCAGCGACAGGATTTCGTCTTGGCTCAGGCCGTCGAGCAGAGCCGGGTCGAGGCCCGCGTTCGCCAGCATTTCGGCAAGGCCCGTGGCTTCCACGGCCTGCTGGGCGTTGCCTGACAGAAAGCCGCCGATGGTATCGGTGAGTCTACCGAAGTCGATCATGATGCATTCTCCAAGTGTGTGTGGCTGCGGTCAGGCTTTTTCGCCCGGCTGGCCCGCAAGCCTGCCGGCTGCCGGATGCGTCGACATCGTAACGGCGGCCTGGGCGTGGCCGTTGACAGAGGCAAACACGCTGCGTGTCGCAACTGGCGCTGGCCACGAGTGGGTGGCGGGGCGGGGTGAAGCCGGATGGTGTTTCGCGTGCATGGTGTATGCTCATCCTTGGGTTTCGGGCTCGGCGATACTGCCTGCCGATGACCTCTAGGTATGGTGGCAGGGACCAGACGACCAATCGCCAAGGGAGCCTTTGCCCATTGAAGTCTCCGATGACAAAGTCTCCGATGATGCTTTGATCGGGGAGGAAGACCCCCATATTCTGGTCGACAGTCGGCGTATCTGCTCGCCGAACATGGAGGCACGCGTGCCGAACATCAGGCAGCTCGAATATCTGGTGGCAATCGCCGAAGAGCTTAATTTCCGTCGTGCGGCCGAGCGCACCAATACAACCCAGCCCACTCTGAGCGAGCAGCTCAAGGCGCTCGAGGAGCGACTTGGCGCCCAACTCGTCGAGCGTGGCCGGTCTCGCGTTCTGCTGACGCCGATCGGCGAACAGGTCGTTGCCATCGGCCGGCGCATCCTGCGCGACAGCAACGAGATCAAGCAGCTCACCGCCAGCGGCGGCAAGGAGCTTGCGGGCGTGCTGCGCCTCGGCCTTCCCTCGACGATAGGACCTTATCTGCTGCCACTCGTGCTGCCGAGTGTACACAAGGCTTTTCCCGATCTGAAGCTCTACATCCGAGAGGAAATGCCAAAGAGCCTGCCGCGTGCGTTGGAGGAGGGCAGCCTCGACCTCGTTATGACGCTGCTTCCCGTCAACGACGCTGATCTGGTCTGCCGCTCGCTATTCCGCGAGCCGCTCTATCTCGTGGTCGGCGCCGACCATCCGCTCGCCAGCCGGCCGAGCGTGCAACGCGCAGACCTCGCGGGCCAGGATGTGCTCGCGCTGGGGCGCGGCCACCAGCTGCACGACGTGATCGTCGTGTTATGCGAAGAGTTCGGCGCGCGCCTGCGTTACGAATTCGAAGGTACCAGCCTCGATACCTTGCGGGAAATGGTGGTGATGGGCCTCGGCCTGACCTTCCTGCCGGGGCTCTACGTCCGCCGCGAGATCATCGCCGATCCCAACCTCAAGGTGCTCGAGCTGCACGGGCGGTCGCTCTACCGCCACGTGGGGCTCGTCTGGCGCAAATCGAGCGCACTGCAGGCGAGCTACGAACAGCTCGCGCAGTTCTTCACGAAGGCAATCGAGGCCGAGCTGCCCGATCTGCTCAAGGTCGCCTGAGCATCGGATGGCCTCGCTGAGATCCCGGACGGCTGGGGGCGGCAGGGCTACTCCGCAGCCATCGCCCGGGCGGGCTCGAGCACGCTGCGGGGCACCAGCACCTCGCCGCGCATGATCGGGCGGGCGGTGCGCAGCACGCCACACACGACTTCCATGGTGGGACCCGTGCCCTTCGTCTCGAGGCGGATGTCGAGCATTCCCGTGGGATGTTCGATCCAGATCGTGCGCGGATTGCCGGGTGGCATACGGACGAGCTCGTGGGCCACCGAGCCCTCTAGCGCGCACGCGGTCGACACGCAGCAGCCGCCGGTGACGGCGTGGGCGGCGTGGAGCGCATGCGGCGTCAAGTAGCGCGAGGTGATCGACCCCTCGCCCCGTGGCGGCGAGAGCAGGCCGACCTTCGGGATCACCTTGTCGGTGACGTCGCCGAAGGTCATGCGGCGGCCGGCCTCCAGGCGCAGCTTCTCGATGCGCGCCAGCAGCTCTTTGTTGCCGTCGATCTCCTTGCGGCCCTCGTAGCCGGTAAGGCCGACGTCGGCGGCGCGCAGCAGCATCATCGGCATGCAGACATCGACCAGGGAGACATCGATGCCGTCGATCTTTTCCATCGCGTGGCCGGTCGGCAGCATCTTGCCGGTCTTGGAGCCGACGATGTCCATGAAGTTCAGGACCACGGGGGCGGCGGTGCCCGGCACGCCGTCGATGCGCGCGTTGCCCTCGTAGTTGACCTCGCGGCCCGGCGTCTGGATCACGGCCTCGATCTTGCTCTGAGTGTTGACGTCGAAGATGACCACGCGGGTCTCGCCATCCTTGGCCTCGACCATGCCGCTTTCGATCGCGAACGGGCCGACGCCGGCCAGCATATTGCCGCACGACGGGTTGGTGTCGACGAGCGGCTTCAGAATATCGACCTGGCAGAAGTGATAGTCGACATCGACGCCGGGGCGGGTCGATCGGCCGACAACGGCGACCTTGGAGGTCAGCGTGTCGGCGCCGCCCAGGCCGTCGATCTGGCGCACGTCGGGCGAGCCCATCGCGGTGAGAAGGAAACGGTCGCGGATCTCGCGCTCCTTGGGCAGGTCGTCGAGCTTGAAGTAGGGGCCCTTGGAGGTGCCGCCGCGCATGTAGAGGCAAGGCACGCCGACTACGTTCTTCATCTGGGCTCTCCCTTGATTCCGGCTGCGCTGCGGGCGATCCGGCGTGAATGCGATGGCTTGGGCGTAGATCGCGCCGGACTGCGGGTCAAGCCGGACTGCGGGTCAAGCCGGCGTTGGGTCAAGCGGTCGGGCTCGGGGCTGACCATCAGGCTCCGCTACGTGCGAGATGGCGGGAGGATGGATGTATCGGCTGGGGCTCAGATGATCGCCCGACGGACGCGGGCGGTGATCCACTCGCTCACCACGACCGTCGCGAGGATGATGAGCAGGATGACGCTGACCTGGGGCCAGGCGAGGGTGTTGAGCGAGGCTTCCAGCGCGAGGCCGAGCCCACCCGCCCCGACCAGCCCGAGCACGGTGGACTCGCGGATGTTGATGTCCCAGCGGAACACCGTAATGGTTGCGAAGGCGGGCAGGATCTGCGGAACTATGCCAAAGCCGATCACCTGGGCCGGGCTTGCCCCCGTAGCCCGGATGGCATCCACCTGCGCCTCGTCGATCTCCTCGATCGCCTCGTAGAGCAGCTTGCCGATGAAGCCGATCGAGCGAAGGGCGATGGCGATGATGCCGGCGAGCACGCCAGGGCCCAGCACGGCCACCAGCAGAAGACCCCAGATCAGCGAGTTGATCGAGCGGGAAGCGACGATGATGAAAAGCGCTATAGGGCGCAGCAGAAGTGCGCTGGGCGTGGTGTTTCGTGCCGCGAGAAATGCCATCGGGACCGAGAACAGCAGCGCGATCAACGTACCGAGCGTTGCGATGTTGAGGGTATCCCAAAGCGGCAGCCAAAGGCGGCTCGTGTACTCCCAGCGGGGCGGCACCATGCGACCGAAGATGTCCTGGGCCTGGCGTGGCGCGTCCCACACGAAGCTCCAGATGGTGCCTTCGGTCATTATTCGCCAGCACAGCACGGTGAGCGCGACGAGGCCGAGCCAGAAGAGCCAGCGTCCGACGGTTTCGTGCCGGGTCAGAAGTTGCCAGCTCGCCGGATTTCCCTGGAGATCGCGCGTTACAGGCATGTCAGGCGAACCTCTTCCTGATCAAGCCCGAAGCGTACTCGCACAGCATGACGACGAAGATTATGATGAGCAGGATCGCGGCGGCACTGTCGAACTCATAGCGGTCGAGCGCGGTATTCAGCGTCGCTCCTATGCCGCCCGCACCGACGATCCCGATGACGGATGAATCGCGGAAATTGATGTCCACCTTGTAGGCGGTCAACCCGACGAGACGTGGTGTCACCTGCGGCGCGACGGCGTATTCTATGGTCTGCCAGAAACCTGCTCCGGTCGCGCGGATTGCCTCGACTTGGGCTGGGGAGATCTCCTCGATGTCGTCGGCGAGAAGCTTGGCGAGAAAGCCGACCGTAGAGATCGTCAGCGTCAGGAAGCCCGCGAAGGGACCAAAGCCGAACATCGCAACGAAAAGAATGGCGACGATGATGTCCTGGAAAGCGCGGCTCAAGGCGATCACCCCACGGCAGAACCCGTATAGCCAAATCGGTGCGATGTTGCGGGCCGCGCCCAGGCCGAAGGGCACCGAAAGGAGCACGCCGGCTACGGTCGCCGTCACCGTCATGGTGAGGCTTTCGATGAGGCCCTGCTCGATGTCGCTCCAGCGTGCGGTAAAGTTGGGTGACAGGAAGCCTTCGAAAAGCCGGGCAGCGCGGATCAGACCTTCACTTGCCCTCGTCCAGTTGACGTCGATCGTTCCGATGGCGAGGAGGAGGTAGCCGAGCACGGCTACGGTCGTGAGCCAGCGGAGCCAGCTCTGCTCGATGAGCCGCGGCGCCTTCCAGCTCAACTGGCGAGGCGGGACGGTCGAGCCAGGAGGAGCAGTCGCATAGGCCATCACGGGATCGCTGAAAGCGGTGGTCGTGCAGGTGAGGAGACGGCGGGAAGCGTTGCGCCGGAGGGTGAGCCGGATGTTTCGTCGTCGTCGTCGCGGGCGGCGGACTTGCTCCAGTCCTCCTCACCATAAATGCGCGTCAGAACGTCTGGGGTCAGCCCCGCGGAGGGGCCGTCGTAGACGATCTTGCCCGACTTCAGACCGACGATGCGCGGCAGGAACAACTGGGCGAGCTGGACGTCGTGGATGTTGACGATCGCGGCGAGCTTGCGCTCGACGCACAACTCGGTGATCAGCCGCATAACCTGCCGCGAGGTCTTGGGGTCGAGGCTCGCCGTAGGCTCGTCGATCAGAAGCAGGTCTGGCTCCTGGGCCAGAGCCCGGGCTATCCCGACGCGTTGGCGCTGGCCACCGGAGAGCGCGTCGGCGCGCTTGTCTATGTGGTCGACGAGACCCACGCGGCCGAGCAGGGCAAATGCGCGGTCGATGTCGGCCTGCGGGAAGCGCCGTAGATAGCTGGCCCAGAAGCCGGTGTAGCCGAGCCGTCCGGACAGCACGTTCTCCATCACCGAGAGCCGCTCGATCAGGGCGAACTCCTGGAAGATCATGCCAATGCGCCGCCGTGCGCGCCGCAGACCCGAAACGCCGAGCGAGGTGATCTCCTCTCCGCCCAAAAAGATGCGGCCCGAGGATGGCTCGACCAGGCGGTTGACGCAGCGGATCAGGGTCGACTTGCCGGCTCCCGATGGGCCGATGAGTCCGACGATCTCGCCGCTTCCTACGGTGAGATCGACACCTTCGAGAGCGGTGTCCCCCGTCTTGTATCGTTTTGTCAGCGCTTCGATGCGAAGCATTCGGGCCTCTGGCACAGCGGCACGTCGCAAGGGGGAGGCCGTAAGATCAACAAGCCGCCCGTCGAGGTCGACGGGCGGCTAATCGACGTCAGCCGATTACTTGCAGGTGTACTTCACACCCATTGCCGCGTCGATCTTGCGAACGACGTCCCAGTCCTTCTTGTGGGTGATCTCGACGAACTTGGCCTCGCCGGACTTGGAGAATTCCTTCTCGAGATCGGAGCCGGCCCACGGGAACGAGAGGAATGCCTGCTTGATCTTCTCCTGCAGCTCGGGCTTGAGATTGTAGACGACGCCGTAGCCGGTGGTCGGGAAGGTCTGCGACTTGTAGATCGTCTTTACCTGCTCGGCCTTGATGACGTTTCGCGAGATCATGCGCTTCATGACGGAGTTGGCGATCGCGGCGGCAGGATAGTCCTTGTTGGCGACGCCCAGGATCGAGTTGTCGTGCTTGCCGGAGAACACGGGCTCGAAGTCCCGTTTAGCCTGCAGGTTGAACTCGCTCTTCAACAGGGCGGAAGGTGCCTTGAAGCCGGAGTTCGACGTCTCGGCCGTGAAGGCGAGCTTCTTGCCCTTGATGTCCTGGATCTTATCGATGCCCGAGCCGGGATGGGTGATGATCTCCATCTCGTAGCCGAACGTGTCGTCTTTGCGTGCCATCATCGTGAACGGGCGAAACCCCGCACAGGCGACGGCGAGTGGGTTCGAGCCCGTGTTGAAGCCGGCAATGTGTAAGCGGCCGGCCCGCATCGCCTCGAGCTGCGCGGCATTGGACTGCACGGGGAAGAACTGGATGCGTTTGCCGGTCGTCTTCTCCATGTGCTTGAGAAAGCCATCCCAAACCTTGGCATAGACAGCGGGGTCCTCGACCGGCGTGTAGGCGAACACCAGGGTCGGGGGATCGATCAGCTTGCTCGCGTCAGTTGGAATGTCGGCGAGGAGATCGCCGTCGGCATCCGTGTAGCGAGGGTCGAGAGCGAATGCGTTGTTGCTGCCCAATACCAACGTGAACGCGCCGAGCGCGGCGATTATCGACCGTCTTGTGACCGACATCGTATTCTCCCCTTCCAGGATTACCTCAACGAGGAACCCGGTAACGGGTGCGTATGACAGCCGTACAACAGCGTACCGTCGTCACGACACTGCGTGGGGCTGCCAGCCTGAAAAAGCACAGGCCATAGGGCAGGTCCTGGGTTCGCCGGCATGACCGGCTTGTGCAGTGTGGCGTGACCCCTTCTCGTTGGTGCCGCATTTCATCGACGTCTGGCTCCGCCTACCCCCGGACCGCGATGACCGCGTCGAGCGCCATCACCCCCTCGCCCTCGGCGAAGACCATCAGCGGATTGATGTCGATCTCGGCGATCTCCGGGTGGGAGAGCACGAACCGGCCCAGGGCAGCGGCGGCTTCGGCGATTGCCCTCACGTCGCGGGCCGGCGCGCCGCGGAAGGGGCCCAGCAGCCGGGCGGCGCGCAGCTTGCCTAGCTCGGCGGCGATCTCCTCGGCTGTGAGGTCGGCCGGCATCAGCCGGACGTCGGCCAGCGCCTCGGCCTGCACGCCGCCGAGCCCGACCGCGATGACGGGTCCCCAGTCGGGATCGTTGCGAACGCCGAGGATCAGCTCGAGCCCGCCCTTCGGCGCCATGCGCTCGACCAGAACGCCGTCGAGCGTCAGGCCCGGCATGGCGCGTGCGATGTCGGCTGTCATTCGCTGCCACGCATCGCGCAGCTCGAGTGGATCCTGGATGCCGAGGATCACCCCGCCGGCATCGGACTTGTGGGAGAGCGCTGCCGACTGTGCCTTGCAGGCGACCGGATAGCCGAGAAGGGCGGCCGCCGCCTCCGCCTCGGCTAGCGTCGTCGCGAGCTTGGCCTTGGGAACAGGAAGGCCGGCGGCAGCGAGCACGGCCTTGGCACGGTGCTCGGGAATGACCCCCGGTGCGAGTGGATTGTCGGCCGGCGCGGACCGTGCACGCTTGCCCTGAGTGGCTGCCTTCTCCAGCCGGGCGCCGAGCCTCGTCACGGTGGCGAGCGCGCGGATCACACGATCGGGCGAACGCATGAAGGGGATGTCCAGCTTGCGGAACTGCCCGACGTAGTCGTCGGGTACGTGGGCCTCGTCGCCGAGCATCGCATAGACCATCGGCATGTCGCGGTTCGGCAGGCTGCGTATCGCCTTGAGAACGGGCTCGGTCTTGC
>CAMAYR010000129.1 GCA_945862355.1 Devosia equisanguinis | reverse complement strand
CTGCACTCAGCCACCAGACGGGGTCTTAACAAACACGCCGCCGATGCTGGGCTGCCCTCGGTCGGGCTACGCCCTCCCTCCGTCAGCCCAGCATCGGCACAGTCTCATCCTGATTGACGCTGGCTTTCATCTTGATTGCCGCGCGGCACTCGACTTCGGCTTGTCCTACGTCCGGGCGCGTCAGGCTGCCGACAAAGCGCTGATCCAGCGCGAGCTCCGCCGCAAGCTGAAGTTGCGCATCATCGAGGAGGTGCGCGGCGCCTACTGGCGAGCGCAGAGCGCGCAACGGCTGCTTGGTCGCCTCGTCCGCGTCGAGCAGCAGGCCCGCGATGTCGAGCGTCAATCCCGAACGCTGGCGAGTGACGGGCAGACATCGCCGATCACTGCGCTCACCTATCACCGCGAGATCGTCGACGTGCAACGCGTGATCG
Organism: Devosia equisanguinis; assembly: GCA_945862355.1. Classification (GTDB taxonomy): domain Bacteria; phylum Pseudomonadota; class Alphaproteobacteria; order Rhizobiales; family Hyphomicrobiaceae; genus CAMDPA01. The sequence goes on along the minus strand of CAMAYR010000129.1, from coordinate 14,034 downwards.
GCGAGGTGCAGCGGGATCTGAATACCGCGCACGTCCAGCTTGGCGCAATGATGAACATCAGACCGGGGACGCCCTTCCGTGTCGCGGAATACAACCGTCGGCTGCCACCCGTGCCGGGCAACGCAATGGTCGAGCTGCTCCATGTCGCCGTTGCCAATCGTCCCGAGTTGCGGGAGGTGGAGTATCGCAAGCGGATCAATGAGCACGAGGCGCACGCAGCGCTTCTCGAGCTGCTGCCCGGCGTGAATCTGTTGGTGGGAAACAACTTCGACAGCAACTCCTTCCTCCTGCATCCGCATTGGGCCAACTGGGGTGCAAAGGCGAGCTGGAACCTGATCAAGGTTTTCTCATACCCCGCGCGGCGTGGCCTGGTGGAAGAGCAGGCGCGTCTTCTGGACAAAAAGGCACTTGCGGTCACGATGGCTGTGATGACGCAAGTCTACGTGAGCCGAATTCGTCTCGCCCATTCGCTGAAGGAGTATCGCACGGCCGAGCGCTATCGCAACGTACAGGCAAGGTTGCTGCGTCAGATACGGCTCGAGGCCGACGCCAATCGCGTAGCACGTCAAACGCTCGTGCGAGAGGAGCTGAACGCCATCGTCGCCGAGGCCAAGCTCGACATCGCCTTTGCCGCAGTCCAGACCGCGCGCGCCAATCTCCATGCAAGTCTTGGCATCGATCCGCCCGACCTCCTCGTTGGGGATGGTACGCCAGTGAAGGAGATCGCCAGCGCGGTTGGCAGTTTCGACCAGGTTGCCTTGCACATCGCTGCAACAGGAGAGGCGCGGCCTTGAGCGATAAGATGACTGGCAACGCCAAGGCGCCGACCCGAGCTCCTATATACGTCGGCTGGAAAGGCCCGTCCTGCAAGACGCGCTTGTCCCCGAAAGCGGGCTCTAAACGCAAGTCGGACAACGCAAGCGCGCCTGCTCCACCGGGCCGGAAATGGCCCATCGGGTTGGCCGCTATCGTACTCATGGCGCTGGCAGGCGTGACCGCCCAAGCCGCCGGAGAAACGCGCGAGAACGATGGCTTCGATGTGGTGCCGGGACGCGCTGGAGGTTTTCCTGGAGCGCGCGGCATCGTCAAGGCTGTGCATCAGGCTGCGATGTCGACGGAACTGCTGACACCGATCGCCAGCATCCCGCTGCGCGAGGGCAGCCGCTTCGCCAAAGGCGACTTGCTGATCGAGATGGATTGTCGCCGGCAACGCCACGAGCTTGCCGCCCTCGCCGCGGTCGTCGCCGAGATGAAGGTCACCGTGGACTCTAACGAGCACCTCGCGAGCCGCGGCGCAGCAAATCGAAACGACGTGGTGATTGCCCGCGCGCGGCACGACAAGTCGAAAGCAGAATGGGCCGCGATGTCGGCGCGGCTTTCCGGTTGCCGCATCACCGCTGCTTTCGATGGCGTCGTTACCGAGATTGCGGTCAACGCGTTCGAGGTGCCCCAGCCCAATCGGCCGATCATCACTGTCGTCAGCGACCGCGCCCTCGAGATCGAGATCATCGTCGCATCGCGGCTGCTGGGCGCGCTCGGCCCCGGCTCGACACTGACCTTCCGCATCGACGAGAGTGGCGCGAGCCACGAGGCTCGCGTGCTCCGGTCAGCCGGCGCTGTCGATCCCGTCAGCCAGACATCGAAGATTTATGCGGCCTTCATCGCTCCCGTGAGCGATGTGCTGCCGGGCATGAGTGGTACGGCGTCGCTGGGTCTGATCGAGGGACGCTGAGATGCAATTGAGAGCACCCGCGCAGCCAGCGCGGCACAAGCAGGCGTCGGCAGTCGGCTCGGAAGCTGGCCGATCGCCATCGTCTGGATCTTCGCCTGCGGTTGCCCCCGTCGAGGACGGCAGCGCCGGCTACGCGCTGTTGCTCCGCATCGAGAAGTTGGCACGCGGCGGAATTGACCTTCTGGAACTGCGCCATTTGATGGCCAACGAGACGCGCAAGCTCAATCGCGCGCGGCAGGTGTTCGTGGTGATCGTCGGCACGCGAGGTCGCGTGGAGGTCGCCACCGTCACGGGCATTGCAAAGCCCGACTCGGAGGCCGCGCTGATCCGCGATGTGAGCCGCCTTCTGCGGGAATTTTCCCGGCAGGCTGGTCTGGAACGCCAGCAGGACTTCACGCTCCCGGCCTATTGCGAGCCGGGCAGTGATCTGGCCTCGGCCTACCCGTTTCGATCGCTGGCGTGGGTGCCGATGCTCGATCGCAAGGGGTGCGTATTCGCGGGCATGTTGATTGCGCGGGAGCAGGCCTGGACGAAGGACGACCTGGCTGTCTCCGCGCGGCTGGCGGAGTGCTATGCGCACGCCTGGCGCGAGCTGGCGACAGCGCGGCACTTCAAGCGCAGTAGGCTTCGCGAGCTGCGCTGGAAGGGGCTCGCGCTCACAGCCGTGCTGGCCGCGATGCTGCTGCCGGTGCCGATGACCGCGCTGGCTCCCGTCGAGATCGTCGCCGCCGACCCGGTTGCCATCACTGCACCGATCGACGGCGTTGTCGAATCGCTAGCCGCCGATCCGAGCACGCCCGTGCGCGCAGGTGACCTCCTCGTGCGCCTTACCGATACGGTGTTGCGCAATCGCGTCGAGATCGCGCGCCGCGAGGTGGCGGTTGCCGAAGCGAGGATGAAGCAGTCGAACATTCTGGCCTTCGGCGATCCCCGCGGTCGTCACGAGCTCGGCATTGCCCAGGTCGAGCTCGACTTGAAGAAGGCCGAGCTGGCACTCGCCACCGACCAACTCGCCCGCACCGAGATCAGGGCGGCCCGCTCCGGCATCGCCATCTACGCGGATCGCCGCTCGCTCGTCGGCAAGCCGGTCGCGACCGGGGAGCGCATCATGGAGATCGCGGACCCCGCACGCGTAGAGGCGCGCATCGACCTTGCGGTGCCCGATGCGATCGCGCTGACGCATGAAAGTCGCGTGAAGCTTTTCCTCGATGTCGATCCGCTGCGTCCGGTTCATGGCAAAGTCGAGCGCTCCGACTATCTGGCGCGCCCCAGCGACAGTGATGTTCTGAGCTTCCGCACTTTCGCCCGCCTGGACGAGGGGGCCTTCGACAAGCCGCCGCGGATCGGCCTGCGGGGCACTGCCCAGGTCCAGGGCGATCCCGTGCCACTCGGTGTCTTCCTGTTCCGCCGCCCGATCTCCGCGGTGCGCCAATGGCTGGGCCTGTGAGCGCGGGCACGGCGCCATCCAGCGAGCCGTTGCCGTCACTGCGCGCCGAGTTGCAATTCTGCCGGCTCGACGAGCGCGGTCTTTCCGGAGAGGGCGTGATCTATGATGCCCTGAGACATCGCTACTTCAAGATCGACGAGGCGACGGCCGGCTTGCTCTCGCTGTGGCCGTCACACGCGACGATCGGCGGGCTCGTGGCGGCCGCACGCGCGGAGCTGGGACTGGCTGTCGACGAGCGCGAGGTCGTGGCGCTGCGCCATTTCCTCGTCGGCAATCATCTCGTGGTGCCGCAAAGCGAGCAGGACTGGCGGGGTGTGTTGGGGCATGAACGTCGTGGCCGGCATAGTCCGCTGATGTATCTGGTTCACAATTACCTGTTTGTTCGCCTCCCGCTGTTTGATCCGCAGCCGCTGCTCTTCCGTCTCGTCCCGGCCACCGCGCCGCTGTTCTCCCGAGCGGCAGCACTTGTCGTCGCGGCGCTGGGCGTTGCCGGCCTCTATCTCGTGTCGCGTCAGTGGGACGTTTTCCTGGCGACCCTACCCGGTCTGCTCTCGTTGGAGGGATTGCTACTTTCCGCACTGTCGATCGCCTTCTTGAAGACGCTGCACGAGCTTGGGCATGCGATCGTGGCCGCGCGACATAGCTGCCGCGTGCCGTCGATGGGGCTGTGCCTGATGGTGCTGATGCCGATGCTCTACACCGAGGTCAGCGATGCCTGGCGCCTGCGCTCGCGACGCCAGCGCCTCGCGATCGGTGCGGCCGGCCTGATCGTGGAGACGGCCGTCGCCTGCATCGCCACTTTCCTGTGGGCCTTCCTGCCGGATGGTCCCGTGCGCAGCCTCGTGTTCACGCTGGCCACGACGAGCTGGATCATGAGCCTCGTGCTGAACCTCAACCCGTTCATGCGCTTCGACGGCTACCATATCCTCGCCGACGCCACGGGTATGGACAATCTCCAGCCACGCGCCTTCGCGATGGGACGCTGGTGGTTGAGGGAGACACTGTTCGCGCTGGGCACGCCGCCGCCGGAGCACATGCCGCGCGGGCGGACACGCCTGCTGGTCCTCTATGCCTACGCGACATGGGCTTACCGTCTTGTCGTCTTCATCGGTATCGCGCTCCTCGTCTACTACTTGACGTTCAAGCTGCTGGGGCTCGCGCTTTTTGTCATCGAGATCGCGTTCTTCATCGCCTTGCCCATATGGCGTGAGATCAAGGAGTTGCATCGAATGCGTGCAATGATATTCGCTCAGCGCCGGACGTACCTCACGCTGGCGGCGTTGATCATGCTCGTTGCCGGCGCGTTCGTGCCGTGGTCGTCGCGCATCATGATCCCGGCCATCGCCGAGGACCAGCAGTTGCATCAGGTCTATCCCAAGCGGCCAGCGCGAGTGGAGGCGGTGCACGTGCTTCGCGGTGACTGGGTCGAGGCCGGCCAGAGGCTTGTCGACTTCGTATCGCCAGAACTCGACAGCGAGATCGAGCGCACGCGGCTTTCGATACGCGCTGTATCGCTGCGCCTTTCAAGGCGCACCGCTGATCTTAAGGATCGCGCGGAGAGCTTCGTGCTTGAGGACAGCCTCTACAGTCTTCGTTCGCGCCTTGCAGGCCTCGAGGCGGAAAGAGCCGAGCTTGTCATCACCGCCGCGGAGGCTGGTCACGTCGCGAAGCTCGCCCCCCAGCTTCAGCCGGGCCGCTGGGTTCAGCGCACCGATCTCGTCGCGATCATAGCCGGCGGCCAGCGGCGCATCGTGCGCGGCTACGTCGGCGAGTTCGATGTTGCACGCCTCGACATGAAGGCGCCATCCCGCTTCATACCGGAGTTGGCGTTGATGCCGTCACTCGCCGTCGAGCTTCGCCACATCGCAATGGTGGGGACCGACGCGATGGACATCCCCGCGCTGTCCACGCACTACGGCGGTGGCGTGGCGGCGCGCTCCCAGCAGCTTGGCAATCAACAGCGGGTCCAGGTGACAGCGGGCGGCCAGTTCCTCGTCACGGGGCTCATCGACGACGCGGCCGCGCCACGGGCGGAGCGCGTCATCAGAGGCACGGTTCACGCAACCGGCCTAGTCGAGAGCATCGCCGCGCGCGTCTGGCGGCAGGTGCTCAAGGTGTTGATCCGGGAAAGCGGCGTCTAGAGACTTTCCGCCGGAAGTGGAAGCGCCAGAAAGACTCTAGCCTTTGATTGGTCGTGCGCTACACGCCCTCGGTAGTTCCATCTCGGACGATCGCACTCTAGTGTTCCGGTTCTGACATTTGCTTCCCGTTGCGGCGAGGCTCGGTGCAAATGTCCGAACCATCAGGAACACTAGCAGGTCTATGATTCTAGTTTAGCTTCTTCATCTGACGTTGGGTTGAGAGCCCAGCCGCAAGCGGGTACCAAACGTCAGATGCGCTACACTATTGGGTATGTCGGCGGCTTTGCAGGTAAGTGTACTTGTCCTGCATGGCCGGTATGGCTTTCGAGCGGCATTCTTTGCTATACGAGGTGCCAGCAAAGAATGTCGAGGCCGATCTACCATGCCGCCAACCGTCGAGACCGAGCCCAGACGCCTTCCCCTCGAAGGCCTGCGCGTCGTGGAGTTCACGCACATGATCATGGGGCCGTCCTGCGGCCTCGTGCTGGCGGATCTCGGCGCGGACGTGATCAAGGTCGAACCGGTGGCGGGCGACAACACGCGCCGCCTGCTCGGCGCTGGCGCGGGCTTCTTCGCTGCCTTCAACCGTAACAAGCGCAGTCTCGCACTCGACACCAAGAGCGCGGAGGGCCGCGAGATCGCGTTGAAGCTCGCCGCGCGCGCCGACGTCTTCATCGAGAACTTCAAGCCGGGCGCCATGGACCGCCTGGGGCTCGGCTGGGAGGCGCTGTCGAAGCTCAATCCGCGCCTGATCTACGTCTCCCACAAGGGCTTTCTCTCAGGCCCCTACGATCAGCGCACCGCACTCGACGAGGTCGTGCAGATGATGGGCGGGCTTGCCTATATGACAGGCCCCATCGGCCGGCCGCTGCGCGCAGGCAGCAGTGTCAACGACATCATGGGCGGTATGTTCGGCGCCATCGGCGTGCTGGCGGCTCTCGCCGAGCGCGATAATCCAGTCCACGGCACCGGCCGCGGCCGGCTCGTGGAGAGCGCTCTGTTCGAGAACAACATCCTGCTCGTCGCCCAGCACATGCTGCAGTTTGCCGTCACCGGGCAGGCTGCCAATCCGATGCCGAACCGGATTTCGCCGTGGGCCGTCTATGAGGTGTTCAACGTCAAGGATGACGAGCAGATCTTCATCGCCGTGGTCTCCGACACGCAATGGAAGATCTTCTGCGGCGCCTTCGGCTACGCCGACCTCGGCTCGGACGATCGCCTCGTGACCAACAATATGCGGGTTGCCGCGCGCGAGTGGCTACTGCCGGAGTTGAGCCGCCGACTGGCGAAGCTGTCGGCCAAGGAGATCAGCGAGCGTTTCGAGGCACACGGGTTGCCTTATGCTCCGATCACCCGGCCGCACGATTTGTTCGAGGACCCCCATCTCGTCGCGACCGGTGGTCTCGCCCCCATGACGATTCCCGCCGACGCTAATCAATTGGGCCGTGAGATCGAGACGGCGGCCCCCCTGCTCCCCCTAGCGCTCGACGGTAAGCGGCTGCCGCTGCGTTCAGATCCCCCCCGGATCGGCCAACATGCGGGCTCGGTGCTGGGCGAGATCGGACTGTCGGCGGGCGATGTCGCGCGGTTGCGCTCGGCCGGCGTGATCGGACCCGCCGAGGGTTGAGCAATCAGCGGCAGCTCTTCGGCGTGAGCTGCAGGCAAGTGATGTTATTCGAGTAGTTCATCACCCTTTCGGTCACCCAGAAGCCGAGCACGGTAAGCGCGCCCACGAATACGGCAGCAGCCAGGTTCTGCACCATCCGGCGCCGATCCTCGGCACGCAGCGCCTCGCGCTGCTCCGCTGTCAGCGGTGTGCCCGGCGGCTCGATACGCGGACGGGATGGGAACTGTAAGAGCTGGCCCATGCTGCGCCGCTCACCGATGTTGGATGCCCGACGCCATGATGCCTCACTTTCTGGCCGCTGACAAAGCCGACCAGATCCGCTGCGGCGTGTAGGGCATCTCGAGATGCCTGACGCCCGCTGCCGCAAGCGCATCGTGGACCGCATTGGCGAGCGCGGGCACCGAGCCCGTCGCTCCCGCTTCGCCCGCACCCTTGGCGCCCAGCGGGTTGGCCGGCGAGGGCACCGGCCGGTCGAGCAGTGTCACGTTGACGAGCGTTTCCGCTCGCGGCATCGCGTAGTCCATGAACGAGCCGGCGAGCAACTGGCCGCTGTCGGGATCGTAGATGCAGTGCTCGGCCAGCACCTGCCCGATACCCTGCATCAGCCCGCCGAGCATCTGCCCCTCGACGATCTTGTGATTGTAGATGACGCCGCAGTCGTCGACAGCGGTGTAGCGCACGATCTCGAGCTTGCCCGTGCCCGGATCGATCTCCACCTCCGCGACGTGCGCGCCGCTCGGGAACGCCATCGACACTGACAGCTTGGTGGTGGTGTCGAGCGGGTTCGGCCCCGCCCCCTTGTGCCTGGCGGCGAGCTCGGCGAGGCCGACCGACAGGTCGGTGCCTTTCACGACGTAGCGGCCGTTGGCGAAGTCCAGGTCCTTCGCCGACACCTCGAGGTGCTGGGCTGCCAGCTCGTAGCCCTTCGACACGACCTCCAAGGCGCCGTTGTAGAGTGCTGAGCCGTGGCTGATTAGCGAGCGCGAACCGAACGAGCCCGTGCCCGCGAGCGCCGGGCCGAAAGGATCGGAGCTGTGCAGCTTCATCTTGTCGGCGTCGAGCCCCAGCACCTTGGCGACGATCTCGGGATAGACCGTCTCGTAGCCTTGGCCTGACGGGCCCGCGAGCGAGTAGAGCTGCAACGCGCCGTCGCTGCTGAAGGTGATCGCGATCTCCTCCGAGCCGACCGAGCCCGAAGGCTCGATGAAAAGGGCAAGGCCGATACCGCGCATCCGGCCGCGCGCCTCTGCTTCAGTACGCCGCGCTGCAAAGCCGGTCCAATCGCTGGCCTCGAGCACGGCTTCGAGTAGCCCCTTGGGATCGCCGCTGTCGTAGACCGAGCCGGTCGGTGTCTTGTAGGGGAACTCGTCCTTGCCGATCAGGTTGCGCCGGCGGATCTCGATGCGGTCGATGCCCGTAACGCGCGCGGCCTCGTCGACGAGCCGCTCCCACAGGTAGGCGACGTTCGGCCGCCCGGCGCCGCGATAAGGCGCTGCCGGCGTCTTGTTGGTGAGCACGAGCCGGTTGCGCCCGTAGATCGCCGGGACCCGGTAGACGTTGGTCGCCATCGCCCGTGGGGCGGCGACCGTGTTGATGAGCGGCCCCGCGTTGGAGGTGTAGGCGCCCATGTCCACCAGCCACTCCGCCTTGAGCCCGATGAAATGGCCTTGCGCATCGAGCGCCAGCTCGCCGTTGAGGTGCGCGGAGCGGCCGTGGTGGTCGGAGACCTGCGTTTCCGAGCGCGTACCGACCCACTTCACGGGCCGCCCGACGAGATGGGCGGCGAGCACCACCGCGACGTTTTCCGGGTAGAGCTCGTTGCGCACGCCGTATCCGCCGCCGACGTCGCGGGCATGGACGCGGAACGTTTCCCGCGGCAGGCCGGTTACGTGCGCGAGCCCCGTGAGGATGTCGCCCATGCCCTGCGTCTGCATATAGACGTCGCAGGTGTTGGTTGCCTTGTCCCAAGCCGCCAGGCACGCTTTCGGCTCCATCGGCACGCCGGAGATGCGCTGTGCCTCGAGCGACAGCTTGATGACGCGCGCGGCCTTTGCGAAGGCGGCTTCGGTTGCCGCCTTGTCGCCGAAATCAAAGTCGAAGGCGAGGTTGCCCGGCACGTCGGCGTGAACCAGCACGGCACCCGGCGCGATAGCCGCCTCGGCCGTGACCAGCACCGGCAGCTCGTCGTACTCGATCTCGATCGCCTCGACCGCCTCGAGGGCGGCATCCTCCGTCTCCGCAACGACCATGGCGACGGGCTCGCCAGCGAACCGCACGCGCTCGTGCGCGAGGCAGGGCCGCTCGGGCACCTTGAGGATCATGCCGCCGACACCCGGCGGCAACATCATCGGTGGCGGCGTACGCCATGCTGCGCTGGCTGCATCCGCGCCGGTGAGCACCCGGATGACGCCCGGCAACGCCTGCGCCGCGCTGGTGTCGAGGGAAAGGATGCGCGCGTGCGCCCTGTCCGAGCGCAGGAATGCAGCATGCGCCTGCCCCGGCAGATCCCAGTCCGCGGTGTAGCGACCCTGGCCGGTCAACAGCCTGCGGTCCTCACGGCGTCCTTTGAACGGTGCGCTCATCGTGCTCTCGTCTCGTTCTTGGGGGATTGCGGCAATTGCCGTTATCGGCTCATTGGAGCGCGATTGGCGTTGTTGTCAATTGTCGGCAGGGTCGGCAAGTGGAGGCAGTAGCAACCCGTGAGCATGGATATGTCCCGCCTGCGTTCTCGTAGCGCCACGATCGCCGGCGGTGCTGCCCTCTCGATGGCATACTGGCTGCTTGGTGGCCTTCCCCTCTGGATGGCGCTCGCTGGTGTCGCCGCGCTGCTGGCCATCGCAGCGCTATGGCCGGTTGCTGAGCCCGCGTCTTCGACCGCACCTGTCGCGGCTCCTGTTCCACCGCTATCAGGCACCACTTCCGATGTCGGATCACCTGGCTCATCGAGCCCGACCGCCGCGCAGTGGCGGGCCATGCTCGAGGGCATACCCGCGCCTGCCATTCTGCTCGGCAACGGCGTCCTGGTGACCTCCTTGAACGCCCGGGCGCGCGACATGTTCACCGTGGAGGCGGGCCAGCACCTTTCGTTCGCCATCCGCTCGCCGGACCTGATCGCGGCGATGGAAGAGGCGCGGCGCCAGGGCCAGGGCCAGGTTGTAGCCATTACGTTCGGCGTGCCCGTCGAGCGCAGCTTGAGCGTGACCGTCACGCCAGTTGCCGCGAAGGAATCGGGAGGCGGTGATCCCGAGCTTCTGCTCGTCTTTCACGATCGCACCGAGGAGCAGCAACTGGCCCAGCTTCGCGCCGATTTCGTCGCCAACGCCAGCCACGAGCTGCGCACCCCGCTTACCTCCGTCAAAGGCTTCATCGAGACACTCCAGACTTCGGCCAAGGACGATCCAAAGGCGCGTGAGCGCTTCCTGTCGATCATGAGCGAGCAGGCAGGTCGCATGTCGCGGCTGATCGAGGATCTGCTGTCGTTGAGCCGCGTCGAGATGCACGAGCATGTGGCGCCGCGGGAGGTTCTCGACCTGGCCGCCATAGTCCGGGAGGTGGCCCGCGAGCTGGAGCCGGTGGCAAATGGCGCCGGCCGGTATCTGGCGGTCGACATCGGCGTCGAGCCCGCGCTCGTGCGTGGCGATCACGACGAACTGTTGCAGGTCGTCCAGAACCTCGTTCAGAACGCTATCAAGTACGGTGGTGCGGACGGCAAGGTCGCGATTACCGTCGAACAGGAGGGGCACCGCTATGCCGTCGCGGTGAGCGATGACGGCATCGGCATAGCGCCGGAACATTTGCCCCGTCTCACAGAGCGGTTCTATCGGGTCAGTGCGCGCGAGAGTCGCGAGCGTGGCGGCACAGGGCTCGGCCTCGCGATCGTAAAGCACATCGTCAATCGCCATCAGGGAGAGCTCAAGGTGGTCTCGTCGCTGGGCAAAGGCTCGACCTTCACGGTGCTGCTGCCTGCATCCGAGAATGCGGCGCAATAGTCCGCCCACACGGGATGGAGCGGCCGACTTGCGGCATGAGGCAAGTCACGGCGCAGGCCACGGCCGGAAAGGCGTCGCAACCGAGGCAACACGCGGGCAACACGCCGGCATGAGGATGTCGCCGGTTTTGCCCGACGCGGCAGCCGGGGTATGGTCGTGCGGAACGACGCGCGGAGGCGACCATGAGCCGGCAGGATTACACGGATTTCGTGCCCGCGCCCGGCACCTCGCGGATCGCAGGCGAGACCCCGCGAGATCATGCTCTAGTGCGATTGAGGCTGCCGCGCGCTCAGGAGTTGTTCGCGACCTGGGCCAAACTCGCCGAGGCGCCGTTCCGGGGCATTACGACGGACGGCAACGTGCGGCCCGATCTGTTCGCGCTTGCGCCTTCTGACGCGCCGACAGAAGCGATGGCCGCAGCCGCAATGCGGCTCGTCGCGATGCTGCCCGGCGAGGTTGCAGCCCGCGCGATCCATCCCGTCGGCTCGCAGTTGTGGCAGCAGTGGCAGAACACCGAGATCCTCGTCGAGCATCACGGCATTCGCCTCGACGAGACGACACCTCAGATCCGCGACGCGGTGCTCGCGGTGCTGGCGGCCGCTCTCAGCGCCAAGGGTTTTGAGGCGACGCGTGCGGTGATGCAGCTCAACCAATTCCTCGGCGATCTCGTCGGCGGGCCGCGCGTGCTCGGTGAATGGGCATATACGTTCGTGCTGTTCGGAACGCCCTCGACGGCAGAGCCGTGGGGCTGGCAGCTGTTCGGCCACCACCTGAGCCTCAACTGCCTCGTGATCGAGCGCCAGATGGTGCTGACGCCGACGTTCATGGGGGCGGAGCCTTCCTATTGCGATGCTGGACCGCACGCGGGGATCAGCCTGTTCGAGGACGAACAGCGCAAAGGGCTCGAGCTGATGGCCTCGCTGTCGGCTGAGCAGCAGGGCCGGGCGCTCGTGTCTGGCTCGATGAATGGCGCGGATCATCCGCCGGGGCGCTGGCACTTCGCGGACCACTTCCATCTTGGCGGTGCCCATCAGGACAATCGCATCGTGCCGCTGGAGGGCCTGGCAGGCGACAAGCTCACGCCGCGCCAGCAGCGCTGCCTTCTTGACCTCGTCGGGGCCTATGTCGCGCCGCTGCCGCCTGGTCCCTTCGCCGCGCGCATGACCGAGGTGGAACGGTATCTGGCTGAGACGCACTTCTGCTGGATCGGCGGCTTCGACGAGGTGAAACCATTCTACTACCGGATTCAGAGCCCGGTGATCCTGATCGAGTTCGATCATCACTCCGGCGTGTTCCTGACCAATGCGGAGCCCGCGCGGTTCCATGTCCACACACTCGTGCGCACGCCGAACGGCAATGACTACGGCGTCGATCTGCTGCGTCAACATTACGCGAAGTCGCATCGCCATCCGCCGAGTTGACGGACGATCGGCTTCGGCGACCGTCGGACTTTGCTTCCTCGGCACACGGCCCGTCTTAACCGGCTGGTAACCATTCCGCTTGCAACACTGGAGCGGGCTGGCGGTCGGAGACGGCTGTAGGGGACCGGTGTTGGGGTAATGCGTAAAGGGTTCGACCTGTGAAAACGTGTAACGAGTACGCGCGCGCGCTGATGCGGGCGATGATGCATGGCGCGCTTGCGCTGGTGCCGGTGAGTCTGGTGCCGGTGAGCATGCTGGCGGTGTCTCCGTCCGCATTTGCACAATCGGGCTATAGCCCGCGACAGACCTACGGCTACGGACGCTGGGACGCGCCGCCGGTTCCGACCTGGCAAGGCGTCTATGCCGGCCTGCACCTGGGCTACGGGTTCGGTTCGCTAGACACGGGATTTCCTGTTCCCGCGACTGCCGACAACGACGGCGGTATCGGTGGCGTCCATCTCGGGCACAACTGGCAGCAAGGCCGCATGGTGTTCGGCATCGAGGGCGACCTCGGCGCGAGCTGGGCGAGCGGAACGAGCAACGGCGCCAGCGGCGTTCTGCTCGACGGCGGAACCGCGTGGCTTGCGAGCCTGCGTGGCCGCATCGGCTACAGCATCGGCTCGGCATTGATCTACGGCACCGGCGGCGTAGCCTTGAGCCGCGTGGAAGCGACGGTGTCGAATGGCGGCTGGACTGGAAAAGCCGACGACATCCTCCTCGGTTGGACGCTCGGCGCCGGCCTCGAGTACAAGCTCGCACCCAACGTCTCGACGCGCATCGAGGCGCTGCACTACCGCTTCGGCGACAAGGAGATCGGCACATGGAGCGGCATCGCTCCGTTCTCGGCCGACCAGACCGTCGTGCGCGCCGGCCTGACGTTCTCGTTGCGCTAGAGCAGTATCCGATCAGACGCGATGGCCTTTGGTGATCAACTGATCGGATAGACCTGCTCTGGGCATGAAGCGAGAGCATTTTTATCCGACCGGTGAATCGCGCAAGCGAATCTGTCCGGTCGGATGATGCACTGAGCCTGTCCGAGCAGTCGGTTACTCCGATGGCGCGGGTCTCAATTCTTTTGTGGGAATGACCAGCATCTCGCCTTAGGAAAATCGATCAGGCGCAGCTCCCGCCGGCTCGCGCGCAGGACTTCGTGCAGGACTTGGTGCCCGAGCATCACCCGTCGCGCTTTATCGTAGCGCTGGTCACGGTGTATGGAGCAAGACAATTAATAGTCTGGAGGTTGGTCGGCTACGCTACCTCCGCCGGTAGGACCTAGCCAGTCTCCCAGCCTGCCAGTCTCCCAGCCTGCCAGTCTCCCAGTCTGCCTCTGCCTGGCCGGCTGAGGCCGTGGGCTCGCGTACCGGGCAACCAGGGCGGATGCGCTGGCCGCTCTTTCCTTACGCCCCTCTTTGCTTAGCGCGTCATCTCGAGGTCAAGCCAGTCGTGTGACACCTGCAGGCGATCTTGCAAAAGCCAGCTCCAGGCCTTCAACGGGAGGGCATTCGATGGCCTCCGCCTTCCGCGCGACGTGCGGCGCCGATGGGCGGCTGACCATGACTTGTGCCAGGTTTTGCGTGAGCAGTTGCAAGGAATGACGGGAGTAGAAGCCACCGTTGATCTGGGTCTGCTCCTTCAGATAGGCGATGAATGATGCGACCAACTCGGCTTGGGGTGGCT
>CAMAYR010000128.1 GCA_945862355.1 Devosia equisanguinis | reverse complement strand
GTTTGGATGCTTTTGACGAGCGCATGGGCGTGCGGGCTGCGCACGAATGCGACGTGCCCGGCACCGGGCACGTCGATGTCGTCGAGGTAGTGAGCGCGACCGCTCAGGAAGGCCGCATCCCGCGGCCGGACTTGTCTTGCTCCAATGTGCCGTGCCGCGCTCATCGTTCAATTGCCAACCGCGCGCCGCGCGTTGTCGATCACCGTCTTGGGCGTCGCGTATACCTTCTTGTAGAGCGCGGCGACCTCCTCACCGGACATCGGGCTGACGTCGAGTGAGGCCTTCTTGGCTTCGGCGAGAAACTCCGGATCTTTCAGCGCAGCCATGAACGCCTTGCGCACGACGGCCAAGCGGTCGGCGGGCGTGCCGGGCGGCATCACGAACGGCCGGCCGACGGACTGCGGGGCCAGGATCAGCGTCAGCGCGGCCTTCTGCTCGGGCGTCGTCGCCTTGTCGAGCAACATTGGAACGTCCGGCGGGATGCCGGGGTCTCGCGCCAACGCGGCTTGCATCAGGATCGAGACCTTTTTCTCGGCGAGCCACTGCTTGCGGCTGGTTCTCAGTGACGAGTAGGACCAGCCGCACACACCCTCGATTTCGCCGCGCTCGATGGCCAGCGCCATGTCGTTGGTGCCGCGATAGCCGGTGACCAGCTTCGTGTTGACGCCGAACATCACGCGCATCACCGAGCTGAAGATCTCCGGATCGGAGCCCTTGCCGAGGCCGCCGACGGTGAACTGGCGGTTCTTGAGGTCGTTCCAGGTCTTGATGCCGGTGGTGTGCCAGGCGATGCAGGTCGTGGCGTCGGATGCGATGCTGCCCACCCACTCGAGCTTCGAGGGGTCGTACTTGGCGTTTTCGATGAGGTGGGCGATCGGCAGCGAGCGGCCGAAGGTGCCGATTACGGTGCCGTCCTTGGGCGCGTGGTTCAGAATGTACTCGAGCGACTTCTGGCTACCCGCGCCAGGCATGTTCTGCGGCACGATGTTGGGATTGCCGGGAATATGCTTGCCCAGATGGCGACCCAGCGCACGGGCGTAGATGTCATAGCCGCCACCGGCGCCGAAGCCGATGACCATGTTGACGTTACGGCCCTTGTAGAATTCCTCCGGCGACTGCGCGAGCACTGCGGTCGACCAGACCCCAGTCGCCGCAGCTCCGAGCGCCAGCGCAGCGGCCGGTCCCGTCATCGTTCTCCCAAGCATCCTTCGTCTCTCCATAAGGCCCCCGGCATTTCTTTGCCGACCCCCGGTTCATTCCAGGGGCCCCTCCGCGGGTGCAGCTCAACGTGCGGGATGACAACGGCCGCCGCGCGCAATGTCAAGGCCGTGGTGCTTCCGGCGGTGGCGCTGCGGGAGGGATAGGGCTCCATTTCCGCGGGCTGCTGCGGTCAAGCCTGCCATCCGTCCAGTCGGCAGCTGGCCCGGGACCGTGCAGACTGCCGCACGCTTTCGCTGGCCGGCGCGCGCCAGGTGCGCGTGGCCCCGATCTGTCCTCTTGTGCCCGATCTGGCCGCTTGTGAATGTGGGTTGGGATGTGCGACCAAGCCGCACTGCCAAAGGGAACCGAGCAGAGATGGCCGACAACAACCTGAAACGCAGCGCTCTCGATTATCACGAGGCCGATCCGCCGGGAAAGATCGCCATCGTGGCGACGAAGCCCGTGGCCAACCAGCGCGACCTCTCCCTCGCCTATACGCCCGGCGTCGCGCACGCCTGCATCGCGATCGCCGAGGACCCGTTGAACGCCCGTCGCTATACCGCGCGCGGCAATCTCGTCGGCGTCATCACCAACGGTACGGCGGTGCTGGGCCTGGGCGACATCGGCCCGCTTGCCTCCAAACCGGTGATGGAAGGCAAGGCGGTACTGTTCAAGAAGTTCGCCGGCATCGACGTCTTCGACATCGAGATCGCCGAGAACGACCCGGCGATGTTCATCGAGGCCGTGGCCCGCCTCGAGCCGACGTTCGGCGGCATCAATCTCGAGGACATCAAGGCGCCGGAGTGCTTCGAGATCGAGCGCGGTCTGAAGGCCCGCATGAAGATCCCGGTGTTCCACGACGACCAGCACGGCACTGCGATCGTGGTGGCGGCAGGCATCCTCAACGGCCTCAAGATCGTCGGCAAGAAGATCGAGGACGTGAAGCTCGTGACCAGCGGTGCGGGCGCTGCCGCGCTCGCCTGTCTCAACCAGCTCGTCTCGCTCGGCCTGCGTCGCGAGAACGTCTGGGTGACGGACATAAAGGGCGTGGTCTACCAGGGCCGCAAGGAGCTGATGGACCCATACAAGGAGCCCTACGCCCAGCCCACGAACGCGCGCACGCTTGCCGACGTGATGCCGGGCGCCGATGTGTTCCTCGGGCTTTCCGCCGGCGGCATCGTGACCCGGGAGATGGTTGCGGGCATGGCACCGCGTCCGCTCGTCTTCGCCCTCGCCAATCCGACGCCGGAGATCATGCCCGAGGACGTAAAGGCGGTACGGCCCGACGCGGTGATCGCCTCCGGCCGGACGGACTTCCCCAATCAGATCAATAACGTTCTCTGCTTCCCGTTCGTCTTTCGCGGTGCCCTCGACGTCGGCGCGACGACCATCAACGAGGAAATGAAGAACGCAGCCGTCAAAGCGCTCGCCTCCATCGCGGAGAGCGAGGCCTCCGACATCGTGTTGTCGGCCTACGGCGAGGACACGCTGGTGTTCGGGCCCGACTATCTCCTGCCCAAGCCCTTCGATCCCCGCCTGATCTCCGAGATCGCGCCAGCCGTCGCCCGGGCGGCAATGGAAACGGGCGTCGCGACCAGGCCGATCCGCGACTTCGAGGCCTATGCCGAGAAACTGTCCGGTTTCGTCTACCGCTCGGGCTTCCTGATGAAGCCGATGTTCGACACGGCCAAGCGCGAGCACACCCGGGCGCCCAAGCGGATCGTCTATGCCGAAGGCGAGCATCCCTACGTCCTGCAGGCAGCAAGCCAGGTGATCGCGGAAGGTATAGCCCGCCCCGTGCTCGTCGGCCGCCGCGAGAACATCACCCGGATGATCACGCATCTCGGCCTGCGGATGCGCGTCGATCAGGACTTCGAGCTGTTCGACCAGATGACGGACCCGCGGGTGGTGGCTATCTCCGAGGAATATCAGCGACTGGTCGAGCGCGAAGGCGTGTCGCCGAGCCATGCACAGCGCATCGTGAGGGCGGGCTCCACCGTGGTTGCCGGCCTGCTGCTTCGGCGTGGTGATGCGGACGCCATGATCTGCGGAAGCGTCGGCCGTTATCACGCGCACTTGCGCCACGTCGCTCAGGTCATCGGAAAGCAGGGCGGGGTGCGCGGTTTCGCGACGCTGTCGGGACTGATCCTCCCGCAGGGCCCCCTGTTCATGACCGACACCTACGTCACATACGATCCAGCCCCCGAGCAGCTTGCCGAGATCACCCTGCTCGCCTGCGATCAGCTCCGCCGCTTCGGCATCGAGCCGAAGGTCGCGCTGCTGTCGCATTCGAACTTCGGCTCGGAGGCAACGCCGTCGGCCAACAAGATGCGCGAGGTGCTGGGGATACTCAACGCGTGGTCGCCGCAACTCGAGGTCGAGGGCGAGATGCACTCCGACGCGGCGCTGTCGCCGTTCATTCGCGAGGAGATATTTCCCAACTCGCGGTTACGAGGCCAGGCCAATCTGCTGGTGATGCCAGGACTAGATGCGGCCAACATCGCCTTCAACATGTTGAAGGTGGCCTCCGACGCGGTCGTGCTCGGGCCGATGCTGCTGGGGGCAGCGAAGTCCGTCCACATCGTGACCCCCTCGATTACCGTGCGGGGACTGCTCAACATGAGCGCGATTGCGCTGACCGACACCCTTCGCGCCGGCGCGCCGTCCTCTGTAGCGTCGGCTTGAGCGGGCCGCGCCGCCGATCCACGGACCGATGACGCAGAACGGGCCGGCGCTACCCGCGTCGGCCCGCTTTCGTTTGGCAAATGTAATCATTCGACGTCCGCGGGCAAACCGAACTTCAATGCGGGCCGGCGGCTCTGTCGAACGCTATCAGGACGCCTCTGCCAGCGGCAGCTCGGCCTGGGCGGCCGGAGGGCACGGGAAGGCAACGACGTTACCGCCGGCCTCCAGCTCGAACGCCGGACGGCGCTGACGGAACCAGCGCAGGCGCGTGTTGGTCATGACGGCGTCCTCCGCGACGGCCTGGACGATCAGACCATCCTCGTCGTCTAGGAGGTATGCAAGTCGGCTCTCGATCTCGCACTCGCCGGACTCGGCGCGAACATACCAGGTCTGCTCGAGCGGTCGCGCCCATGAGCTGCCGAGCGACATGATGGCGGTCGCCATGGCGTGCTTGTTGCGAGCCGGTGCGGCGAGGTCGTAGGAGATCAGGAACGTGCGCATGGGGGTGCTCGTAGAGGCCGGACGTTGCGGGGAAAGTGGCCCGGCGGCGGGGGACGCCGGGCAACGCCACACTAGTGCGCCTGGAGGGCGCTACGCATCACTGACCGACAGTTACGCTTACTATTGAACCCAGGCTTCTGATCGACTTCGATTCTGGCCCTGGCATGTTCTGTTTGAGGCAGGCCGTGGCAAGAACGTAGAAAGAACGTGACATAGAGAACAGCCATCGTCCAGCTAAAAGTACATTATTTGTTCTCTTTTTGGATGCGTTTCACGTAACGTTCTGGAACGCATTGAGAATCCAAACGATGAGCGGGGCAGGTGGGTGTGCGCGGTGTCGCGTGACCGCCTGGGCGACCTTCATTTTGCCACGAGGGCCCGGTGGACGAGCCCACCCGTGCTGCGGCGCATCTCAGCCTGTATCGCGATGTCCGAGGTCCGTGTTTCCCTTGTCGCGATTGCCGTGGGCAGAGTGGTGGCCACTGCTGTCCCGTTGGAGGCGCTCGCGATGAACGCCGCGACTGCTGCGGGTGCGGGTGGTTGGCCAGCAGGCGCGTTTTGCTCGGTGATCGCCTCGGTGACGGCGGCTTCGAGCTGTTTGCTCCACATCTTACGGAATAGTCCGTTCGATCCATACATGTCGCCGCTGTTGAGCTTGCCGCCGACCGTGAACACGAAGCCGACGATGTCGTTGTCGCGCGCTGCGGGCTCAAGGGCTGCGATGAACGCGGCGCGGGCAGCGTTGAGCTTATCGTTCTCCAGTGACAGTTGCAGGCTGGAAGCCGATGCGGCGGCGGTGACAGGCGCACCAAGGTTCGCCGTCAGCTTGCGTTGCGCAGCGGCCACGCTCGACCACACCTGCGACTGCCGTGAGCCGGTATCGCTTGCGCCGATGCGCTGCTCGAGCGTGATGTAGGACGGCGCGCGCGTGTTGAGGTTGGTGATCGCGGGATCGGCCGCGCCAGGCTGCCGGGGCGCTTCGCGCGGCTGTGTCGGCATCAGCATGGCGAGCTTGGCGGCTTTCGAAGGGATGGCCTTCTCCGCGCTGGCGAAACGCTTGACGTCCTCCTTGCCGCGCTGGGACCAGCGGCCCTGCTCTACGCAATAGGCGCCGATGTCGAGCCGGCCGGAGCGCGGCGGCACCATGAGACTGATCGTGAGCACGCGATCCTGCTGGCCGCCTTTGACGATGTCGCCGGCCTGCACGAACACTTCCCTGTCGCCGCTGTTCTCGATGCTGAGGCGGCTCACACTGCCGGTCTCATGCACGGTCACGGTCCCCGCAGTGATCGCCTCCCTCAGCGTGAGTGGCACCGGGCCGGGGGCGGATGGTCCGTGGATGAAATAGATCGCGAGGTTCTCGTGCACGGCAGGGCCGGAGATGCGTGGCCCGTCGCTGGCGGTAGCAGGTGCTGTGAGAGACATTGCGAGGTGGGCGCCAGCAGCAGCGATGAGTACGAGGCGTCGAAAAATCATGACAAGCTCCCGGGAAATAGTTTCAAACTGTCCGCGACAATGGCTGCTCAATGCGGCCCGGTTTCGCTGGTTACGCGGTGTTTCGGTGTCGAATTCTGGGCGGCGCTGTCCAACAGCGGGGCTCATGGCGCCCGAATAAGGGAGGAGCCATGCACGCCAGCCCCGTGCCGCGTGGTTGCGGGACGGCCTCCAGTGTTCTCCCAACGACCTATGGGGTCGTGTCGCCTGCCATGCTAACTGTGCTCGAGCCCCGGGCCGGACGAGACGACGGCACGCGAGAGCTCTGACAGAGACGGGAGGTTGCGATGAGACCAGCTTGGCTGATGAGCGCTGCGGCGGCGTGCGTGCTGGCGTTGGTGCTGCCTGCGGGCGCCGCGCTGGCGCAAGGTGCCAATCCACTGCCGGCAGGCAACGTGAGCCTGCTCGTGCCGTTTCCAGCCGGTGGTCCCCTCGATATCGTCGCACGCCTGTTCGCCGACAAGGTCGGCACGCGACACGGCCGCGCGGTGGTGGTCGAGAACCGCCCGGGTGCTGCCGGCAACGTCGGTGCAGCGGCTCTGGCTCGCGCCGAGCCCAACGGTCTGACCTGGATGATCGCCGTCGACAATCTGTGGACCGTCAACCCACATCTGGGCACTTCGACGAATTTCGATCTCGACAAGGACATCGCTACCGTCGGCCAGCTGGGCAAGGTGGTGCTGATGCTCGCCGTGCATCCCAAGACCCCGGCCAAGACCTGGGCGGAGCTGCTGGCCTACAGCAAGACGAAGTCGCTGAACTTCGGCTCGGCCGGGATCGGCTCGCCTGGCCACCTCGCCCTCGAGTACCTGAAGATGAGTGCCCCCTTCGATGCGGCCCACGTGCCTTTCCGCGGCGCAGCGCCAACCATCACCGAGCTGCTCGCCGGCAACATCGACGGGGCGTTTATCGTGGCCGGCGTGATGCTCGACTACGTGCAGAGCGGAAAGATCCGCGCGCTCGCGATCTCCGACGCCCGCCGCATGGCGAAGTTCCCCGAGGTGCCGACCGCAATGGAGGCCGGCATCAAGGGATTCGAGGCGGGCTTCACGAACATCGTCGCTGTGCCGGCCCAGACCCCCGGCCCGATCCGTGCTTTCATCGCCGCCGAGATGAAGGCATTCGCGGCGATGCAGGACGTGCGCCAGCGCATGGACGCGGTCGGCATCGAGCCGATCGTGACGGGTCAGGATGAAACCCGCAAATGGATCGCCCAGGAGCGCGAGCGCTGGGGCAAGGTCGCCAAGGCGCGAGGGCTGAAGGCAGCAACGCCGCCGACGAAGAAGTAGAGACGCCGCCCTGCTCGATGGACATACCAAGGGCCCGTAGCTAGACACTACGGGCCTTTGCCATGCGAAGACCGCTCAGTTCTGGATGCCCGCCATGACTGCCACCCACATTCCCGTTCAGGCCGTCGTGGAATTCGCCACCGCCGCTTTCGCCAAGGCCGGCGTGCCCGAGGTCGACGCGGCCAAGGCCGGCCGTCTCCTCGTCGAATCCGATCTCAACGGCTCCGACGGGCACGGCATCTTCCGCCTGCCGCAATATGTCGGAGGGTTGCGGTCCGGCCGTGTCGATCCCAACGGCGCGATCGTGGTCGACATCGAGGGGCCGGCCACCGCACACATCGACGGAGGCAATGCGCTCGGCCATCTCGTGATGGCGCGCGCGACCGAGGTCGCGATCGAGAAGGCCAAGTCACAAGGTGCGGCCTGGGTCGGCGTGCGCGGCTCGAACCATGCCGGCGCAGCCTCGATCTGGGCCTCGCAGATGCTGCCCCACGATATGATCGGTATCTATCTGGCCGTAGGCTCCAACAACTTCATGGCGCCGTGGGGTGGCTTCGAGCGCCTGCTCGGCACGAACCCGATCGCGTTCGCCGTGCCGGGGCTGGAGGAGCCGCCGATCCTGTTCGACATGGCGACCAGCATAGCCGCCAACGGCAAGGTGCAGATGGCCCAGCAGCGCGGCGAGCCGATGCCGGTCGGCTGGGTGATCGACCGCGACGGCAATCCGATCACAGATCCGAACAAGGCCGACGATGGCGTGCTGCTGCCGATCGGCGACTACAAGGGCTACGGCCTGTCGCTGATGATCGGCCTGATCGGCGCGACACTCAACGGTGGCCAGTTCGGCCGCGAGCCGACCGACGCGCTGGCATCCAACACGGGACAGGCCGTTCTAGCGCTGTCGATCTCGCGTTTCGGTGACGCCAACGCCTTCAAGCGACGGGTGGACGCGATCGCGCGTGACATCCGCGGTTCTGGCAGGTTGCCCGGCGTCGACGAGATCCGTTTGCCCGGGGATCGCGCCTCAGCCGTTCGCGAGGAGCGCACGCGCGATGGCATTCCCGTGCCGCCGTCGCTGCGCGCCGCACTCGACAAGGTTGCCGACGGTCTCGGTATCGCGCACCTGCTGCCGGCTTGACCTCGCCCGCCGGCCGCGCTCAATACCTGACGACAATCCCCCGAGGTAATGGAACGAGGAGAACCGCGAATGCGCGTCGTCGCACTGGAAGAGCATTTCACAATACCGTCCGCCGTCTCGAAGATCAGCGCGGAGGCCAAGAAAAAGCGCGGCTTCGTCGATCGGGTGACGCTGCCGGGCGTGAAGAGCCCGCTCGACTTCCTGCCTGATCTCGGCCAGCAGCGGCTGGACTCGATGGACAAGAACGGCATTACCGTTCAGGTGTTGTCGGTCTCCGGTCCCGGCGCAGAGCTGATGGAGGGCCAGGTCGGCATCGACGTCGCCAAGGGCGTGAACGACGGCCTCGCCGATGCCATGCACAAGCATCCGACAAGGTTCGCCGGCTTCGCGCACCTCCCGCTCGCAGCCCCCGAGGCCTGCGCCAAGGAGCTCGAGCGCTGCGTCAAGGAGCTGGGCTTCTGCGGCGCGATCGTGAACGGCACCATCGATGGCAAGTTCCTCGACGATGCGCGCTTCGACAGCGTCCTTGCCGCAGCCGTCCAGCTCGACGTGCCGGTCTACATCCACCCCCACATGCCGCCGCCGGCCGTCAAGGAGGCTTACTACAGCGGCCTGCCCGGCAGCGCCGGTATCGCGATCAGCACCGCCGGTTGGGGCTGGCACTCCGAGACGGCGATCCACGTCCTGCGCATGGTTCTTGCCGGCACGCTCGACAAGCACCGCAAGCTGAAGCTGGTGATCGGTCACATGGGCGAGGGCCTGCCGCTGATGCTCGCCCGCATCGACGACGTCGGCGCTCCCCACATCCGCCATCTGCAGCGGCCCGTGAGCCAGCAGATCCTCGAGCAGGTATGGCTGACGACGAGCGGCATCTTCACCCAGCCGCCGCTCGTTGCCGCGATCATGACGTTTGGTCTCGACCGCATCATGTTCTCGGTCGACTACCCCTACTCCCACAACGAGCAGGGCCGGAAATTCCTCGAGGAGTGCTCGTTCTCTCCCGCCGACATGGCGAAGTTCTGCCACGGAACGGCCGACAGCCTGCTCAAGCTGAAGGCCTGAGCGACACCCGCGTGAAACAATGAGAAGGCCGCGCACCGGAGCTCCGGGGCGCGGCCTTCGTCTTTCACGCAGTTTCTCGAGTGGTCAGCGGAACCGCGCGTTGATCCCATCGAGCGCCTTCGAGCCGGGGCACAGCTCCGCGCACGGCACCTCGTTGAGCGCGCGCTTCGTGGTGCCGATCGCGTCGTGCAGGTCGATCTGCTCCTCGTTGACGTAGAGCAGGCCGGTGGCGATCTCGCCCTTCTTCGCATTCGAGCGGATGGCGGCGATCGCCGCGTCCGGATCGCGCGGGTCGTGGCCCCCGTCCGGACCCGAGCCGAGCTTGTGCAGCATCAGCCGCCCGCCATCGTGCAGCGTCACGGTGTGAGAGGTGCCCTCCGCGTAGTCGGCCGTGATCTCGGACTGCTCGGCGACGAAGTCGAGCGGCCCCATCACCTGGTTGTGCGCGCGCACGTAGTCGAAGCTCTTCGTCGAGGCGGAGTGGTTGTTGAAGGTCACGCACGGCGAGATGACATCGAGGAACGCGAACCCCTTGTAGCCGATGGCGGCCTTGATCAGCGGTATGAGCTGCTTCTTGTCGCCGGAGAACGAGCGGCCGACGAAGCCGGCGCCGAGCTGGATCGCCATCTGGCACAGGTCGATCGGATCGAACGGATTGGCCTCGCCCTTCTTCGACGGGCTCGCCTTGTCGTTGGTCGCTGAGAACTGGCCTTTCGTGAGACCATAGCAGCCGTTGTTCATGACGATGTAGGTCATGTTGAGCCGACGCCGCACGGCGTGCGCGAACTGGCCGAGCCCGATCGAGGCGGTGTCGCCGTCGCCGGAGACGCCGATGTATACGAGATCCTGGTTGGCCATGTTGGCCCCCGTCGTCACCGACGGCATGCGGCCGTGCACGGAGTTGAAGCCGTGGCTCTTGCCGAGGAAGTAGGTCGGCGCTTTCGACGAGCAGCCGATGCCGGACAGCTTGGCGATGCGATGCGCGGGGATCGACAACTCGTAGCACGCCTCGATGATCGCGGCGGTGATCGAGTCGTGTCCGCAACCGGCGCACAGCGTCGACATCGAGCCTTCGTACTCGCGGCGTGTGAGGCCGAGCTCGTTCTTCGGCAGCGCGGGATGATGGGCGATGGGCTTGGCGATGTAGGACATGGTGTCTAGCTCTTATTGTTCCCTCTCCCAGCAGGGCGGGAAGATGGGGGGATGCTACTCTGCCGCCGCCTGTTTGGCCGGCGTGATGTGCTTCAGAACGGCGGTACGCACCCACTCGGCGGTGAGCGGGCTGCCGTCGTAGTTGAGCGTGGCGATGAGCTTCGTGCCGGGCACGTCGGCTTCCGTCATCAATAGCGAGCGCATCTGCGCGTCGCGGTTCTGCTCGATCACCAGCAGCGTCTGGTGGGCCGCACAGAAATCGCGCACCTCCTGGCCGAACGGGAACGCCCTCAGCCGCATGGAGTTGAGCTTGTAGCCCGCCGCGTTGAGCTCGTCCTGGCCTTCCATGACGGCGGGCCGCGTCGAGCCGAAGTAGATGATCCCGACTTTGCCGGCCTTGTCGCGGATGTCGATCTCGGGCTTGGGCACCAACGTGGCGGCGGTGTCGAACTTGGCGCGGATGCGGTCGATCACGCGGGCGTGGATGTCGCCGTTCTCGGTGTAGCGCGCGTACTCGTCGTGGCTGGTGCCGCGCGTGAAGAACGAGCCCTTGCTGGGATGCGTGCCGGGCAGCGTGCGGTAGGGAATGGCATCGCCGTCGACGTCGAGATATCGGCCCCACTCCTTGCCCTTGACGTCCTTGAACGCATCGAGAGCGGCCGCGTCGAGCACCTTGCCGCGATCGTGCACGTAGGCATCGTCCCACGCGAAAGCGTCGGTCACCCAATCGTTCATGCCGATGTCGAGATCGCTCATCATGATGACGGGCGTCTGCAGGCGCTCGGCTAGGTCGAAGGCCTCGCGGCTCATCGAGAAGCACTCGGTCGGGTCGGATGGCAGCAGCAACACGTGCTTGGTATCGCCGTGGCTGGCGTAGGCGGCCGACAACAGATCCGACTGCTGGGTGCGTGTCGGCATGCCAGTCGATGGTCCGCCGCGCTGGATGTCGTAGAGCACGACAGGTATCTCGGCGAAGTAAGCGAGGCCGAGGAACTCGCTCATCAGCGACACGCCGGGGCCTGAGGTGGCGGTAAACGATCGCGCGCCGTTCCAGCCGCCGCCGATTGCGACGCCAATCGCCGCCAATTCGTCCTCGGCCTGCACGATGGCGAAGTTCTTCTTGCCATCCTTGTCGACGCGCAGGCGCTTGGCGTGCGCCTCGAAGCCCTCCACCATGGAGGTCGAGGGTGTGATCGGATACCACGCGCACACCGTCGCGCCGGCATAGACGGCGCCGAGGCCCGCCGCCTCGTTGCCATTGACGATGATCTTGCCCTTCGCGCCGTCGTGGTGGCGCACCTTGATCGGCAGCGGGCATACGAAGTGCTCGGTCGCATAGTTGCGTCCGAGGTCTATTGCCTCGAGGTTCGCTGCGACGAGCTTCTCTTTGCCCTTGAGCTGGTCGCTGACGACCCGCTTGATGACCTCCATGTCCATCTCGAGCAGCGCTGCCAGCGCGCCGACGTAGACCATGTTCTTGAACAGTTGGCGCTGGCGCGGATCGGCCCACTTTCTGGCGCACATCTGCGCGATCGGGATCGGCAGCACCGTGACGTCGGCGCGGGGCCAGACGCGCGGCATCGAGCTGTCGTAGACGAGCCAGCCGCCCGGCACTACCTCGGCAAGGTCGTCGAGATAGGTCTGCGGGTTCATCGCGACCAGCAGGTCGATGCCCGCGCGCCGCGCGTTGTAGCCCTTGTCGGAGACGCGCACCTCGTACCAGGTCGGCAGACCTTGGATGTTGGAGGGAAAGATGTTCTTCGGCGAGACGGTGAGCCCCATCCGGAACAGCGTCTTGGCGAACATCGTGTTGGCCGATGCCGAGCCCGAGCCGTTGACGGTCGCGAACTTGACGACGAAATCGTTGATGCCGGACATTCCGTTTTGCCTTGCTACGTTGGGGTCAGACCCTGCGGGTCTGACGCCGCATCGATTGCCATCGCTGCTCTCAGGTCCGGGGGCAGACCCGTAGGTCTGCCCCCTTGGACGGTCACGCCAGATAGAGATTGTGGTGCTGATTGGAGGCCTGCGAGGCTTTGGCCTCGACGTAGAAGTATTTTTGCATGTCCCAGGCGCCGGTCGGACAGCGCTCCGCGCATAAGCCGCAGTGCAGGCACACGTCCTCGTCCTTGGCCATGATGCGCCCTGTATTCAGCGTGTCGGACACATAGATGTCCTGACTGGCGTCGAGGGCTGGCACGCGCAGGCTCGCGCGAAGGGCGGGCTCGGGCGCATTGTCGATGAAGTTGATGCAATCGACCGGGCAGATATCCATGCACGCGTCGCACTCGATGCACAGCTTCTCCGTGAACACCGTCTGCACGTCGCAGTTGAGGCAGCGCTCGACCTCCCGGGCCGCCCGCTCCTCGTCGAAGCCGAGCTCCACCTCGAGCTTGAGGTTCTTGAGCGAGGCCTTCAGATCCGCGTGGGGAATGGCGGTACGGTTCTGCGCGGCGTAGTTGTTGGAGTAGGACCACTCGTGGATGCCCATCTTCTGGGATACGAGCGTGTGGCCGGGACCGGGACGCTGGGTGATGTCCTCGCCCTGGCAGTGCTTGTCGATCGAGATCGCCGCCTGATGGCCGTGGCTCACGGCCCAGATGATGTTCTCCGGCCCCCAGGCTGCGTCGCCGCCGAAGAACACGCCCGGCCGCGTCGACATGAATGTCTTTTTATCGACCTTGGGCATGTCCCACTCGCCGAACTCGAGACCGATGTCGCGCTCGATCCACGGGAAGGCGTTGTCCTGGCCGATCGCCATCAGCACGTCGTCGCAATCGATGGTGACGGTCTCGCCGGAGGCCTCCAGCTTCGGCCGGCC
This sequence comes from Devosia equisanguinis, assembly GCA_945862355.1. GTDB lineage: Bacteria > Pseudomonadota > Alphaproteobacteria > Rhizobiales > Hyphomicrobiaceae > CAMDPA01. The sequence continues at coordinate 1,273 of CAMAYR010000128.1, read as the reverse complement.
TTTGGCGTCGACGCCCTTCTCGATCATCTTCTCGAACACGACGCCGGCGAGCTTTCCATCCTTGATGACGAAAGACTTCGGATTGTGGTTGTCGAGGATCGGGATACCCTCGTGCAGCGCGTCCTTGAGCTCCCAGTCGGACGCCTTCATCACCTTGCGCGGCGAGCGCACGGTGACGGTGACCTGCTCGGCGCCGAGGCGGATCGCGCTGCGGCAACAGTCCATTGCCGTGTTGCCGCCGCCGATCACCACGACGCGGCGGCCGACCTTCTCGACATGACCGAACGCGATCGACGTCAGCCAGTCGATGCCGATATGGATGTTCTTGTCGGCCTCTGTGCGGCCGGGGATCACGAGATCCTTGCCGCGCGGTGCGCCCGTGCCGACGAACACCGCGTCGAAGCCTTCCGCCAGCAGCCCCTTGAGGCTCTTGACCTCCCCGCCGAAGCGCGGCTCCACGCCCATCGCGACGATGCGGTCGACCTCCTCGTCCAGCACCGAGGCCGGCAGCCGGAACGAGGGAATGTTCGTCCGCATCAGGCCGCCGCCCTTGGGGTCTTTCTCGAACAGCGTCACATGATAGCCGAGCGGCAACAGATCGCGCGCCACCGTGAGGGAAGCAGGGCCCGCGCCGATCAGTGCCACGCGCTTGCCGTTCTTCGTTTCCGGAACGCTCGGCAGGAAGGCGTCGATCTCGCCCTTGTTGTCGGCTGCCACCCGCTTCAGTCGGCAAATGGCGACGGGCTCGGCGTTCTTCCTGGACGGGTCCTTGGCGGTCGCCTCGTCGCCGACCTGGATGCGGCCGCGCCGACATGCCGGCTCGCACGGACGGTCGCAGACGCGGCCGAGAATGCCGGGGAACACGTTCGATTCCCAGTTCAGCATGTAGGCCGCCGCATAGCGGCCTTGGGCGATCAGCCGGATGTACTCCGGCACCGGCGTGTGCGTCGGGCACGCATACTGGCAGTCGACGACTTTGTGAAAATACTGCGGGTCGGCGATGTTGGTGGGAGCCATCCCCGTAGTCCCGCCTCCGGGGCCATCCTGCTTGACGCGCGCGTCCATCCAGCCTGGGTCCTTGTGGTCGCTTCCTGGCGAAGTATCGGAAGTTTCTGCCTTGTCGCCTCGCGAGCACTCCCCTTGGTTGGGGCGCTCGTCTCGATTGGTTGGCGGGGTTCTTAGCATCCCGCCACGCTCGTTTGAACCGGTGACGATCAAGATTTTGTAGCGCAGGGGTCAATTCTGGTGATTTCGGCCACGGACGCAACCCTTT
>CAMAYR010000127.1 GCA_945862355.1 Devosia equisanguinis | reverse complement strand
CGCTGCGCTCGCCGGCTCCGATGGGGCGGCGGTTGCGCCGGGTCGCCTTGCTCCCTGATCGCCAGTGGCGATGGGAGAGTTCAAACCAACTCTCTCATCCGAATGGATTTTTGATCTCACGCCGATGCTCGCTGCGCTCGCCGGCTCCGATGGGGCGGCGCTTGCGCCGGGTCGCGTTGCTCCCTGATCGCCAGGGGCGATGGCCGAGATCCAGCACCTCACGATCCCAATAGAGTTGGCCGGCTGCCCGAACCCCGTAGCACGCGGCCGGGAACTGGATTATCAGAAGTACGTGGCAGCACGCCTGCCCCGACATTCCACCGCAGCCGGCCCGGCGCTCCTCGCGCCCCGGCAGACCTTCACCGAGGAGAACCACCATGAGCGACGGCAACGGCACGCCCATCAGCGGTAACAACGACGCGCGGTATTACCGCGAAGGGCAATGGTGGGTCTGCCCGTACAACGATGCGCCCGAGGTGAAGGCGGGCCGCCAGCTCCCCGACAAGGTCGAGATCCACGACGCCACCCTGCGCGACGGCGAGCAGACGCCGGGTGTCGTGATGACCGTCAAGGACAAGATCGAGATTGCCGAGGCGCTCGCCGACGTCGGCATCGAGCGCATCGAGGCCGGCATGCCCGCCGTCTCCGAGATGGACTTCGAGGCGATCAAGCAGATCGCCAAGCTCGGTCTCAAGTCGAAGATCTACTCCTTCGCCCGCGCCATGAAGGTCGACATCGACAAGGCCGTCGATTGCGGCTGCCACGGTGTCATCATCGAGATCCCGATCGGCTATCCCAAGCTCAAGTACCAGTTCAAGTGGACGGCCGAGGACGTGCTTCGCAAGAGCATCGACGTCGTCGCCTACGCCAAGGCCAAGGGCCTGCACACAGTCTACTTCCCCTACGACACCACGCGCGTGCGCGAGGAGGACTACGAGTTCGTGCTGAAGCGTCTGATGGAGGCGGCTCCACCCGATTCGATCGGCGTCGTCGACACGATGGGCTGCGCGCTGCCAGAAGCCATCAAGTTCATGGTGCGTTGGACGAAGCGCATCACGAACGGGCTTCCCGTCGAAGTCCACACCCACAACGACTTCGGCATGGGCGTGGCGACCGAGCTCGCCGGGCTCGAGGCGGGCGCGTCGTGCGTCCACTCCTGCGCCAACGGCCTGGGCGAGCGCACCGGCAACGCCGCGGCCGAGGAACTCGCCGTCGCTCTTCACGTGCTCTACGGCTACGAGCAGTACGATCTGGCCAAGCTACCGGCGCTGGGGGAGGTGTGCCGCCGCATCTCAGGGCTCCCGATCGCGGTCAACAAGCCGATCCTGGGCGCGCGCAACTTCACCCGCGAGAGCGGCATCGGCGTCGATCTCGTCGTGCGCGAGCCGCTCGCCATGTTCGGCACGCACCCGCATCTGACCGGCCGCGAGGGCGAGGTCGTGCTCGGCAAGAAGAGCGGCAAGGCCTCGATCACCTACAATCTCGAGAAGCTCGGCTACACGCAAGCCGACGACAAAGCGGTCGAGGAAATGCTCACCGCCGTCAAGATGCTCGGTATCGATAAGCGCGGCCTCGTCACCGACGAGGAGTTCCGCACCATCGCCGACACGGTGCTCGGCAAGGCGGCTTGAAGGACTCCGGGGCAGCTTCAAACGTCGAAAGAAGTCGAGTTGTCCCGATTTCTGCTCACGAACCGACGCCCGCCGAGATCGCCCTGCCGGGCGATACGAGGGTCTGCGCGGCCCTCGTGCTCCCGCGCCAGGGGCCGGCCCCTGGACCCGCCATTTTTAGCGTGAGCGGCGGCCGCCTCCGCGGCCGTTACTGCGTGTCCGCTTTCGGACACGCACGCTCGTTCCACGCTCATCCACCGACGTGACTGACCCGATGCAGAAGTCGGGCCGCGCCAACCTCCTCGCTCCGTCATCCCGGCGACGAGCGGCGCTGCGCGCCGCGAGTGTGAGGCCGGGACCCAGGTCACGTGTCCACGGGGGATCGCTCAGCGGCGGCGCCGTTCGCTGTCCGCCGGCCCGTCGAGGATCGCTCCCGTCCTCTCGTCGAACAGGTCGAGCCATTCCGGATTCATGGTCTCGACCAGCCGGATCTTCCAAGCGCGTTTCCATTCCTTGATCTGCTTTTCGCGGCGGATTGCGGCTTCCATCGTGTCGTGCATCTCGTAGTAGACGAGCGTGTGCACACAATATTTGCTGGTGAAACCTTCGATCAGGTCCTGCTTGTGCACAGACACGCGGTCGTGAAGATAGCTCGTGACGCCGGTGTAGAGCGAGCCGTTGCGACGGCTCGCGAGGATATACACGCAGGGCGTCTTTGCTTCGTCGCTCATGCTGGACCCGAGGCAGGCTGGACGCTGCAATCTCGCGCGCGCCACTGACATGCTCCAGTGGAAACGTAACCTGGATCCCGGCCTCACACTCGCGACGCGCTGCGTCGCTCGTCGCCGGGATGACGCCGGTGGGTAGCAGGGTCGGCAGGTGGCCCACCCCGTCACGACCAGCGCGTTGGCTTTCGGCATGTAGTGCGCGTTCGAAATTCCAAGCGACACAGCTTAGTGTAGCCCCCTCTGACGATCCTCGACTTCACCCGCCAAACCTGCCCCGGTCGTGCGGGCGGGTGTGATCGACCACGGGGCCTGCCGGCACGATCCCGTTGCTGCCGATCGGACCGGACTTGCCGAAGATGTGTTGCTTCATCGCGGCGAGATCGCTGACTGTTGCGATACCCGGCGTCTGGTAGAGATCGCGCAGATAGCCCGACAAATTCGGATAGTCCTCGAGCCGACGCAGGTTGCACTTGTAGCCGACGTAGTAGATTGCATCGAAGCGCACGAGGCTCGGGTAGAGCCGCCAGTCGGCCTCCGTCTGCACGGCGCCGCACAGGTAGCGCTGCCGCGACAGCCGTGCCTCCAGGTCGTCGAGCGTCGAAAACAGCAGCTTCACGGACGTATCGTAGGCTTGCTGCGAGACGGAGTAGCCACAGCCGTTCACGGCGTTGTTGATCCCCTTGAGAACCAGGGCATTCATCGCGTCGATCTCTGCCCGCAGATGCTCGGGATAGTAGTCGTGCGTCGGCCCAGTGATCGCACCGAACGCGTCGTTGAAAATGCGGACGATGTCCGCGGACTCGTTGTTGACGACGCGTTGCCTCTGCGCATCCCACAGCGTCGGCACCGTCACCCGCGTCGTGCAGCCCGGATCGGCGATCTGATAGATCTCGTGCAGAAAGCGCACGCGCTTGCCCGATCCCGGCACGACGTGGCCAGCCTCGCCGAAAGACCAGCCCTGCCCGCCCGGCTCCTGCCCCGTGTCGTGGATCGCCACGTGCGGCTCGAGCTTCTTCAGGACGCGAAACAGCACGGCTCTGTGGGCCCACGGGCACGCAACGGCGCTGTAGAGATGATAGCGCCGGCTTTCTGCCGGGAAAGTCGCGCCTGCGTCCCCCGACACCCGCTCGCGGAACACCGATGGCCGCTTGTAGTAGAGCCCTGTCGCATCGTGGTTGCCGAGCACATTGTCCTCGACCCACTTGCCCTCGATCAGCTGTCCCACGCATTCCTCCTGGTGCCGCCGTTGTCGTGCTGGGCGCTGATCGTCTATGCCTCAAGTCGATCCGGAATTCGTGCGCCGCCATATGCCCCCCGCGATGGCACCGAGCAGGGCGCCGATGGGGCCAGTGACGAATGCGCCCGTCATGACCGCCTCGAGGCTCTTGTCGTGGCGGTTGGTGGAGAGAACCTCGATAAGCCCTGCGCCGACGAGCGCGCCCAGGGCATAGCCGGCCAGCAGTCCGGAAAGGACCAGCAGGGTTCGCGACATCGAGCACCTCCTATCCCCCGCTGCTGCCGTCATCGACAGAGCCGCAAGCAGGAACGAGCGGACCGCATACGAGCGTCCCAGCGCGATCCTATCTGCAGCCCGGGCGGGAAGGAAAGCTGCAACGCGCGTGACGCCTATGACTGCCGCCAATCCTTGTTGCGTTGGAAGATGACCTGCGCGGTCAACACGACGAACAGCACGCGCAGCAGATGATGCATGGCCACGATGGCGACATCCACGCCGAGAATGAGCGCGATGATCGCCATCTCGTTCTGCCCTCCGGGTGCATAGGAGAGCAACAGCGAGGTCGCGTCGAGCCCGGTCAAGCGGGCCACGCCCAGTGCCATCGCGCCGGCCGCCACCAGCAGCATCACCGCGAGCGCCAGCCCCCAGATCAGCACCGACACGAACTCCGAAAGCGAGATGCCGCGGAACTGTGCGCCGATCACGATGCCGATCGTCACCTGCGCCATGATCAGGAATTCGATCGGCACCTTGGCCGCGGTCAGCCCGAACCCGTGCGCCAGCCCGGAGATGATCATCGGCCCGACAATCGAGCTGCCTGTCACGCCGAGACGATCGGCGATCGTCCAGCCGCCCCAGGCGAGGAGGGCGATGACCAGCGCATCGCCGAGCGTCAACTCCCAGATGTGCAGCCCCGCCGGCATCGCGCCGCCGAGCGGCTTGCCGTCGACGAATTGCAGCCAGAACGGCAGCGCGAACACTATCGTCAGCACGCGCGCTGCCTGCACCAGCGTCACGCGGCGCAGATCCGCGCCCGAATCGCGGGCGAACAGCACCATGTCGGCAAGCCCGCCCGGACAGGCGCCGAAGAACGCCGTCTGCCGGTCGAACCGCGCCACCCGATGCAGGAATAGTGCGCCGAGCGCGGTGATGGCCGCTGTGAACGGCAGCATCAGCGCGAGGCTCACCGCGGCCCCCCCAGCCTTCTCGACGAGCGCAGGCGTAAAGCTGGAGCCCACCGCGACACCGATCAGCGAGCGCATGGGATGGACGAAAGTGTTCGGCTGGTCGAGCGGTCGATCCCTGACAGCGAACAGCAAGGAGATCGTCAACGGCCCGAGTAGCCAGGGAAGGGGAAGCTGGGCAAGCTGGAACGCCAGCCCGGCCAGCACTGCGATCGCGAAGGCGCGTGCCAGACCGACGACGCGCTCCGGTGTAGAGGCGGTGTGCTGCGCCGTTGCCGCGACCGCCGCCGTCAACCACGCCTGGACCGCAAGCGCAGCCTTCGCCACGCGCCCGCGGTGCAGGCCCCGCTGCGGCCCGGGGCTCTCGTCTCCATCTGCCATAGCAATGCCCTTCCCGCTGGCGGCGACCGGAGCAGCATTTTCCCGCCTGCGGGCCACCGGCCGCCTTGGAGCAGGAAACCTGCCGGTTCGGCAAGCCGTCGCTTGATTACCGAGGCATCTCCGCGGCACCTGAACCGACACTTGCGTACCCCGATTGCCCCGACATCTCGGTACTCATAGTCCAACATCCGTCATGACCGCCCCGGATACCGATACGTGGCGGCCATGACGCCGAGGGGTGTAGCATTGAGGTCCGCGCGGAAATGTCGGGGTAATCGAAAGCCACCGAGCCAAGACGTGACACATTTGCACGCTAACCACGGTGCTGTGCTACATGAGAATCGCCGATATTCCCTCGATTGGTCCGATCCCGACATGTCCCAGCGCCCACCTCATCGTCCCCCGCCCCCCCCTCTGCCGGACCTTTCGACCTATCGGCCCTACGACGCACGCCAGGACGGCCCGCCCCCTACGCTCGATCAGCGCTACCGGGCCCCGGCGTCGCCTCCCGCGCTCCGCCGCGCCATTGCGAAAAAGCCCACGCGCTCGCGCTGGTTGCGTGCCGTTGCCTGGACCGTCGGCGGCCTCGGCGTCCTGTCCGCCGCCGGCATCGTCGCCCTGATCGCGTTTGCCCCCGTCGACATGCTGCGCGAGCAACTGGCCCGCGAGATCGAGGTGCGAACGGGGCGCGTGCTCAAGGTCGCAGGGCGCACGTCGCTGTCGGTGTTCCCTTCCCTGGGCCTTACGATGGAGAAGGTCACGCTGTCCGCTCCACCGGGCATGAGCGGCGCGCCGTTTCTCGAGGCGCCGCGTCTGGAGTTGCAGGCCGCGCTTTGGCCGCTGATCGAGCGGCGTGTGGTGCTAGAGCGTCTCGTACTGACCGACCCCAAGCTCGATTTGCGTATCGACGCCCGCGGACGCCAGAGCTGGGATTTCGCGGGGCTTATGCCGCCGGCGACCATCATGGTGGCGCAGGCCGGCGGCACCTCCAAAGAACTGCCGACCGAGCTGAAGGACTTGCTGCGCAACGCCACGCAGCCGCCGTCCGACGGCTCCCCACCGCCGCCTGCCGCCGCGACGCAAGCCCACCGCGCCTCCCGCGCCAGCATCCCCGACATCACACTGGGCGATGTTCGCCTGCTCAACGGCACCGTGCGCTATCGCGACGAGCGCAGCGGGATGGCCGAGGAGATCCGGGCGATAAATGCCAGGGTGTCGGCAAAATCTCTGGCGACCCCCCTCGACGCCGACGGTGATCTCTCGCTGCGCGGCGAGCGAGTGGCATTCCAGCTTCGGCTTGCCGCGCCACGGGCGTTGCTGGAGGAGCGCCCGTCCAAGGTGAGCCTTGCGTTGGCCGCTCCCGGGGGCAAAGCCAGATATGACGGCTCGCTCACCTTAGCGAAGGGCGCGCAACTCGACGGCGCCTTGAATGTCGACGCGCCCTCGGTCCGGGAGCTGGCCAAGTGGGCCGGCGTGAGCCTGCAATCGGGCGGAGGGGGCGACAGCTTCACGCTGCAGGGCGACATCAAGACCTGCCCCACCTGGGTCGCGATGACCAACGCCAAGGCCAGGCTCGACGCGGTCGAGGCGTCGGGCGACGCGCGGATCGTCATGGGCGGCCCTCGCCCCCGCATCGAGGGCACCATCCGGCTGGGCGCCCTCGATCTGAACCGCTACCTGCCCGAGAGCGTGGAGACGACCAGCCCCTCGCAGCTTCGCGGCACGGCAGACTTAGCTGCCCCGCCGAAGACCGCGCCCCGGCCCCCCGGCCCGCAAGTCAAGGGCTTCACCCAGCGTTCCGGCTGGAGCGACAAGCCGATCGACCTCTCCCCCCTCCGCCTGCTCGACGCAAAACTGCGCCTTTCGGTGGCGAGCCTGACCTACCAGGAAATCAAGTTCGGCTCGACGCAGGGCGGGCTCACACTAGAGAGCGGAACCTTTCGCGCCACCATCGACGACATGCGCCTTTACGGCGGACGCGGACGCGGCACCGCAACGATCGAGCCTAGCGCCAAGGGCTCTGCCGGCGTCGCGGTCAACCTGATCGTCGACGGTGTATCCGGCCTGCCTCTTTTGAAGGATGCAGCCGGGTTCGACTGGATCGACGGCAAGGGCAAAGTCCAGATCGCGGTCGCTGGCGGCGGTACGTCCGAAAAGGCCATCATGGAGACGCTGAACGGCAAAGCGGAGTTCTCGTTCAGCAACGGCGCCATCATCGGCTTCAACTTTCCCGAGCTGTTGCGCGGCCTGGGGCAGGGGCGGATCGGCAGCCTCGATCGCTCGCCCAATGCGCGCACGGAGTTCAGCGAAGCGGGTGCCAGCTTCCAGATCAGAAATGGCATCGCGGAGACCAAGGATCTGCGCGCCATCAGCCCCGCCGTTCGCGTGACGGGTGCGGGCACCGTGAGCCTGGGTCCGCGCCAGATCGACGTCGTGCTTCGGCCGCGCCTGTCGGGCACGCCGTCAGTGCCCGGCGGCGGCGGGTCGATCGACCTTTCCGCGCTGGATGTTCCCATCAAGGTCAAGGGCTCCTGGGAGCGCCCTCAGATCACTCCCGACATCAGCGGTGTCCTGAAGGGCAACGCCGAGACGTTCCGCGAGATAGGCCGGCAACTTCAGCAGGGCAGAACGGATGGAATCAGGAGCCTGATCGACCAGTTCCGGAAGCGCTGAGGCACCATTCGTTTTTTCGCGCTGCCGCCTGTGAATTCGGTTGCCGGAACAGTGCCCTGCATAGCTGTGTTAACCACGGATGAAGGGGGGCGAAATTTATTTGCCGGCTGTGCGGATTTTTCACTTGCGTGACAGGGGCGTTAGCCTCATAGGGGTCCTCGCCGTTCGTCCACCTGCCCCTAAGGTCAAGGACATGATCCCCAAACCCCCAAGGTAAGGAGCGGACGGGTCGATTTCTATCTGCTGGTTGGGGAGGGTCTTATGGCCTATCAAGACGCCCTCTTCCAATTGGGGATGGACTTGACTCGTTCAAGCACCGCCCAAAAGGAAGACCATGGTGAACCCCCGCACGTCGTGCGGGATGTCGTATCGAAGTCCGGGTACCTGCCACGGCAGGGGGCGGAAGTCGGTCGGTTTCAGGATCGTTTGGGTTCCGGCTTTGCCGGGAGCCATCTTATTATCGACATGTTCGGCGCGCGCAGGTTGGACGACGCCGGGCACATTGAACGGACGTTGAGGCGCTGCGCCGAGTTGGCGGGCGTCGTCGTCGTCCATGTGCACCTTGATGCCGGGACGCCCAGCGAGGGCGTATCGGGCTTTGCCGCCCTTGGCGGCGGGCACCTTTCCATTCATACGCATCCGGAAACCGGCAGCGCCGCGCTCGACGTCTACTTGCGTGGAGCGGTAGCCTCGGCCCCCGTGGTGAGTGTGTTGGAAAAAGCGTTCTCCGCCTCACGCGTCGTCGTTCGCGAGCATACCCGCGGCGACGAGCAGCAAGTCCAGGGGAAGACGATCGCAGGTCAGTCTCAGCGCAACCGGGCGAAAGTCCGCCGCGCCGCCTGAGCCGCCGATCGGCCAGAAATTAGGGGGTCCCGCCCACGCGGGGCCCCTTTTGTTTTGCAGGATGCGGACTCCTGAAGAATCCCAACTGTGGCGCAGCATTGCCGCGTCCAGGCGGACTCTGGCAATGGTCGGGGTCCAAAGATCAGGGCATCAGCATCAGGCAGGAGCTTCGACGATGGCCATCATGCCCCCGACCTCCGGCGACGACGCCAACCAGTCGGCCGCTCTCGCCGACGTGAACCTGTTTGCGCTCGACATCGCGCTCCAGGAGGCAATCAAGCGCGAGGGTGGGCAGGCTGCGCAGGCGCGCCTCATCCGCTTCGGCGAGCTCGCCGGCAGCGCAGAGGCAAGCGAGCACTCACGCCTCGCCAACGACCACCCGCCGCGACTGCGGACCCACGACGACAAGGGCCGCCGCCTCGACATCGTCGAGTTCCACCCCTCCTGGCATTGGCTGATGTCGGCGAGCGCCGACGAAGGATTGCATTGCGGTGCCTGGCAGCATCTCGACGGCGAGAACTCCCTGCGCTCCGGCGCCAACGTCGAACGCGCCGGTACCTTTTTCCTCGCTTCCCAGATGGAGGCCGGGCACTGTTGCCCGATCACTATGACCAATGCCGCGATTCCCGTCATTCGCGATGCCCCCGCGGTCGCCGAGGCCTGGCTGCCGCGGCTGACCCGCCCGCAATACGACCGCCGCTTCCTGCCTCTCGCCAGGAAGACGGCTGCGATGATCGGAATGGGGCTGACCGAGCGCCAGGGTGGAACGGACGTGCGCGCCAACACCACGCAAGCGGTGGCCGACGGTGAGGGCGGCCCCGGTACGCCGTACCTGGTGACCGGGCACAAGTGGTTCATGTCCGCTCCTATGTGCGACGCGTTCCTCGTGCTCGCGCAGGCGCCCGGCGGGCTGTCCTGCTTCCTCCTGCCCCGCTTTCGCCCCGACGACACGGTCAACAGCCTGCGGCTCCAGCGCCTGAAGGACAAGCTCGGCAACCGTTCGAACGCGTCGAGCGAGGTCGATTTCGAGGCGGCGCACGCCGTGCTGCTCGGCGAGGAGGGCCGGGGTGTGGCAACTATCATCGAGATGGTCACGCACACCCGGCTCGACTGCGCCGTCGCCTCCGCCGCGCTGATGCGGCGCGCGGTAACCGCGGCCCTGCATCATGCCCGCCAGCGCCAGGTCTACGGCCGCCCGCTCGTGGCGCAGCCCGTCATGGCCTGCGTGCTGGCCGACCTCGTGCTGGAGGTGGAGGCCGCGACCGCACTCGTTTTCCGGCTCGCGCGCAGCTTCGACCGCGTCGCCGATGCCCGCGCCGCCGCATGGCGCCGGTTGATGACCCCGGTTACCAAGTACTGGGTGTGCAAAGTGGCTTCCCCCGTGATCGGCGAGGCGATGGAATGCCTCGGCGGTAACGGCTACGTCGAAGAAGGCGGCATGCCGCGGCTGTACCGCGAGGCCCCCGTCAACAGTATCTGGGAGGGTTCCGGCAACGTCATGGCGCTCGATGTGTTGCGCGTGCTGGAAAAGGAGCCCGAAGCATTGGAGACTGTGCTCGACGATCTCAGCCTCGCTGCCGGCGACGATACCCATCTCAAGGCTGCGCTCGAGCGCATCAGAACCATGTTGCACGAGCCACGCCTGATCGAGATGCGCGCCCGCGCGCTGCTCGAAGGACTTGCGCTGACGGCGGCGGGCTGCATCATCCGGGCGCACGCCCCACAGGTGGTGGGAGACGCCTTCATCGCCGCGCGGCTTTCGGGTGTTCCAAGATTCACCTATGGCCAGGGCCTGGAATGGTCCGACACCAAGGCGATCCTGGAGAGAGCGCTGCCAGCTGCATGAGAACTGCCTCGACGCCGGGGCGCATCCCTCCTGTTGGCAGAGCGCGCACAACAGCCTAATAGGCTGCCTTCATGAGCACCGCTGACACACACACTCCCGTCCCCATCGTCGCGTCCATCGCGCCTTACAACGTGGGCGTCGAGGCTTGGATCTGCGACATCTGGGGCGTGGTCCACAATGGACTGGCCGCGTTCCCGTCCGCCGTCGACGCCTGCAAACGCTTTCGCGAGCGGGGGGGCACCGTCCTGCTGCTGACCAATGCGCCGCGTCCCGCGGCTGCCATCGTCGAGCAACTCGCGAAGCTGAAGGTGCCGCGCGAGGCCTGGGACGCCGTCCTCACCTCCGGCGATCTGACGCTCAGCCTCATCCACGAGCATCGCGACGCCCCGCTGGCGCACCTCGGCCCCGTCCGGGATCGCGGCCTGTTCGAAGGCCAGCGCCTCGACATGGTGGGCATCGAGGACGCGCACGCGATCGTCTGCTCTGGTCTCTACGACGACGAGCGCGAGACCGCCGAGGATTACCGCGCGCGCTTGGCCGGCCCGGCCAGCCGCGGCGTCCCGCTGATCTGCGCCAACCCCGACGTCACGGTCGCGCGCGGTGATCGGGTGATCCCGTGCGCCGGTGCAATTGCCGCCGTCTACGAGGCCCTCGGCGGCCCCGTGATCTACGCTGGCAAGCCCTATCTGCCCGTCTATGATCGCGCCTTCCAGATGATCGCGGAGGCCCGCGGCAAGCCGGTGGCCAAGTCCGCCGTGCTGGGCATCGGCGACGGTCTCAACACCGACATCCGCGGCGCCCTCAGCGCCGGAATTCGCGCCGTTCTCGTGGCGAGCCCGGTGCATCTGCCGACGCTGACGGCGGAAACCTTGGCCCATGCCGTCGCCCCGTTGCCCGGCCGGCCCGTGGCGGCGATGCACGCGCTCGCCTGGTGATAATCGAGTTGTGATGTCGGGGGCTGGCGCAGAGCAGCACGATCGGGACGCCCACTCTGGGAGCCCGCCCGTTCAACCCCACTGTCGAGCGCTTGGCCGACACGGCCCTCGACATGCTATAGAGCTATCGGTTCAGCGGATCTCCGGCGTGGCCGGGCCCGCACTAGTGGCCCGTCGCGCCTAAATCGTATCATAGCCGCAACCACAGTCCGATTTAGGCGCGACACGAGGGCCACTAGAAGTGACAATGGCTTAGTGAGGCGTTCATCGCGCCTTAGTTGACACCACCCTCGCCGCACTGTTGGTCAACTAAGGCGCGGACGCCTCACTAGAGGCTTGCCAGCGGACGTAGGATCGTTGGAAGGGCTCTAGCCTGCGTTTTGTCGTGCGGTTCACGCCCTCGGTGGTTCCACCTCGGTTGATCGCACTTTCATTCGACGAGCGAGGCAGCCGTGCAGCCACAGCGCGAGGACTTCCAATACGACCTCGAACGGGCGCTCTCAGCGGTGGTCGGGATCAAGGCCATCGTCCCTCCCGACGCGTTCACCGCAGAGACGCTCGGCACCGAGCGCACCGGCAGCGGCGTGCTGATCGGCGAGCGCGGTCTGGTGCTGACCATCGGCTACCTGATCACCGAGGCAGAGAAGATCTGGATTACGCTCGGCGGCGGGCGCGCAGTCGAGGGGCATGTACTGGGCTACGACCAGGAGACCGGGTTCGGTCTCGTCCAGGCGCTCGCGCGGATCGACACACCCCACCTCGCGCTCGGCAGCTCCGCGCGCGCCGGTGTCGGTGATCCCGTGGTCGTCGCCGCCGCCGGTGGCCGCCAGCGCGCCATCGTCGCCAGCATCCGCGCCAAGCAGGAGTTCGCGGGTTACTGGGAATACCTGCTCGACGAGGCGCTCTTCGTCGCGCCGGCACACCCGACGTGGAGCGGCACGGCTGTCATCGGCGCGGCCGGAGAGCTTATCGGCCTGGGCTCGCTTCAACTCCAGCAGCAGGAGCGGCCGACCGGCCCGGCGACGATCTCGGCCAGCGCAAAGCGCGATCCGAAGGCTGTCGATGTCAACATGGCCGTGCCGATAGACCTGCTGAAGCCGATCCTGGACGACCTGCAGAACCTCGGCAAGCGGCAGGGCCCACCTCGGCCCTGGCTCGGCGTGTTCGCCACCGAGGTCGGTGAGCGCATCGTTATCGCGGGCGTGTCGGGGCGCGGCCCTGCCCGCAAGTCGGACCTGCGGCCCGGCGACATCGTCCTCAATATCGGCGACACCGAGATCCATTCCCTGCCCGGCTTCTTCAAGTCGATCTGGGCTCAGGGCGAGGCCGGCGTGGAGATCCCCATGCAGATCCATCGCAACGGCCGCACGCTACAACTGCAGGTCAAATCCGCCGATCGCGCGCGGCTGCTCAAAGGTCCAATCGTCCACTGAGACCGTCTCGGCTCCGCTGGCTGGCAGTCCGCAGGGGATATGTCGGCGCCCACTCCGCGGCTTGGGTTCGCTGTGGCCCGCCCACGGATCACGATTACTTTTCGTCGAAGGCGTCTGCAGTGCGCGGTGAAGGCGCCCGGGCCAACCGTGGGGTGCCTTGACGCCACCCCATTTTGCCGCGATGAGGTCGACGCCATTTCCCGGAACGGCGCGCACGCCGGACCGAATTCGCGGCCGCACCGATGTGGTATTCGCCCGTCCCGGCGGTTCTGGCTGCATCGTTATGGCCGCCTCTAGAGGAGCACCCCATGTTCGCCGTCGAAGTCCGTGATCGCATGATGATCGGCCACTCGCTGCCCGACCCGTTCTTCGGCCCGGCGCAGGGGATGCATGGGGCCACTTTCGTCGTCGATGTCGCCTTTTTCCGCGAGAAGATGACGAAGCAGAACGTCGTCGTGGACATCGGTGCCGCACTCGACGTTCTCGCCGAGACATTGAAGCCGCTGAAATACAAGAACCTCGACGAGCTGCCCCAGTTCAAGGGCCAACTGACGACCACCGAGTTCCTGTGCCGCTACGTGTTCGATGCCATCACCAAGGCCGCTCGCGACGGCGCGCTGGGCGAGGACGGCAAGGGACTCGCCAAGATCCGTGTCAAGCTGCACGAGACCGATCTGGCGCGGGCCTGGTTCGAGGGGCCGGTTGCGGTTTAAGGCTATCTCTGCGTGAAGCTGTCGCGGCAGGATGCCGGGGCGCGGGCGGGCGATGACGAGGACGAGGAGCGACCCTGGTCATGACACGAGCGGCCTTCGTCATACCCGGCGATCTGTCCCTGCCGACCGGCGGCTACGCCTACGACCGGCGGGTCATGGCGCTGATGGCGGGCTACGACGTGGAGGTCGAGCACGTCGCGTTGCCCGGGTCGTATCCCGCCCCCAGCGCCGATGATCTTGCCAAGACACAGCGCCTCATCGCTGCCACTCGCCCCGGCGACGTGCTGCTGATCGACGGTCTCGCCTACGGCGCCATGCCGGCGGATGTCATCGGGCGTCTCGATCGGCGCATCATCGCGCTGGTCCACCATCCGCTTTGCCTGGAGGCCGGCATCACGCCCGAGCGCGCCGCCGAGTTGAAGAGCCTCGAAACGCAAGCGCTGGCGCTCGCGCGCCATGTGATCGTGTCGAGCCCGACGACGGCGCGAACGCTTGTGCAGGATTTCGCAGTGCCGCCGGCGCGGATCACCGTGGCGGTGCCGGGCACGGACCGTGCCGCCCGCGCGAAGGGGACCGACGGAAAGCCGTTCCGGCTGCTGGCGGTGGGCTCCGTCGTGCCGCGAAAGGGCTACGATCTGCTCGTCGACGCGCTGGTGCCGATGCGGGCCCTGCCCTGGCGTCTCGACATCGCCGGCGCCACGGATCGCAGTCCCGAGACGGTTGCAGGGCTGCGCGAGCAGATCGAGCGATTAGGCTTCGAGGATCGGATAACTCTGCACGGCGCCGTGGACGATGCGACGTTGGACCGGCTTTACGACGCGGCCGACGTGTTCGTGCTCGCTTCGCATTACGAAGGTTACGGCATGGTGTTGACCGAAGCGCTCGCCCGCGGCTTGTGCATCGTCTGCACGACCGGCGGCGCGGCGGCTGAAACCTTGCCGGACGAGGCTTCGCTGAAGGTCGAGACCGCGAGCCCGCGCGCGCTCGCCTGGACCATCGGCCGGGCGCTGGAAAGCGATGGCGACCTGCGCCGGCGTACGTCCGAGGCGGCATGGGCCGCCGCCGGGCAACTGCCGCGTTGGGAGGATA